>CAYUIK010000061.1:0-17398 GCA_964444805.1 uncultured Acholeplasmataceae bacterium | reverse complement strand
TGGAATGACGTTCCCAGCGCTAAATACTATGAGATTATCCTATTTGAAGATGATCGAGTGACTCCGATCGACCACCTCGACTACAACCTTTATGCCTATGATTCCCACTATTCCTTTTACCCTTTTCAAAACGGTGACTATAACGTAAAAATCATCATTTACGATGAAAGTGGTGAAGAACACGTATCGGACATGATCGAGATTTCGCTCGATCGTGATTCTCAACACGTACAATCGATTGGCATGAACTACCAAAATGATCTTGTAAGCTGGACTGATCTCGCATTAAACAATCCTAGTTTTGTCAATTACACAGTCAAAATCAACGATGAAACGTTTGATACCGAAGAAAACGCCTATCACTTCGAAAACCACGACTTAAAGATCTGTGAAATCCGCGTTCGAGCGAACTACACGGATGGTTCATCGCTTTACTCCGAGCCCTTTTATGCATATGGCACCGATTTGGTCGAAATGAAAACCGCAACACACGAGTTAAGTTCCAACGCCCCATTCACCTATGACTTCGACACGGATGAAACCATCATTGCCGTAGTCGGCAACTACAATTTCCAAAGCATTCACGTTTTACCGCGGGAAATCGCCAAAATCGAGGGAAATACTTTAGAACTCAATCGTTACTATCTCGAACGCGAAGGAAACAGCGAAGAAACCGATTCTTTAATGATTTTGATCCGCTTTACCGTAATTACTCGTGAAAAGGTTTATGTATTTACCCTATTGAACGAATAAATGGATCGAAACGACTTGATTGTTATTACAAAGAATTCGCGTGAACATCGATCTCATTTTCACGCGATTCGATCAAAAACATATCCTATGATTGGAGTGAAATGAACCATGCAAAAAAAGTACGATGATCTGATTCGGCACATCCCTTTCTTAGAAGACCATGGACATCTCTACATGTATTATGGCGTTCCATATTCGGATGAGTGTCTTGTCTATAGCGATGAAAATGAGGATGGCAATTTAATCCTATCCCACGAGTGTGATGATCTTTTAACAGCGATTGTTAAACACTTCGAAGAAGGATACGAATGGCTCGACATCCTGGAAGAGCACGGGATCGAGCTCGAAAAGGTTTTTAGTGTCGATGTTGAAAATCAAGATTTCGATGTCATCGCATCACTCTTGTTATACATGGCGGTTAGCGTAACTCTCGAAGATCGACTGATCGACGCCTTGAACAATGGTTATGTCGTTCGTCTATTAAAACGACTCGCATTTTGGAATTAATCGGTATTCGCCACATCCTTACATAACGATTAAACATTCGTCTTTTCAAGGTCATCCATCCATCGATATAAAGCGTATCCACGCGTTCTTCGATCATCTGTCCTCCTTGGAAAATGAGCGTGAACAGATCGCATGGATGATCATTGAGCATGAAACGATTACCCGTATTCCATTTTGGACCCGGACGTCCTCGCCTATGCGAACGACCGTTTCGCCATTCCGTTGATCGAAGCGCTCAAAAAGCTCTACCGGAAGACATTTCAGTAATCGGTTTCAACAAGATCACGAAGCCTTCACTCAATACACCGACCTTACCGACGATTGACATCGACAAGGACCAACTCGGACATAAGATCATCCCCACGCTCCTACAAAAAAGGAGCTCGCGCGCATACTAAAAACACGCGAAGATGATAAAAAGAGTGTACCGTGGATCGCACGACACAAACCTGATTTTGCAGCAGATTATTTCGGTTCTCCCATTTTATTACCTCATAGAACATGTTAAAATCATAGTATCCTGTCTTAAAGAGGTATAACACATGTCTGCAAACTACGACTTAATCATGTCCTACCGAAAGGAATTCGTCTATGAACTCTATGTGGGGCTATGTAAAAATCCGAAACCATACCACCGGATCACCCGTAAACAGATGGCTCAGGCGCTCTATGCCTTCTATCGGGAAAACACGGAAATCTTCAAAAATCTCCTGTTGGCCACGGAGTGGAACGAACTGAAGCATCAGCTCGAAAAGAAAAATAACGACATCTTGGCCCTCCCAAGCGCGGCGGTTCGCTTTTTTATCGTTCATCGTCTCCCGGACGTCAAGCTATCTGAAGAAATCGCTCCGCTCTATGAACGTATGACGTTCGATGAAGAAAAACGGAAAAACGACGAACTCATCCGGTTTTTCATCGGTCTAGCCCGTATTCACGGTTATCTGGACCTTGATGAAGCCTATGCTATCTTTCATCGTTTCTTTCCGGACTACGACTATGAAACGTTCGTCGAACTTCCCCGTCGACTTCCTCGTGTCTTCATGGATATCGTCTTTGTTGATTACGTGTTCGATCATGTCATTCGCTATAAAGAATGCTATGTCGACAGCAATGCCGCAAGAGACGATCATCCCCGCCGAACCTATACGCTCAAGCAATACCTATCCGTCGCGACTTACTGGATAGATCTTGAAGATCCGATCCAAAAGCGCATGTATGACGTCTTGAAAAAAGGATTGAGTCCCTTCAGGTTGAAGATGGAGCTACAAAACATCTGGATGCATATCGCCAATGACATGGAACCGAAGTTCCAAATCATCGGCGAGCACCTGTTAAAAGAGCTCAAAGATGAACAGGAAGCGAGCGATCTGTTCAATCACTACTTGCGAAAAATCCCGAAATTCCGTTACAAAGGGGACACGCTTGATGATTTGGTTGAGGATGTCAAACCGCCCGAACGCAAAGTCTATGATAAATACGACCCCTGCCCCTGCGGTAGTGGCATGAAGTACAAGTTCTGTTGTATGAATCGAAAAAAACTTTTGGATAACAGAGCCGTCCTTGAAGAAGGAGACAAACTTCTTCTGTATGCTTTGCTTGACGACATACTCTATTTCACCAATCAGAGAATTGGCTTGGTCGACAAGGATCAATATCGACATGACTTCATGTCGAATCTATCTCCGAACGACTATCTCGAACTCACAAACCGGCTCTTTGAAAACAAGGAGCACCTCGAAGCTTATATCATCGACCAGTTCGACGACTGCGATTCGAATACGCTCGATGTGCTCGAAGACATGAGACGAGCGATTACCGATCAGTTCGTCGCGGTTGCATATCGCGATCAAAAACTCGTATTGCTCGCCTCGGATGACAAGACCGCTTATGCCATAAGCGGCCTTCACGATCCTTTGTCCGAACTCATCAGCGTCGACCGGTTACCCGTCTTTTTGAAGATGACGCTCATCCCCTTCAAAGGACGGATCGTCTACCCGATCATTTTCAACCAAACACCCTTTTCTCTCGGTCCGAACATGAGAGATCGCATCGATGAGACCATGAAAAACATCAAGATCACGACAACTCTATAGATCGCGGTCGTATCGTTCTTTGTAAGCCGCAAGTTCTTGTTTGCGCGTAAAAAAGATCTTGTGGCCAAATCGATTATATCGCCTTACAAAGCACGGATTACTCAGCAAAAGCACGACACAAAAGCTCGACGAGTTCTTCGATCTTTTCATCACGCCTCTTCTTTCTCGACCAATTGATGATTCCCTGAGCGAGAACATCCGCTTCTTGATCCATCAGAGCTTTCTTCATCTGGGACAACCCTCGCTTTCCACCCATCCACTTGAATGGAAAGAACTCTGTCATGAAGCAGGCGACTTTCTTGTCCTTAAGCGAGGAAATGTGTTTGAGATAGAACGACATGCCCGAACACAAACCAAAAGCTTCGACCCAGCCACCGAAAATTAGCCCGTCATAATCATCCACCTTCGGCATCCGATCGAGTACGACATGTTCGGTTCCTGGCTTTCCTTGCTCGAGTGTCTTCATCCTCAAAAGCGTAACCTCGTGTCCCTTCGACACGAGGTTTTCTTCGATCTTCTGACCGACCGAATACGTATTTCCTGTTTGCGAGTGCACGATGATTCCGATGTTCATGGTTCAATCCTCCTAATTTTTGCTGATCACGAATTAAACGAACAATGAAGAAGAAAAATTCATGAAGAAATGCAGGATCGTCGGAGCGGCAAGATTCCGATACCGATCATACAAGAACGTAAAAACGAAATGATAGAAGAAAGTCAGTAGGAGATGCAAGTAATTGGAACGGATATGCGCGAAGAAGCCAAGGTCCGACATGGACATCTGAAAAGGTACGTGAATGAGGGAAAAGAGGATACCCGTAATGACGATCCCAACCATTTTGTGTCGATAAAAACCGACGAGTCGGGTCTGAATGAAACCTCTGAAAAGCCATTCCTCGGTCAACCCGATCTCAAAGAAATAGTAGATGAAGCCGAACAAGAGAAAGTCGGATCCGATGAAATGAAGGCCGTTACGAATCGAGATCAATGACACAACGAGCAAAAAGACCATGCCGATCAGGAACCCCCACAATGAGGACTTGCCGAGATTATTCCTCGTGAACCCGACCGATCTGGGTTCTTGTTTCCGATAAACCATGATAAGAACGAGCACCAACCACACCAGCCAGGATGTCGGCTTGAAGGAATACCCAAATAACGCAACCGACGGGAATCGGGCGTAATAAAGACCGAACAGGTAGAGATAGATCGCATAGAAGGCATAGATGCCATACGCAGCGAAACAGGAAGCATTATTCTTTTTCATGACTCTCACGCTCTCTATCAGGATGTTTCACGAATCTCGAATACGCAGCGAGATCCGCGATGAGATCAAACGCACGAACGCTAGGGTGCGTATAACGTCGCATGGCCATGTCTTTGAACGTGTAATCTCCGAGTCTGATCGCGGACTCCGGGCACCACTGCAGACACGCGAAACAACTCACACAGGCGTCTTTGAAGACAGGAACACCTTCCTTGAACTCGATATTCTCGACCGGGCAGATTTCCTGGCATTGACCACAGGCGATACAATCGCCTGTAACTCGAAACGCTAAGGAAGAAGATCCCCGGAAAAGCAAGATGAACAACAGCTTGAAAATATGGCGCATCTGTTTGATTATGGTCATATCCTCAAAGATGGACGTTCTTTCAATCGAACCTGCCGTTCTTGATTCGATGTCCTGAAGGATCTCATTGACGCGCTTTTCAGCCTGAATAAGCCTTTTTCGGACTTCTTCATCGCCACAGGCGAGCGAACCGACCGCGTTATGCGGCGACTTGATCCCATAGCCTCTAGCAAGCGATAGACCCCTCCTTTTCAGCGTCCTGTTGAACACCTTCAAGGTCCGGTGCAACGCCACGCCATACGTGGCGATCGCGACCACGTGGTTCGCTTTCACGGTGTCTAGTCCTTCGATGATTTCGCTGACTCTTCTCGGTGGTTTGAACTCATAGACGGGAAACACGAAACAGAGAACATCGGCAAGAACCGTCTCATTCCTATGAAGGGATACGATCGGTCTGAGCTCTGCCTGCAACCCGTAAGCGATCCTTTTCGCGACATGATAGGAGTTCCCGGTTCCTGAGAAATAATAGACAACGTTTCCGCTGTTCAGGGAATCAGCCATTCGTTCTACCTCTTTTCCCGATCGCAAAAATCGAAACTATTGCTTAAACGGACTTGCTGATCCGTCATACCAACCCTGTTCGATCCAATACTTTTTATCAAGACTTTGGTCATCGTTGAACTTTTTCATGATGAACTTGCTTACTGAAAACATCAATCGTATGTAGAGATAAGGCTTATGCCTTTTACCGGAATCGACTTCCTTGTAAAACCGAAAAGCCTTTTTTCCGATCTTTCTTTCGATCTTCGTTTTCTTTTTTGTCTTCATGTCATCCCATTCGTCGCCGAATGTCTTGAAACCATAGTCATAGACGCGGTTGACACCCCAAAATTTCAAACTGGTCCGAATCGTCTTCATGGCTGATGTCGTTCCGGCACCGACCGTTGAAGACAGAACGAACGCTTTCTTGCCGAACATTTCCGGTCGGGCCCGGTGAACGATGAACATGTAGGCGAAATGATCCAAAAAGGATTTCATGGAGCCACTCAGCGAAAGTACGTATACCGGTGTCGTGAATATGAGAGCATCAGCCGAAATCAGATCCTTTAGAATCGGCATCGTGTATTGTGCGTGAGGACACCTGTCTCCTCCCTTGAAAAAGCAGGTCATGCACCCACAACAAAATTCGGGAAGGTCTTTCGGGAGAAAGACATCCACGAATTCAATTTCGCCACATTTCACCATTTCTTTTTTGAAGCATTCGGTTGCCTTAAACGTATTGCCTTTTCTCGGACTTCCGTGTACGACTGCGACTTTCATGGTTTTTCTCCTCTGTGATCATCACGATATATTTATGAAACAGGCATCTTTTCGAAGACGCCTAAGCAATCTTTAGCATACCTTTAAGAAAACGCCCCAGGGGCAAGAAGAACACGAAACCCATCAAGAAAATGACGATGAAGTCTTCAACCGGAAAGGGAACCGATGACATAATCGGTTGTAAGACGAAATAGATCAGAAGTCCGAGAAAAAGAGCACTCGCATGGATCAACGAGCTCGCACCGACAACGTATCCGAGCGGTTTCCTTTTCCATAGAAGCAGGCCACCTACTATCCAGATCGGTGAAATGATCAGATCCGCGAACTCCGTTGCCGGGAGAGCCATGCCTTCGGATATGCTGGCAAGGATCGAATCGATGGCCCGAACCATAAAGATGAAACCGAAAAGAATCAAAACAATCGCCGTAAACCGTACCGGAAAAATAAGTGAAATCTTCTCTTTCACTCGAACGGAGTCCATTCTCATCATAAGCCTTATGAGTGCCCACGCACTCATAAGGACTAAAACAAGGTAGACAAAAAACTGCCCGGTCAAAGGCTTTATAGCGGCGTAGGCGATGTAGTGATAGGTTACGAAAAAGAGTGCTCCCGGCCACATGAGAAGACCCAAAAGACGACCCCGACGGAAAAGGATGACGGAACCGATTAATAGCGGTACGCCCAAAACAAGGTTGATCACATCGGTTGAAACAAACCCTTCTCTGAGGTCTTGAGTCGGATAGAATTGCTCTTGAAAGAATAGACCCGCAAAAGATATTACGACCATGAGTCCTGTAATCAACAGGGTCAAAACCACATCTTTGGATAATCCTTTTATCAACGGCAAAGTCTTTCCTGCATTTCGCATGTCCTTCTCGTTCACATTCGAATCTCCTCGTGGGATAGATCATATGGACCGGTTCCTTGCTGATCCGAACGGGGTAGGATGAACCCTTCTAGATCGTACGATTGTATGGCGTATCGCCCTTTGAATCTATCCATTTCAAGAAGACATGTGGCTACACCGCTCCATCTTGATGCTCTACCGGAACAATCTCGTCCTCGTGTTCGTTGGCCTCGATTCGTCGAGGCATTCGGTTAGAGGCTGACCCCTGTTCGTTATCGATGGTGGTCGCCCGATCAAGGCGTTTGGGTAATCCTACATCCAATACGATCCCTATATTCCTTCATCCGTATGGGCATCAGAACAATACTCGGTAACGCATCCCCTCATCCCCTGGGGTCCCACTCGGTTTGCTTCAAAGCTGGGCATCCGGGTATTCATGCCAAACAAGATCACTCTATGGTTTCTTCACCATCAAGCGCATGATAGGAGCAATCCACGCGAAAATCAGGATCGCTTCGTAGTCATGTAGTTAAGCTCCGTTCATTCGCAGCTAGCGAAAACTACTCGTTTCCGATCGTTCGCATCGCTGGACCAGCAGGGTTCGTGCAGATCAACCGTCCACCCTGATCTTTCTAGAACGGCATGGAGTGGGACGATGGGATACCCGAAGGAAATGGTTGAACCCGCGAGTCCATCGTTTCACTCATACCCGTTAGAACGGCGTCTTCAGGGTCAGATCGGCGTACCGTTTCCATCGGCGTCGTTCCGATTATTGACTATAGACGCGACTGATGGTTTCGGCGAGTTCCTCGATCCGTTGATCGCGAACCCGCTTTCTGGACCAATTGATGATTCCGGAAGCGCGAACGGTTGCTTCCTTTGAAAGCAGTATCCCTTTCATCTTGGATAGGCCCTGTTTTCCGCCCATCCACTTAAAGGGAAAGAACTCCGTCAAAAAACACGTAACCGTCCTATCCTTGAGAACAGGGAGTTGTTCGAGGTATCGGATCATACCCGGACACAAGTGGAATGCTTCGATCCACCCACCGAAGACGAGGCCATCGTAGTCGTCAACAGCAGGGATATGGTCGAGTTCGACGGGTCCTGTTCCTTTCTTCCCCTGCTCGACCGTTTTGATCCGGATGAGCGAAACCTGATGGCCCTCTGACTGCAGGCGCTCCTCGATTCTCTGCCCGACGGCATACGTGTTCCCTGTCTGTGAGTGCAGGATGATAGCGATGTTCACGATTCATTTTCCTCCTTATTGCCTTCGATAATCTTTCTTAGATCCCTATCCGACGCGATCCTTTGGAATACGGACCTCGTACTCGACTAGGCATGGATTCACCGTTGGAAAGGTCGGTTAAACAAAGACATCCGAGCCAATGGATGACTCGTCATGGCGAACGTGATGAGCCGATCGATCCGGATCACATCCGATCCATTTTGTTCGACGATTAGAGCTCTTTCGACCACGGTCGATCGTCTTTCGCAATGGACCCGGTACCCTCACTTAACGAGCACATCCGTAAGTCCGATCCCTCGATCGTGATACCTCTTTTCGAATTCGACGATCTTCCCATCGATCGCTTCCTGTGGGCACCACTGATAGCAGGCGTTACAACCGATACACGCGCCTAACCACTGCGGACGCGAAGCGACCAGTTCGATGTTTTCAACCGGACATACGCTCGCACAGATGCCACAACCATCGCACGAACTGGATACCGTGAAACTGCGATCAGCGCGGCGAATGAGAGCCCTTAGATCAGCGGATTTCATCCCCGATAGGTTCCGGTATCGCTTGATCGCGAACCCTTTTTGTAACGCCAAGAAGCTCTTAGTCAGGGCGCTCTGCAAACGGGACGACCGCCGAAAAGGAACGACGCTTCTTTGCTCGATCATCCGGCACAACCGTTCGATCCGATCGGTCGCCCTTTCTTCGAGCTTCATGCGTTGTTGTTGCTCCTTCACCGGATTAACGCTCAAAGGCCGGTGGAAGAAGAGGTATGCCAATTTTTGTCGCGTCGAAAAGGGAATCCCGAGTCGGAGGTCGATACTGGCTGAAAGCCTTCCCCCGCGTTCGCTCAGTAACGCGTTGAGGTTCTCGCGTGTAGCCCCCGGGTATCCGCTATGCGTACAGACGGCGAATAGGTACGGATCACGAGTGACCTCGATCCGTTTGAGAAAATCCACGACGAGAGCGGGCAGGCCGCTTTCACCGAAGGTCGCGTGGTAAACGGGAAAGACGAGGCCGATCGTTTTCGACTCGAAACGGATCCTTGCGAGTGACCTGGTCGAGGGTATGGAAATGAGCTTAGCTCCTGCAAAGCGCTTAGCGATCATCTTTGCTGCAGCTAACGAGTTCCCTGTCGTTGAAAAGTAATAGATTTCCATCGTTTTTCCTCGCCCGTATCGAGCACCGCGTCGCTCAAAAGAAGTCATGCATTGAACGTGATTCGGCGATCCTTTTCCTATTCCATCGATCGAATCGCGACGATGAACGGATGAAGCAACGCCCTAGAAAGGCCTGGTTCCTGTCAACCAGCCCTGTTCCTGCCAATGCGCCTTGTCCCGCGGACTCCACGTATTCTTTTTCATCATCCCTTTGACCGCTCGAAAGAGGATCGAACGGAATAACGGATTAGCGAGACGATCGACGTTTCGAACCGATCGGCTGATGCGCTTCGCGAGGCGATCCGTTTTCTTCTCGATGATCCGAATCTTCCGCTCTTTCACGTCATCCCACTTCGATGCTGCAACCGCTATCTTGAAGTGGTATACCCTCTTCAATCCCCAGAAGACGAGATTGTTTCGCATCGTCTTGGTCGCGTTTTTTAGACCAGCTCCTGCCGTCGTCGTCATGGATAGACCGATCTTGTTGAACATCCTCGGATTCGGTCGGTGGATGAACCACATGAAGCACAGGTGATCGAGGAGCGCCTTGAGTTGAGCTGAAACATCGAGACCGTAGACCGGCGAAGTCAGGATGATGAGGTCCGCCTCTTCGAGCGCCCTGACGATCGGCGTGACATCCTGAGCGTGCGGGCACGTCTCTTCACCGTTCATGAAACACGAGAAACAGCCCGTACAAAAGTGCGGCATATCCCGACACATAGAGAACTCCGTCGTTTTAACGTCATCATACCGTTCGAGCGCCTTAATAAAGAGTTCCATCGCATGCCAGGTACTGCCGTGTCGCTGATTACCATTGATAATCGTAACGTTCATGTTCCTATTCCTTTATTCGATTATGTGCGAAGTTAGACGATATCCCGATCGATTCCCTATGATATCATCCCCGTTACTCTCATTATAGGGGAAAGTCACGCGCTTTTCAAAGCTTTCTTGGAAAATTTACAATTAATTTGCGCTAGACAGCGAATGGGAAAGAAAAGAACCCGGATGCGCGTATCCGTGTTCTCGTATGGATCGTGTAATACTGTTGATTCATCATATGCCTCGTAAACGAAGGCTGGAAATCGGTGACGATACCCGCGATGAAGCACCCATAGCCGTTACGACTACGCATTCACGATACGACAGGAAAACGCTATTGCGTTATTCTTGCTGATCGCCCGATAGAGACGTTTGAGGTAATCGGTTCTGCCTAGAAAAAAGACTGTATCAACAAAGCCCGGTTTTGCGTCCCATCCGTTCGATGGACTGGCAAAACCGGGCTCTTCCTGACAGCTTACGTAACGATCGAAATCGATCGGTATAAACATGAAAACGAAACGTTTCTTATCGACGTATACGTCCTTTAACTGATCTGTGCATCCAATATGACGCGGAATCCCGTATCCTTACTCGCTACAGTCCGCGAATGGGCGTCTGAATGGGCGATCTGCATGATGTTTATTCCTCGGAAATAACTGCCACCCTTAACGAGTACTTTTACATCTTCATAGGTGTCAAAACAAAGCTCGGCAGCATTCCCACTCATATCATAGAGTCCCATTTGGTTCACTCGAAGTTGAGCGACCTCCTGCATGACACCTCCGGCATTCATATTGAACCAGCTGACTCGTTGGGTTTCTGCACCGTCAAACGCATCATAAGCGCGATGGGCACCGGAGGCGTAGTTTCCCGGGGTGAAGTAACCTGAAGGCGTAAAGGTGACTTCATAGAGTGGTTCCGGATCGGTTAGAAGGCTTGCTGCCAAGCTCCACTCACTCGTAACCGGCAATCGATACCCATGTTCATTCGTTTGAATCGCAAAATCCGCAGCATCCGTCGTAGCATCCCGGATGATCTCGCTCAGACCATCACGGTAAACGGCTGTGCGCCCGGACCGTTCTGAGAGGGCATTGAGCCAGACGATGACATCCCGGAACGAAATGGTCGAAACCGGTAGAAGAACACCGGTCGGTTCGGCACCGATCGTGCCCTGCGAACCTTCCCTTCCCTCGTTTTCAAAGGCATAGCCATTGGCAAGAGCCCAAAGCTTCACTTCATACCAGACCGGATACGTAACTTCGGTGACGCCCATATCAAAACCACCCATGACTTCATCGGTCCCATCTCCCTCATGTCCAACCGGAACGTGATAGTTCGATCGTGTACCGATCGTGGCGAGCTCGAAATCGAGCCATCTCGCGTGAAGAACGATCGGGTCAGTCGGAACGTAATCGATCCTTGTTTCCAACGTCTCTTCGGCATACCAACCGGCAAAAACGCTTTGTTCCTTGGTCGTGACCACGGATACGAGCGACGCTCCGATCGGTAAGTCCAAAGATTCCAGCGGTTCTCCTCCGTTTGAAACGAAATCAACCGTAACAAGAGAAGGCAGCCATTTCGCATAAACGGTCGTGTGAACCTCCGGCATGAAGTCGAAGACGAACGGCGTCGTCAAAAGCTCATCCGTGTACCATCCGTGAAAATCATGGTCTTCTAAAACGGGATCATTCGGTTCTGTAATCGGCGTGTTCGGATACTCCGTAAGCGATGGGACATCGCTTCCCTCGAACGTCTCGAAGGAAAGGGTGACCGCCCATGCGGCATAGAGATCGACGTCGTGATCGGGCATCGGTCCGAAAACAAAAGGCTGTTGCCATAAAGCGTCACTGAACCAACCGGCAAACGTCTGTCCTTCCTTGACGGGATCAGTTGGTTGAACGACGGGTTCACCATAGGGAATATCCCTGGATTCGATCATCGTTCCGCCATTCGTTTCAAAACGTACTTCATAGATGATCGGCTCCCACCTCGCGACAAGATCGAGGTCGTAGGGTGGCATTTCATCAAACGTAAAGGGGTATTCACTGATGGGCGTTAAAAACCAACCGAGGAACTCATGACCCGTTTTAACGGGTTCTACGGGTTCCTGCATTTGCTCTTCATACGCATAGCGTTCGGGCGGAATCATCGTTCCACCCATGGAATCGAAGTTGACGTTATAGGAGTTTTTCGTCCATTTCCCGAATAGGTCCACGTCATTTCCCGGCATCGGACCGAACTCATGCGGTATTTCTTTTGCTGCATCCTCATACCATCCATCAAAGGTATATCCGACCCACACGGGCTCATCGGGTTCAGTCGTTGGACTTCCATAGGTATATGTCACGGGATCGATGGTGGTCCCACCCGTATCATGGAAGGTCATCGTATAGAGAACAGGTGTCCACCAGGCATAGACCGTAATGTCACCGATCTGATCTTCTACCTCGACTGACTCTAGGTCGAATAGATCCTTGTACAGTTCGTTGTCCGTATACCACCCGGCAAACGCATAACCTTCTCGTACCGGATCATCGGGCCAGACACTCGTGTCTTCACCGTCATATTCGATCGGTTCGATCATGGTTCCCCCATTCGATTCGAAGATGATTCGAACGATCATTTCGACAACTTCATCTTCTTTGCACGATGCCACCGATAGCGTCGTTAAGATGACGAATAGAAAAAACAAGGTTTTGCTTACTCTTTTCACTACAAAAAACCTCCCTTTTGTTTTCTTCTCATGAACACATTGATTGTTGATTGTTGTCCATATTTTATAATGAGTATACTCATATTGTCAAGAATAGATTGAAAAAACCGAAAATATCATCGGTCTTACTGCGTTCAAGAAGATTCGATTCTCGGTTACTTTTTTTTCTTGACATTCATGGCATCAAAGTGATCTGTGTCTGTCATAACATAGTCACTTCTTGACACTACCTATCCATAGGAGGTTAAATCCTATTTTGTTGCATAACTGTTGCGTGAGAATATCATCATGCTTAATGGAAATAATAATATCTCGTTGTCGGAAGTTGGCATGGATCTTTTTGACTATTTTTTTCAAGCAATGAGCCCGTTACCCTTTAATTGATCATTTTTATCGAGGGCGAAGCGCCAAATAAGAATGCTATTGTTTTCAATATTCCTTCTTAGCAGCGCATATCCGATAAAAGCATCCATTTCAGCGCTTATTGATAACTCGGTTGTATCGATTTCGGATTGATGTAAATCCTGACACCTTTCACATGACGAAGCATATTTTTTTGATTTTCAAAAACTTCCATTTTCATCATGTCGTTTTGAAAAGAACGGCTGTAGCCGATCGTGTTCATATCGAATCATCCGTTCAGTAAAAAATCTTCAATATGTCTATGGACAATACCATCCCGTGAAAAATCGACTCGATCCATCGATATCACATACTTAGGAAAATTATCATTGATCATTTTATATACACCGAACTCTCTATCTCTCGTTGATTCACGTTCCATGAGGTACGTTACTTGATAATAACGAACCTCTTTACCTTTATAGGCCACGAAATCCACTTCATAGACACCTACTTTTCCGATATACACTCTATAGCCTCTTCTTAGTAGTTCGATATAGACAATGTTTTCCAAAACAGACTCGATAACAGCCATATTATTTCCTGAAATGGCTTCACGTATACCATGATCGGAAATATAATATTTTTCTTCGGTTTTTAAAATGCTTTTCCCAATCAGATCATTTCTGCTCACCTTATAGATCAAAAATGCGTCCTGAATTAGACTTAAGTAGCTTAGTATTGTATCTACAGAAACGTTGATACGTTGAGATTTAAAATATTTAGATACAGATAGCGCAGAAAATGTCTTCCCCACGTTTGTGAATGCGTATTGAATAAGCTTTTCTAGAATAAACGCGTTTCTAATCTGATGCCTGGTGATGACATCCTGTAAAATCGCTGACCTAAAAGAATCACGAAGGGCGTTCATCGAAAAATCATATTGTAGATTAAAGGACTGTATGGATGGAATACCACCATATATTAGATAATCTTGAAAAGTTGAATGTTTATTAAGTTCAATAAACTCTTTGAATGAAAATGGATGGATGAGTAATTCTATGTATCTACCCGCTAAATACGTTGATAACTCAGAAGATAACATGTCTGCATTAGAACCTGTGATATAAAGATCAAATGTCCCCATTGCGTGGAATCCATTGATGGCCTTTTCCCAATCCTCAACACGTCCGATTTCATCAAGAAGCAAATAGATGGTATCATTTTTGCCTTTGGAAAAATTTAGAACACGATCCGTCAATATATGATGATCCGTTATCTCAAAACTTTGTGGCAGTTCAAAGTTGATTTTTAGTATGCGTGATTCATCGACTCCTTGAGATTTAAGTTCATCGACATACATATTGAGCAGTGTTGATTTTCCCACGCGTCTAAGCCCTGTTAAAACCTTAATGAAAGGCTTGTCCTTATACTGATTCAATATTTCAAGGTACTTCTGTCTTTTAATCATGTGACCACCTCAATTTCTATTGTAATCTAAATGTTAGATTATGTCAATGTTTGTTTCGATTATAGTCTAAATGGTTGATGTTCGCTCAGGTCAGGAAAGAGCGTATGCATGTTATTAATATTGAATCGTATCCCAAAAGCTCTATATTGTGCGAGTAATTCGTGTTTCGCTGGCAATCAAAAACTAGAAACATGGCATGAGCTGCGACCTATGAAAAAAGTGCCGATTTCACATGCATGATTAATGGTTAAACAGAAGAACCCAATTGTGTGTGCAATGAGTATCATCGATTCTCTTGTGTTCGAGAAGGTTTCATTCGTGGTCGCTTTTCTCGTTTCTTTAGTTTACGAGGTGACTAACTATTAAAAGTCAAGTACTTTTATCGGGTAAACAGTAAAAAACCTCCATCATCACGATCCGTTGTGTTCCCCTGGCAAATAACCTAAATCGATCATCGTTTTTTGGATATCGGATCCACGGACTAAACGATCATTACCAGGTTGTCATACACGAATATATGATAAAAGGTGTTCACGGCCGAAATCGGCTGCGAACACCTTTTCATTTCCCGATAGATCATTGACTAACGCATGATGACCCCGATTTCTTTTGAATCGGAATCCAGACCTCGCAGTGATAGTTCTTGCTGCCGGTATCGCCATCCGGATAGAGTTCAAAATCCGGAAGTGGCGCGTGTTCATAGTCACTTGACGGCAGGAAGTTCTGAAAGATATCGGTCCATACGTCTTGAATCGCTTTTGGTAGTGGTCCGATGGATTCGAATACCGCCCAGGTCGCTTTCGGGATGGTGAGCACTTCGAATCCTTCGGGTCTTTCGTTCGAAACGACACCGATCATATACGAAAACGTACCATCCGGTTTCCCGTCATAACAGATTCCAAGCATGTTCTCGTCGGCCGCGTGTGAGCACAGTTTTTGCGCGTCCTTTGTCTCATGGATACGGGCCCAGAACTTCGGGATCTCCTGCAAATTCATATTCCTTTCCTGAGTCGTCATAATACTCGATCCGACGACTTGAAAGGCTTCCTTTTCTATGATGCGATAGATCATACTTTCATGTCCTTTCATGGTTATTTGGAAGGAAAGCTTCGGATAGGTTGTCAGCCTGACATTTTTCTTTTTGGCTTGTGACGGGGTGATTCCGTGTTGTTTTTTGAAGGCGAAAGTAAAGGCGTCGGGCGAATCGTAACCGTAATCGAGGGCGATCTCGGTGATCGATTCGTTACCCTCACTAAGCCTCATCGCGGCATCCGATAATCTTCTTTTCCGAATGTATTCGCTCAAAGGGATTCCCGTAAGGTGGGAAAACATACGCGAAAAGAGATCACCTGAAGTACACGATATGTTTTGAATCTCGTATCCGTCTATTTCATCTCTCAAGTGATCCTCGATGTATTCGAGTACTTTGTTCATGCGCTTCAACCAATCCATGTTCTCCTCCACTAATCCATACTCTATCATGAAACGACCGGATACACCCTTTACTTTGTGTACGTGATATCAGGGATGGTGTCGATTTAGTCACGGACAACCTTCCATATCCATCATATCATGATTACTGATAGGAACAAATCTCCATCGAATCTACCGATCCGATGGGATTCGCTTACGATCGTGTGTTTGCTTATGCCTACATAAAAATAAGAACCCGGATGAGCTCATCTGGGTTCTCGCATGAATCGTCTAGTGCTTTTGCTTCTGGCGTATAATTGCTTTAGGGGTGGATCCTTGACATGGGTTACACATTAGACATGTCGGGATCTTTTCGTTTCATGGATTTGCTTAGGGTCCACCCTACTCTTGACATAGACCCGGTTAAATGCGACAGTCCGTGTTTAAGGATAACTCGAAGGCTATTCTTCAGTCCTTGGTCCTATGTCGTGCCGTGATTGGAAATCGGATGCCCCCACGAACTATTCCTCGACCCATTTCCCGTAGAGATCGAAGTCGCTTGCCGGCATCGTTCCCCATACGTAGGGTTGCGTAAACTCTGGGTCCGTATACCACCCATCGAAGGTATAGCCCTCCCTGGTCGGCGTATAGGGCGTGATGTCGCTCTCGTAAGGATAGGACGCGGAGGAATCGCGAGCGAACCTGCATCCAGTATCGTTATGATGTGGCGTCGAACGATCCGTCCTCGTCCCATCCCCGAGTTGACCATTATAATTACTACCCCACGTGAACAGTCGGCCCGCGGAGGTGAAGGCGGCGGAGTGAGACGCACCCAGTTCCACGCTCGCGATCGTCTCATCGTTATCTAGGTCGAAGGATTCGTTGATCCCGACGGGCATGGATCGATCCGTCTTGGTCCCGTCCCCGAGTTGCCCAAAATCATTACTACCCCACGTGAACAGCCGTCCCGCGGAGGTAAGGGCGGCGGAGTGAGCCTCTCCCAGTTCCACGCTCGCGATCGTCTCGCCGTTATCCAGGTCGAAGGATTCGTTGATCTCGACGGGCATGGATCGATCCGTCTTAGTCCCGTCTCCGAGTTGCCCAAAAACATTGCCCCCCCAAACGAACAACCGTCCCGTGGAGGAGAGA
>CAYUIK010000060.1:0-2489 GCA_964444805.1 uncultured Acholeplasmataceae bacterium | reverse complement strand
TTCGATAAAGTCTAGCAATCACGGTCTACGATCGAAAAGCAGGTGATCTTTTGAAACATCCCCTACTTGTATTTTTTGCTCCGGCATACCTTTTTACGTCGACGTTTTGGGGATTTTTCATATCATCGGTATCGGCATGACCGTAAGTCTTGGGTTTTTGTAGTATTGCGAAAGAAAGCGCATGTTCGTTCGAAACGTGGTGCCTGCTAGAGATGATTCAACATGATGAATATCGCGCAAGCGGATAACGAAGAGGCTCGTTCAAAGACGAGTCTTTTTTCATAGAACACATCTTTTTCAAGGCTACGTTTTTTATTTTTGGGTGTATCATAATGATATCAGAATCTTATGGCCCGATGATCCACGATGAAAGGGAATAGAAGATATGAAAAAGGATCAAGTTGTCCAATTGCTGAAAGCAAAGTCTTATCTCGATGACCGGTTGCTTTTTATGAAAACACAAGTCAAGCAAATCCGGAAAATCAATCCAAAGAACCCGGAACGACCGATTACCACGAGCTTTTCGGCCGAGGCCTATCTCGCCATTGGTGAAGATACGTTGTATCTGGTTCAGCATGGCATGCTCGGGAAACCGAACAAGTTGTTATTCGAAGCTCGTTTTACGGATCTCATTTCTTTTGAAATTTCAAAGGGTCCGATGGGACTTTCGAAGGACGTGCAGATCGCCAACCATGAGGTACGCTATCAAATGCTCGTCATGCATAAGAACAAGGACATGCTCGAAAAGATGCACGAGGTCGCTTTGGAAAAGTAATCGATCTTTTCTCCGACTTTCATGGAACTCGACTCGATGGACGAGTCCTTTTCGTATGATAAAAGGGAATCCGGATGTTCTATGTCATGATAGAAAAGGAAGGGACATGCGGATTTCACATGTCCCTCTTTGATCTTTACATTAAGATTTAATGCTTCGAGTCGCGAAAAACATCGGAATACCGAGTTCATGGAGTCTGCCCTCACCGTTGGTGTCCTCATAGAGATCCGTGATGATGAACCCCGCCCTCAGTTGTCCACCGATCTGTTCTTCAAGCGTATGCGAGAACTGCATCCCCCAGTCACCTTCCACACATATCTTTTTGGCGTTCGGATCTTTTTCCGGATTAAAAGGAAGACCTCGGATCACGCGCTCTTCGGCCTCGTCGAAAATGAAGTTCATGCCGTTATCGAGTCCGCTGAGTAAAACACCGTTTTTCTTGAGGACGCGATTGCATTCACGAAAGACATGGTTGACGTCCTCGACGTAGACATTCGCTACGGGGTGAAAGATCACGTCAAAGGTTTCGTCCGCGAAGGGGAGTTTTTTTGACATGTCGGCTTCAATGATGTTGATCGGATAGCCCTCTCGTTCGCTTATCAGTCGTTCGGTAGCGAGTTGTTTTTTCGAGTTATCCAAAACGGTACAAATCGCACCTAGGGCGGCAAATATCGGCATTTGCTGGCCACCACCCGAAGCGAGCCCGAGTACGTGTTTTCCTTTGAGGGGAGGAAACCAGTTCTTGGGAACGGGTTTGGTCGGTGTCAGGACGACGGACCAATCGCCCTTGGTCGCTTTGACGTAGGTGTCGTGGTCGATCGGGACACCCCAGATCCAACCTTCGTCAACCCATTTGTCGATCGTTTTTTTGTTGATGTCTTGATAGGTCATGGATCTCGCCTCTTTTCATGGTTTTTGATCGTACGGAAACGCGAAGGACTTCACGAAATAGTATATCATATAGACAAGCGAATTAGGTATCCTGCTCTTTTTTGCAAGAGGTATTGACCGCAAACTGTATCTATAGTATAATAACAGATATATCGGAGGGATATCGTGAATCTAATCGTTTCCATGCATTCGGACAAGCCGATCTATGAACAGCTCAAAGAACAGATCAAAACGAAGATTCTTACGAACACATTGTCGGCTTATGAACAGTTGCCGAGTGTTCGCGTTTTGTCCAAAGAACTGAGAATCGGCATCATTACGGTGAAAAGAGCCTACGATGACCTCGTGAACGAGGGTTTTTTACTCAGCAAACCCGCCAAGGGCTATTACGTGTTGCCGGTCGATCGGGTGACGATCAAGAAAGAATACGTGCATAAGATCGAAGAACTGATTCTTAAGATCATGACACTCAAGGATGAAGTCGGGCTAGACGATGAGACGATGGAAATCCTGTGGAAAAACAAAGGAGATAATCAATCATGAATGGCATCGAACTACAAGGCGTGCAGGCGAAAATCGGTACGTTTGAACTCAAAGACATCGACCTTGTCGTCCCGAAAGGATCGGTTTTGGGGTTGCTCGGGAGAAACGGAGCCGGCAAGACGACCCTGTTCAAGACGATGAACGGGACGTATTTAAAACAGGATGGGCTTTTAAAAATATACGGGAAGACGTTTGAAGAAGATGAAGAAGGCATCCGGATGAATCTGTCGATCGTCTATGATACGTATAACATCAATCCGTTGACCAAGGGGAAGAAACT
>CAYUIK010000059.1:0-3175 GCA_964444805.1 uncultured Acholeplasmataceae bacterium | reverse complement strand
AATGTTCCTCGAACGAACAAGAATTCTGGCATCACGTATAATTACAGTGAAGGGAAAATGGGGTTTCCAGATAGTCTCGATTTACCTGCAAGAACTATGCTGACAAGCGAAGGTTCTGTAAATCGTAGCACACATGTAATAGAGGATATTAAGACAAAAAAATACCGTATTCTAACACCAGTTGAGATAGAACGTATCAATGAGTTCCCCGACAATTGGACAAATACTGGAATGCCCCTTAGGAAAAGATATTTTATGATGGGAAATGCTTTAGTCTGTGGTGTGATAACAAAACTTGGACATAGAATATCCCAAATCATAGATTCAGAATGAATCATTGTTCAATCCAATCGCAGGAGTTATCACAAGTCAGTCTTTTTTAAACTCTTCAAGTTAAATTTATGCATAATGCTATACGGTATTTGCCATAACCGATAAAAAATACCAAACAAACCTTGGGCAACTTGAAAAGCATATTTCAAAACCCTCTATCTGTTGCCATAGCGCCTAAGTAAGTCATTCATAATCTTATCCATATCAACTGCTTACGGACTTTCGCAAGTTGCTTCCTGAAAATAACGAGTTTGTAAACTGACATATGCATGTACAAAGCGAGAACTTCCGAGGAAATTTCTCAAATGGATTGACTCAATTTGCGAAAGTGCATGCCTAGATATCACAAAGAAAACCGCCCCAATGATGGGAGCGGTTTATTTACGCAGATCTAACCCTAACAAATCAAACCCTATAAACCATCAATAAATGATTTCTCCGTCAATCAATCGACAACAATCCCTCTATCAATCTTTGACTCAAAGATATTTAACACGCATATCGGAAGATACCATACAACCATCACCAATAACCCAAAAACGAATGTTCCAACAACATAGAGCACATACCCATGTCCGGAAACGATTTCAAAGGGTGTACCCTTCGGGTCAACGAGAAACAAAAAGTTCGCACCCGTCAACCAATCGATCGGTAGTACCACGCCATAGGTGATGACGAAGAGGATGACGACGCTTTTGACAAACCCCCGAAAAGTCGGTCGGTATTGATGTACGAACACCATATAGAGAAACATTAAGAAAAAGAGCATGTGCGAGAACAAGAACTGATAGAAACGAAACCGGTCCGGACCAAAAGGGATATCCGGAAAAAGGATGCTCACCATCCCACCGATCGCCCAATAATACCCGACATCAAAAACAGCTCTTGACTTCGTAAACATGACGTAGATGCCCATCGCGAGAGCAAAGAAACACACGGCGATCGGAAAGTTATCCGTATAAGTCCAAATGCCATTGGCATACGCCCATGCGTGCAAGGCAATTTCAAAAAGAATACCGAGCACACCCAATGTGATACGCAAGCTTTGTTCGTGCTTGGATCTGCGGATTTTCTTTTTAAAGAACAAGAGTGAAAAGACCGATCCGATCACGAGCAACAAAACGAGCATATGCCATAAACCAAAGGGTTCAAAGCTTAACCCAACCTCGTTAGAAAAGAAAGCTTTCATGCGCTACCTCGACTCATGAATTGTGATGATCAGATATATTATACGTCAATCTCGTTCTTTTTGTTCCCCGTTCTTTGTAAAAAATATGTCTGTTCCCCGTTTAACGACGCTTAAAACGTGTTAAAATTGAGTTATCCTATTCCATGAGGTACATGCTATGCCTTCAAACTATGATTTTATTATGAACTACCGTAAGGAAGCCGTCTACGATGTCTACGCCCAAATCTGTTCGGATATCAAGCATTACGACCGAATCACACGTAAGCAGATGGTTCAAGCGATCTATGCGGTCTATCAAGCGAAACCGGATCTTTTCCTGAATTTGATGCTTACCGAGGAATGGGAGGAACTTGGGCGTTTCCTCAAGAAGAGAAAACGGGATATCTTCAATCTTTCTAACGTCGGCTTTCACTTTTTGATCGTTCATGATCTCATTCATCTAAGCATGGCTGATGAGATTAAACCGCTCTATCAAAAGATCGTGCTCGATGAAGAGAAAAGAAAAAAGGATGAATACATTCGTTTTTTTATTGGCCTTGCGCGTATCCATGGATTAATCGATCTGCCGGATGCCTATGCCATCTTTCATCGTTTTTTTCAAGACATCTCTTTTGAAACGTTCAAAACGTTGCCCAGTCAGCTTCCGCGCATCTTTACCGATATCGAGTTCTATGATTTTGATGTCTATGCCCTCATTAGACACAAGGACTGTTTCATCGAGTATGACGATGTCGAAAACGATCAAAGAAAGCATGTCTATTCACAAGCGGATTATGTGTCGGTCTCGAAGTACTGGTTAAATCTCGAGGATCCCCAACTCAAGAAGATGTATGATGTTTTAGAAAAAAAGGGTTCTCCTAGTGTTATACAACATGCTTTGGAACGCACTTGGATCGAAATGGCGAATAACCTAATACTCTCGGAGTATGCGATTCTTAAGTATCTGATTGACGGCCTCGATAACGAAGAAGAGGCGGTCGAACTCTTCAATTATTACATGATGAGGTTACCGAAATACCGGTTCCAAGGCGAGCCTGCAAACGAGATCACGCATGACTTTAAGCCGATCGAACGAAAGGTCTATCAAACATATGATCCCTGTCCTTGTGGGAGTGGGATCAAGTATAAGTTCTGTTGCTTGAATCGGAAAAAACTATTGGAAAACGAAGCGATTTTGACACGAGTAGACAATGACGTCATCTATTTTTTGATCGACGACATCATCTTTTTTGCCAACCAAAAGATCGGAATGTTCGATACCGATATTGAACGAGACACATTTATTGAAACGCTATCGCCAGAAGACTTTCGCAAGATCAAGACCCACGTCTTTGAACACATGGAATTGATCGATCAATACATCATCGAACACTTCGAGGACTATCCTTCGGAGGTTCTCGATACCCTTGGTCATTTCAAAAGAGCAAAAACCGGACATTTTGTCGCGATCGAATACCGCGATCAAAAGCTCGTCGTCCTGAGTTCTGATGAAGAGCACGCATACATGCTTACGGGACTTTCGACTCCGCTGGCAGAACTCTTAAGCGTTGATCGCTTACCCGTGTTTATCGATATTACGTTGATCCCGTTTAAAAATCGGATCATCTATCCGATTGATTTTAGTGAAATCCCGATCCCTTTAGGTCCTAACAT
>CAYUIK010000058.1:0-1674 GCA_964444805.1 uncultured Acholeplasmataceae bacterium | reverse complement strand
ATCGATTTCCACATTGTTTTGATAGATGATGAGCGGTTGATATACCCGCCACTTCGCATAAAGAGTCATGTTCTCTTCGGGCATGACTTCCAGATCGAACGATACGGTCAAATCCTCATCCACGTACCAACCATCAAAGACATGCCCAGCTTTTTCTGGTTCTGGTATATCTATAGGCATTCCTGGATATTTGCGGTACGTCGAGTCCCCTTCACTGCTGTTTAAAATGAGTTCTAATGTAACGATTTCGTATTCATGCGGAGCATCCCAAGTGACGGGAATACCCTCGGAATTCCATTTCTCATCCCATCCTTCGGGTTGTTCCGAGGCTCCAGCGAAAATGACGTTCAAGCCTGTTTCGCGAAAGTTATACTGTTTCATCTCACGAACACTCGCGGGAATTCGGATCGAATCGAGTAAGGGAAGATAGGCGAAAGCGAATGTTTCGATCGTCTCGAGCGTACTCTCTCCCATGAAACGGACTTCTTCTAAACCGGTCATCACTGTGAAAGCGAACGAACCAATCGACCTTACGGTCTCAGGAACGTGAACCGATCGAATAGCGACATCATCATCAAGAAAAACATCATCTTGGATCAACTCTCGACCTAGAAACACTTCCGTGAACGAACCGAATGCCTGTCGACCGATCCGTCGTACCGGATACCCATCGATCTCGGACGGTATGACGACATCGGGATCAAGACCGGTATAGCCGGTAATCGTCACCTCTTGATCCCTAACGACATACGTAAAAGGGACTTTGGTCCACCGGCCTTCGATTTCCGCATGTTCGGCATCACCGATATCGTAAGGGAATGTTAGGCGTACATCATCGCGATACCACCCCTCGAAGACATATCCCTCTTTGAACGGCGTAACCGGTTCTTCAACGATTCTTTCTTCTCCTAAAACAACCATCTCATAGATCGCCCCTTTAGGCTCATACCGGAACGTGACGCGTGCGCTTGATTCCTGGGTGAGTGGCGCATCATCTTCACAGGCGACCAATCCCAAACAAAGCGTCATAGCCAGAAACAATACCATCATTTTTTTTAGCATAGACTTATCCTCCTCTATTTTCGATACCCAATCCTCGAACCTGATCGATCCTTATAGTGATCACGAACCAAAAAGAAACACCTTGAAACAACTTAAGGTATCTAAAAACACCCCCCCTAAATCAATGATAAGCACGCATGTTTTTTTAATTTTCCAAAGAAGCCACATAATCAAAGACGATCATATGCCTCCATGTCAAACCTTTTTCACGGCATAAAAACCCTCGATATCGCCTGAACGTTCCTGCTCAAAACGTATGGCATGACAGAGCATGAACCCCTTTTCTTTCCAAAAAAGGATGCTTTCTTCCCGGTCGATCGCAGACCAGGCTCTGATTTGCGTGACGCCGAAAGGCTTGCCGTCTTCGATGACCCGATCGATCAGATGACCCGCAATTTCGCGTTCTTCGTCATCCGGATCCGTTTCAAGAACATGAACGTAGGCTTCCGTCTCTTCCACCGGTTTCGGGAATGTCCTGATTGAAACCTGGATGAATCCGACGATCCCGTCATATTTCAAAGCGACGAAAGACAAGTATTCATCGGCTGACCGGACTTGTTCATCGGAAGTCCCGGAAAGAAACGCGTGGACCCGATCCTCGTATCCTTCTTC
>CAYUIK010000057.1:0-6997 GCA_964444805.1 uncultured Acholeplasmataceae bacterium | reverse complement strand
CGAGACGAGCATGCTGAGACTTTCATCGAGATCTTGGAAAGCGACATCATGGTAAAGACCGACCGAATGGACCTGTTTTACACCATCGATCGCACGAATCTCGGTTTCGAGATCGTTTACGTTACCAAATAGATTCGTGAGCACATAGTCGAGATGGTACTCGGATTCGATCGTTTCGATCTTATGGTTGATATGGTCGTAAGTCAGGATGAGCAGAAACATGCTCAACATGCTGATCACGAGGACTTGCAAGTAACGGAAAAAGGCCTTTTTCGACAAAAGGATCTTGAGATAGAGCGTTCCCGTTCTCGGTTTTCGATAAAAGGAAACGAAAGATTCGATCAGGGCCCGACTGAGAGAGAAGAGGATGATTCCGACGAAAACGAGCTGAAGGATGACGCGGTTGTTTCCCAAGAGACGATAACCTGTCGCTGAACTGATGAGAAGATAGCCGGAAAGAGAAACAAGAAAAACCAGGAAGAGACCAAGAACGTGCGGGTTGGCTTTTTCAAGGTCTTTCGTATGTTCGATCGAGGATCGCCGGTCAAACGAGCGGAAATAGTAATAGGAAACGACGAGAAAGAGCATGAAAACGATGCTCGCACTCACAAGGATATTTCCGTCCTTGATACGGTAGCTGAGATCGGTTCCGACATAGTCGCTTCCTTCCCTGATGACCAGGTTGGAAAGCCAGTTCGACGTCAGTAGGGTGATGACGTAGAAGATCGCGATTTCGATCAAAGCGACCGAGTAGGTGAAAGGACGTTTTCCACCGAGAATCGCGGTAATCCCGAAGGCCCGTCGTTTTTCATTGAAGAACAGCAGAAAGGTCGTTTGCAGAACGAAGAGAATCGCGAAAACGATGATGACGAAAATGACGTTGAAAACGGATGTGGCCCGCCGGACGAGCTGATCGACGGCACGGGCATTGATCGTCTCTTCGAATTCGAGGTTGGAAAAAGCTTCGATATTCTGAAGTTCCGCTCGAGTCTCCGAAAAATCACGGTCTTCATACAAGGAGAAATAAACGGTATTGTAGATGTTATCGAGCAAGACCCAGGGGGCGTTCGCGTAGGGCGAGTCGATCGCCCGCAGGAACAGACGAAGACTCCCTTCACGATCGATGAAGATCGTGTCACCGGAAAACAGTCCCGTGTCGGAAACGATCCTCACAACTTCGAGTTCCTGGTCGGCTTGACCGATCACCATGTTGAGCGTATCCCCTATTTCGAGGCCATGACGACGGGCGATCGTCTCGGTCAGAATCGTTTCTTCCGGACCGATTTCCGGAAGTTCGAGTCCCGTGATTGTCATCAGTTCTTCGGTTGTCGACGCCATCGCTTTGAGATAGACTTTGGTCTGGTCTTCGATTTCAATGAGCGTATCGACTTCGAAAAAGGGCGCGTATTCCTTCACGTGATCATCGAGCACGGGGTCGCCGTAAAGCGTTCTCAAACTGAAAAAACGGGTATTGCTGTTCGGGCTCGCCCGCATGACGAGATCGATGTTTTGGTAACGCGATTCGAGACTGCCGTAATAATAGTCCTTGAAATAGTCGGGCATCGAAAAACCGATCAGAAGGGCTGTGAAAAGCGCCGTGAATGAAAAAAAGATCAGGATCGACCGCAACCGGTAATGGATGATGTTCCTGTAGGCAAAGCGAAAAGCGAAGCCTAGCCTAGCGAAGCGTGCGCTCATCTTTGATCACTTTCCCGTCGAGCATGTGCAACGTCCTCGTTCCATAGGACGTCATCTCTTCGTTGTGGGTAACCATGAGAATGGTTTTCTTTTCTTCGACGTTGAGACGTCGAAACAGTTCCATGATTTCGATACCGTTTTTGTAATCGAGGTTGCCGGTCGGTTCATCGGCGAAGAGCAGGCGTGGTTTGTTGATGAGAGCTCGGGCGATCGAGACGCGTTGTTGCATCCCGCCGGAGAGTTCACCCGGATAATAGGATGCATAGTCGGCCATACCGACGGACGCGAGTGTCTTTAGAATCATAGCTTTCGTTTCGTTGATTCCGAGAACGGAAGCTAAAAGGACGTTTTCATAAACGGTTAGATTTGGAATCAGGTTGTAAAACTGAAAGACGAACCCGATATCCTTCGCCCGTAAGGAGGACTGTTCTTTGTCGTTGTAAGTCGATAGTTCCTGACCAAAGAGTTTTACGTTTCCACCCGTATACGGTTCAAGGCCGCTGATCGTATAGAGAAGCGTCGTCTTCCCGGAACCGGAAGGACCGACAATCGAAACGAATTCGCCGTCACAAAGATCAATCGTGATGCCTTTGAGTACTTCAACAGCGAGTTTGCCGTGCGTATAGACTTTTCTGAGGTCATTTGTTTTCACATATTCCATGGGCGTCTCTCCTTTGGTCATATTTTATCACGTATCGCCACGGCTACGAAAAAAAACAGATATCAAAAAGATATCTGTCAGCGGTTCTTGAGGTGAGGAAAGAGGATGACGTCACGAATATTCGGCGTATTCGTCAACAACATCACGAAGCGATCGATGCCGATACCGAGTCCACCTGTCGGCGGCATACCATACTCGAGGGCTTCAATGAAATCGATGTCCATTTCGTTCGCTTCATCGTTTCCGAGTGCTTTTTGTTTGAGTTGGTGATCAAAGCGTTCGCGCTGATCGATCGGGTCGTTGAGTTCACTGAAGGCGTTGGCGTATTCGCTTTTCATGATGAAGAGTTCGAAACGATCGGTAAATCGAGGGTCTTTTTCACTCTTTTTTGCGAGAGGACTGATTTCCAAGGGATGCCCATAGACGAAAGTCGGTTGGATGATTTCCGGCTCGACGAAGCGGTCGAAGAACGCTTCGATGATGTGTCCGACTTCAAAGTGTTTCTGGACGTCGATCTCGTGTTTTTCGGCGATTTTTTTTGCTTCGTCGATCGTCATGTGCTTCCAGAAGTCGACGCCGCTCTTTTCTTTGATCGCGTCGACCATGTGCACGCGCTTCCAAGAAGGCGTCATGTCGATCGTGACGTCACCGTAATCGAAGGTGTGCGATCCGAGTGCCTCCATCGTCGTTGTAGCAAGACAATCCTCGACGAGGTCCATCATCCCTGCCATATCGGAATAGGCCAGATAGGCTTCAATCGTCGTGAATTCGGGATTGTGTTTGGCGTCCATCCCTTCATTGCGGAAGAGCCTGCCGATTTCATAAACGGCTTCGAGTCCGCCGACGATCAGTCTTTTCAAGGGGAGCTCGGTCGCGATCCGCAAATAGAAATCCATGTCGAGCGCATTATGGTGCGTTTTGAAAGGTCGAGCGGCCGCTCCACCGAGAATGCTCTGTAAAACCGGTGTCTCGACTTCGATGAAGCCTTTCTCATCAAAGAAGTTTCGGATCGAGCGAATGATCTTTGGACGCATCGTCGCGACGCGACGAGCATCCTCGTTGACGATTAGGTCGACGTAGCGACGTCGTCTGGCTTCCTCTTTGTCCTGTAGACCGTGAAACTTGTCGGGTAGAGGTCTGAGCGCTTTGGTCAGGTGCGTATAGGCGGAAGCCTTAATCGTCAGTTCGTTGGTTTTCGTACGAAAAACGACGCCTTCGATTCCGACGATATCACCGAGATCCGAAGCTTTATAAAGATGATAGGCATCGATTCCGACTTCATCTTGACGAACGTAGACCTGAATCTTTCCGGTTCGATCCTGGACGTGCATGAATCCGGCTTTGCCTTGACGTCTTTTAAGGACGATGCGTCCGGCAATGGAGACGGATGCGTTCTTTTCTTGTAGCGTATCGTGGTCGTCCGTACCGAAAAGGTCATGGATCGCTTGAGCGGTGTGCGTGCGTTCATAGCGCTTCCCGAAGGGATCGACACCCATTTCCCGCAGTTCTTCGGCTTTGGCGAGTCTGATCTGTTGTTGTTCGTTTAAGTCTTTTTGGTCCATAAGGCATTCCTCCTAATCCAAAACATTATAACATGAGAAAGGCCATAAACAAAGTTATGGCCTGATTTTTTCTTCCGATATGAGATCGAACATCGGATCGCCTTTCGTTTCCAGCGACCGGACTTTCGATTTCGTGATCCGCGAACCGAGATTGAGCGTCAGAAGGTCACCTTCCGATACGTCGGCCGAAGGCTTGGCGGTTTTCCCGTTGATTTCGATTTTTCCCTTTTCACAGGCTTCTTTGGCGAGCGTACGCCTTTTAATCAGACGGGACACTTTCAAGTATTTGTCAAGCCGCATGGCCGTTCAACTCGAGTTTCTGTTGTTTTTCCGTCCACCAGGAAAGTTCGCCGGTTTCCACGATTTCATCGATATCCGCTTTGGTCAGCGTTTCGACTTCGAGGAGATACTTCGCGATCTTATTGAGGAGATCGATGTTCGCGTTGATGAGTTCACGGGCTTTGTTGAAACATTGCGTGATGATCTTGCGTACTTCCTTGTCGATTTCATGGGCGACCTGGTCGGAAAAGTTCTTTTCCTTGAAGTAATCGCGTCCAAGGAAGACGTCGTTTCCTTGTGTCTCGTACTGGATGGGACCTAAGTCGCTCATCCCGTATTCGGTGACCATGGCACGCGCGATGCGTGTCGCGACCTGAAAGTCGTTATAGGCACCTGTTGTCACGGTGTCGAACATGATTTCTTCGGCAACCCGGCCACCGAGATAACTCGTAATGGTCGCGAGTAGTGATTGTTTCGTTTCAAGGAAGCGTTCTTCCGCGGGAACCATGAGGTTGTATCCGCCAGCGCGTCCGCGCGGAATGATCGTGACCTTCTGGACGACGTTGGCATATTCGAGTTTAAGGCCGATGATGGCGTGACCCGCTTCGTGATAGGCGACCGTCTTTTTCTCGGTCGGTGTGAACTTCCGACTCTTTTTCGCGGGACCCATGCGTACGCGGTCCATCGCTTCGTCGAGATCCTGTTCGACGATCATCGTACGGTTGTCGCGAGCAGCGAGGAGCGCGGCTTCATTCAAAAGGTTTTCGATGTCAGCGCCGCTGAATCCGGGGATTCTATGGGCGAGTTCGCTATATTTGATGTCGGGATCGATCTTCTTGTTTCGGGCATGAACTTTGAGAATCGCTTCACGTCCGCGTACGTCCGGAAGGTCGATGGTAATTTGCCGGTCGAAACGTCCGGGACGCAACAACGCGGGATCGAGAACATCGGGACGGTTGGTCGCCGCCATCATGATGATACCGAGGTTCGACGAGAACCCGTCCATTTCAACGAGCAATTGGTTCAATGTCTGTTCGCGTTCATCGTGACCGCCACCGAGTCCGGCGCCACGTTGGCGACCGACGGCGTCGATCTCATCGATAAAAATGATACACGGAGAACTTTCTTTGGCAACCTTGAACAGGTCGCGGACGCGCGAGGCACCGACACCGACGAACATTTCGACGAAATCGGAACCGGAGATCGAGAAGAAAGGAACGTTCGCTTCGCCGGCCACGGCACGTGCGAGTAAAGTCTTACCGGTACCGGGAGCACCGACGAGCAGAACACCCTTGGGAATTCTGGCGCCCATGTCCACGTATTTCTTTGGAGTCTTGAGGAAGTCGATGACTTCTTCGAGTTCTTCCTTTTCCTCGTCACATCCCGCAACATCCTTGAATGAAGCGGTCTTGTCGCGGTTCAGTTTCGCCCGGTTCTTGGCGAAATCGAAAGCTCGATTGTTCGAACTGTTCGCGTTTCTAAAAATGATGAAAAGAACGACAAGGAAGAGTCCGATCGGCAAGAGATTCAGTAAAACACCCCAGAACGTGATGCCGGAACGCGTGATGATCTCGGTTGATCCGCCATAGGACTCGACATTGAGCAGGACATCTTCAGCCTGATCGATGCGCATGATGCTTTCGAAAACGGCGATATCGTCGTATTTGGATTTGTGTTGGTCGTAAATGACGCCGGTTACCGTTACGAGGTCGATGTTGTCGCCACCGACGGGTTCATAACTGATTTCTTCGATGTGTTTGGCAACGGCGGCAGCCTGGATTTCGGATACGGTCAGTTCCTGGGTTTGTTCTTCGAGGGCGTTTCTTAGAAACAGGAAGACACCGAGGACGATAAAAAGCGTAAAAATCATGATCAGATAATCAGGCTTTTTACGGAATTCTGGTTTTTTCTTTTGTTGTCGATTGGGATTTGGATTCATGGGATACCTCTTTGTTCTTGTTTATTCGTCTCTACGATAGACTTCGGGTTTGAGAATGCCGACATAAGGGAGATTCCGATAGATCTCGTCATAGTCGAGACCGTAACCGACGACGAACGCCTTGGGGATGGTGATACCGATGTAATCGGGGACGAAATCATGCAGCCTTCCGGCCGGTTTGTCGAGGAGTGTCACGATCTTGACCGATGCGGCACCACGATGGGCGAACAGGTTTTTGATCGTTACGATCGTGTTCGCGGTATCGACGATATCCTCGACGATGAGCACATCACGATTTTGGATGGACGTATCGAGGTCCTTTTTAATCTTGACGTCTCCGGAGGAGGCGATTCCGCCGTGGTAGCTGCTTACGGCCATGTATTCCATGTCGACATAGAGGTCGATGTGTTTGGCCAGATCGGACATGAAAGGGACACAACCTTTAAGAAGGCCGACGAGGATCGGTCGACGGCTTTGGTAGTCCTGGGTGATACGTTGACCGAGGGTTTGACAGATGTCTTCGATCTGTCGTTCGGAAACGAGGATTTCGGCGATATCCTTATGCATGGCTTATTTCTCCTGTTCGACCAAGAAGAAGATCTCGTTTTCATCACCAAGCGTTTCGTTTTGATAGAAACCGGGGATATAGAGGATATTGTCTTCGTTGTCGGTGATTATGAGGAGTTCCCTTCTTTTTTCAAGAGGAACTTTTCGGTCGATGAGTAGTTTTTTGAGCTTTTTGTGTCCGTAGGAATAACTGAGCAGATCACCGTCTCGACGGTGTCTGATCCACAACGGAAAGGCGAGTTTATTATAACATAGTTTCGTTGCTTCCGCAGTTTTCGGGTCCGAATCATC
>CAYUIK010000056.1:0-64451 GCA_964444805.1 uncultured Acholeplasmataceae bacterium | reverse complement strand
TTCACGAATGCGGCGATGGAAAAAGACGAGATAGGTCAAAAGGGCGATGATCAGAGTGTAGATTCCCATCGTGCGCCAAATGACTCCGTTATAGGCGCTTAAGTCGCTGCGTGTGGTATTTAGGTTCAATGTTTGGACATCGGTATCACTGGGGAGCTGATCTTCGAATCCGTCGCGAATTTGGTAGATTTCGGAATCGATCATGAGATTCGGATCTTTCAAATCGCCCAATGCAGCTTCACTGATTTCTGAGGTACTGGCGATGAATAGAGGAATATCCGAGAAGATGAAGTTTCCGTCATCGTCCTTTTCGCCTTTCGAGTAATTGACCTCGATGCGTTCGAGCGACGCGATGTCTCCCGACTCCGGATCGCGTAAATAATTGTCGGTATCAAAGAGAAAGAGTACGGGGATGTTGTAATAAGCAAAGGGCTGTGCGGGATTGTAGAACACGCTACCTCGATCACTTAACTCTTCATCGACCATAAGTGTCTGTTGATCGAGCTCGGCAGTAATTCGGATGATCGGATCAAGGATTTCTTCGCCGGCTTCGATGATCGAGATATTGTTTACGAGAATCGCATAACCGTCAAATGATGCTTCTTCACTCGATGCTCCAACGGCATAAACCGATACATCCAAACGGTAGGAATTCTCATCATCCGTGGATTCACCGGAATACTCATAGAGTGTTGGTGTCACACGAAAATAGTCGATACCCATAAGCGTATTGAGACCTTCCATATAGGCGATATCGTCATCGATCAGATCGGCGATCTTGTCATCATGGTAGTTTTGTAATTTTGAAAAATATGCGAAACTATAGATTTGGATCGTAAGAATGAATATCACGACCACGTATAGGATACGTCCGATCCATTTGAGCATGCAACCACAACCTTCCGAGAATAGGATACTAAAATTGTCTTCTTTTCACAACCAAAACAAATAAAATTACACAATTTCCCTTTACAATGGCGGAAAATATTGTATAATAATAATTGCGTCATCATATGGCGGCCGTGGCGAAGCGGTTAACGCATCGGATTGTGGCTCCGACACTGGAGGGTTCAACTCCCTTCGGCCGCCCCACCTATTTCCCCGGAAATAAAACGCATGATAGGCCCATAGCCAAGGGGTAAGGCAAGGGACTTTGACTCCCTCATCGTTGGTTCAAATCCAGCTGGGCCTGCCACCCGTATTCGATACTGCAAACGCTTGTGGCGGTTTGCGGTTTTTTTTTGTAGTAATCCCCTTCATGCGGTACTAGGATAGTGTAAGAAGGAGGAATCGATATGAAAAAAATGGTTTTGCTAGGGTTGGTCTTTATTCTATCGCTTGTCGGTCATACTAGGGTCTATGCACGCGAAGAGAGTGAGACGAAAAATGTGCTCGACCTACGTAATCTTGTCGTTCTTGACGGTATGGCGATGACAAAAGATCACATTGTCGTCGAAGAGCAGGCGGTCTATACGCTCGTTATGAGTGCCGAGGTTCTCGGGAATCATTACGTTTTGGTGGAAACGATGGAACTCGTCATCACAGATGATGCGGGATCGATGGCATGGGCATTTCAAAAAGATGAAATGCAAAAAAAGGGTTACGTCGAGTTCGAAACACGAAACGATCGGATCCATCTTAAGGATATACCGATCGATCCGCAGGAATGCTACCAAGTGATGCTATTCAAAGGAAACTACGCGGATTATTCCGGATTCGAACCCTTTTATACCGGAAACTCTGAAGTGCATGGCGAAGAAACGATCGAGATTCCATACGAAACCGAGCTGTCTTTGGCCGATATAGAAAATCTTGTCAGTGCCTACGGCCCTGATCACGAGCAGCTGGACTATATGACGATAAAAGACGAATATTCCACCGGTAACAAGATGCCGGGGACGTACGTATTGAGTTTCGAGAGCATACACCAGGGTGTGATCAGTACGTTCGATCTTTTCATTCGCATCGTTGATGATCAGTCACCAACAATTATCTGTGAAACCGAATACGTCTTTGAATTCGCCGACCGTCCGACGATCGCGGAAATGATGGAACGCATAATGGTCCAGGACAATGTCGATGAGCTCGGTTCCGAGGATCTCTATGTCGTGTCGGACACGTACACGGATGCCGCCGAACCGGGGACATATGAAGTCGTGTTGAAGGCGATCGATTCGAGCGGTAATGAAGCGGTCGAGGACATTCAGATCACGCTTCTCGACTCGATGGGACCGATCGTCGAAGGCACGGACATCCTGTTCGTATATACGGAAGATGAACCGCTCTCTCATGACGATATTTTGGCGCACTATCACGTCTATGATGAGGTCGATGGAGACGACGTCTATTACGGAATCGACTACGACACGTATCAGGGGACACGTATTCCGGGTGTTTATACGGTTTCGATTCGAGCGATCGACCGTGACGGCAATCAGACGACGCACTATATCGAAATTCATGTGGTCAACAATTCGCCCGTTCGTTTCGAAATCGGGGACGTCGAACTCCTTACGACGACCCATGTGACGCTCAGTGAAGATGATCTCATCGCTTTCATGGACGATACGTTGAACGATATGGGATATGAACCAGCGAATTTGACGATTACCTACGACGATTACAGCGGGAATGCTCAAGAAACAGGGACATATTATGTCTATTTCGATTATGAGATCGATGAAAAACCTTATCAGACACGTCTTTCTGTATCCGTTGAAGATGAGGAACACGGAATAATCGCATATGTTTTAGTCGGCATCGCTCTTTTAGGTGGATTTGGGATATGGATGATCCGTCGAAGACGATAATCAATTGAAAACACGCAAAAAGAATTGACAGGACAAACAATATAGGTTATAATTCTTTTTGCGCGGGTGTGGCGAAATTGGCAGACGCACTAGATTTAGGATCTAGCGCCTTCGGGCGTGCAGGTTCAAGTCCTGTCACCCGCACCATCTTTTTCAAACAAAAACTCTCCTGGTGGGAGTTTTTTTGTGCATGAAAACACGCATCGACCCGATGGGACGATACGTGTTGGTTATGAGTGATAAATGAAGGACTTCAAGAGTATATTTTGAACTCCATTTGGGTGAATCCGAACAGTCCTTGGTCGTCGTAGGCCCTGACTTGAAAGAAACTGCAACCCTGAATGCACACGCGCTTGATTTCGACGAATTCTAGATTTTCGGTGGATAATTCGGATATGTCTACGAGGATCTGGGCCGTATCGAGCTTATCGTAATTGACGCGAATGCTTCCGGTTTGCAAAAGGGGATCGTCACCGTCGGTTGAAACATAAAATTTGACTGAAGTCGCAAGATCGGCGATCTCGTTGTTTTCTTCCGAGTTGATGATCTCGAGTTGTTCCTCCGTGAAGGCACCATCTTTTTTCTGGGCATGTTCGGGAACTTTGAGGTTTACTTTATGCTTTTTAACATCGACCTGTGTAAAGGAATGCGTTTCGATGATTTGAACCGAATTCGGGACTTCGACATCGCTCGTTGGGAAAATGATGATGGATTCCACTTGCATCGGAATCGTTGCGATTCGGTCTTGATAGACGATGCTTTCGACGTCAAAACTGTCACTTTCTTCATAGACGGATAACCAATGGTCGTCGTTGATATAGACGGTATGGTCCACGTTGAATTTTTCGAGTAATCGAGCGATGACTGGTTTGGCGGGGTTGTTGTCTTTGAGCTTTTGGTGTACGCGTTGCAGGGCATAATAGTTGTTGGCGAGATCGGGTTTGGATTTTGATTTTGCAAGACCTTTGACGTTACGCACGAAATCCGCGACATCCGATCCGTATTCCGAGAGCATGTAGACGCCATCACCAAAGATTTCTTCCGGAGTCTGTCCCATCTGGTGTTCGAGCGGCAACACGGTATCGTTTACCAAGAAGTCTCCGTTGGCTTGACACGTGTATTCCTTGAAGTCGCCTTCGAGCACCTCATCGATATCGGCAAGAATGATTTTATGATCTTTCTTGATATAGAAAAATCCGGAGTTGTCCGATATGGGCGTGTAGTTAAAAGATCCGCCATGATACGTATCGATCACATGCTTAACATCGTGCGCATCATAGTCGCTTACGTCGGAAGACAAGCTGTCTGCGTGCAAGGCGTCATTCATCGATTTCAATGTCTGCTGATCGTTGCTGTCCTGAGACTTGTCGATGTAAGAAGAAAAGCTGTGTGTGAGAAACAGACTCATGCTCGTAACGATTGCCGTAACAAAAACAATTTCGACAAGGGTGTACCCAAAATTCTTGCGTAACGATCGATCAATCATTTCTGTCCTCCCAAAAAAACAAAAAACAAAGCACCAAAAGGCATCGATATGCCTCTTTATAAACGTAGATCGGACATTATTAAATCAGGCAACTGGCTATCTCTAAGAGACCCTATAGCTTTCCGTCGCAAGATCGCTCTTGTTTTGGCTTTATCAAAGATAATAAGTCTTTATGTTTACAAAGGAAACACAAGCCTTATCGCTTTGTCAATATGGGTGCATACTACCATATCATTACAAAAATGTATATATTTTATGTAGGTATTCTTTCAATTTTCAATGGACATTTGAATTAAGTATCTGGATGATGTATGTGATTTTTCGGAAAAAAGTAAAAAAATGGGGGATAACGAGTCAAGCCTTCATCTGCCGTTAAAAGAGATTGGACGATTTTTAAGGGGAAAATCGATACCCCTTCATCACGAATGGACGCGTTTATGGTAGGATAGGAGTAGATTAAGGAGAGGAGATTCGCATGCGCCAAGTCGTGTTTCGCATATACATCGTTTTGACCGTTTTGTTCATTCTTGCCCTCGTTTTCGGTGTGATCGCCTTTAAATCCCTTACGACGGTTTATGTCTATACGGGCATCCAATTCATTACGATCGGACTCATGAATTACGCCGCCTGGCACGATCAAAACAAGATTTGATGCGTCATATTTAGACGTTTTTTAAGGTATATCCGACAATTGTCCCATATTGCCCGGAATATCAAAAAAGGGTATTATTTTTCATGCGTAGTATGTTATACTAATGGTGATCGATATCCATACGATGCAGGAGGTTTATCATGTTATCCATCGGAACACGCGTTCGTGATTTTGTCTTGCCTGATGCCTTTGGGAATGAACATCGTCTCGCGGATTTTCGGGGTAAAAAAGTCATCATCTATTTCTATCCGAAAGACGATACGCCCGGATGTACGAAACAGGCCTGTGCGTTTCGAGATGCCTACGATGATTTTAAAGATAAGGATGTCAAAGTCATCGGAATCAGTAAGGATGATGCAGCGAGCCACAAGAAGTTCATCGAGAAGTATCAACTGCCCTTTTTACTGTTGAGCGATGAAGAACTCAACGTTGCAAAATACTTTGGCGTATGGGTTGAAAAAAGCATGTATGGTAAGAAATACATGGGCATGAGTCGATCGACCTTTGTTTTGGATGAAGAAGGTGTTGTTACGCATATTTTCGAAAAAGCATCTCCCGCGAATAACGCCTCGGATATATTGAACGTTCTTTAAACGGACAAAAAGAAGGGAGTATCATAATGGTACCTAAAAAAAGAATTATGTCAATGGATGGTAACGAAGCGGCGGCTTATTGTGCTTACGCTTTTACCGAAGTAGCGGGGATTTACCCGATTACACCATCCTCGCCCATGGCTCAACACATTGACCTCTGGGCGTCACAAGGTAAAAAGAATTTATTCGGAATGCCTGTGAAAATCATTGAAATGCAGTCGGAAGCCGGTGCGGCTGGAACGGTTCACGGATCGTTGCAGATGGGCGTTTTAACGACGACGTTCACGGCATCACAGGGGCTTCTTTTGAAAGTTCCGAACATGTATAAGATCGCCGGCCAACTGTTGCCGGGCGTTATTCATGTCGCGGCACGCAGCATCGCCGCTCAGGCACTTTCGATTTTCGGTGATCACCAGGACGTCATGGCGACGCGCCAGACCGGTTTCGGTATGATCGCCTCTTCATCGGTTCAGGCATCGATGGATTTGGCGGGTGTCGCCCATTTGTCCGCGATCAAATCGAGCGTTCCTTTTCTGCACTTTTTCGACGGATTTCGTACGTCTCATGAAGTTCAATCGATCGAAGTCATGGACTATGACGTCTTTGACAGACTGCTCGACCGGGATGCGGTCGATGCTTTCCGTAAGCGCGGACTCAACCCGCAACACCCGGTAACTCGGGGTACTGCACAAAGCGACGACGTTTATTTCCAAACGAAGATGCTCCAAGTGTCACGCTACGAGGGTCTGACGGATATCGTTGCCGACTACATGCAGGAGATTACGAAAGTCACGGGTCGTGAGTACGCACCGTTCGTCTTCTATGGCGATAAGGATGCGACCGATGTCATCGTTGCCATGGGTTCGGTCGTCGATTCTGCCAAGCAAGCGGTCGACCACTTGCAGGACAAGGGTGAAAAAGTCGGATTGCTCGCCGTTTATCTCTATCGTCCGTTCTCGGCCGACTATTTCATGAAGGCCATGCCCAAGACGGTTGAACGTATCGCCGTACTCGATCGTACGATCGAACCGGGTGCGATTCGCGAACCACTCTTTTTGGACGTTGAAGCGATCTACTATGGCACCGACCATCAACCGAAGATTATCGGTGGCCGTTACGGTCTGTCATCGAAGGATACGACACCGGGCATGTTGTTGTCGGTTTTCAAAAATCTCAAAGGCGATCAAAAAGACCAGTTCACCGTCGGAATCGACGATGACGTCACGCATACGTCGCTTGCCATCGATCGTTCCCTCGATATCGAGGAAAAGGATACGACCGAACTTTTGTTCTTCGGGCTCGGCTCCGACGGTACCGTCGGCGCTTCAAAAAACATTACCAAGATCATCGGTGACCACACCGACCTTTACTCGCAAGCCTATGCATCCTATGATTCTAAGAAGGCTGGTGCGGTTACCCGGATGCATCTTAGATTCAGCAAGAATCCGATTCGCTCGACGTATCTCGTCAACTATCCGCATTTCGTATCGTGTTCGACGGATACGTATTTGCGGAAATACGATATGCTCAAGGGTCTTAAAGAAGGTGGAACCTTCCTTTTGAACACCGCCGTACCCAAGGATGAAATCGATACGCTTTTGCCGAATAAACTCAAGCGACAACTCGCTCAGAAGAAAGCGAAACTCTATATTATTAACGCAACCGAACTCGCTTATGAAATCGGACTCGGACGTCGTCTCAATACGATCATGCAAGCCGCTTTCTTCAAACTCAATGAACACTTGCTTTCGGCCGATGATGCCCTCAAGTATATGAAAGAGTACGCGAATAAGACTTATGGAAGACAAGGTCAAGCGATCGTCGAGCTCAATTACAAGGCGATCGACGCGGGATATACGCACCTCGTCGAAGTGCCTGTTGATCCGAGTTGGGCTGTCTTAGAAGATGATCCGGTCGAAGTCAAGGACGCAAGACCGAGCTTCGTCAGCAAGATCGCGGACATCGTCAACGCCATCGAAGGTGATTCGCTTCCGGTTAGCGCGTTCCTCGGTTATGAGGATGCGCACATCGAAAACGGATCCACTGCTTATGAAAAGCGGGGAATCGCCAACTTCGTTCCCGAATGGAAAGAAGAGAACTGTATTCAGTGTAACCAGTGTGTCTTTGCATGTCCACACGCCGTCATTCGTTCGTTCCTCGCCGACGAAAGAGAAGTTGCAAACGCTCCCGAAGGTACGAAGTTCATCGACGCCAAGGGCAAGGGTCTAACCGACTACAAGTTCTCGCTTCAGGTTTCGACGCTTGACTGTACCGAATGTGGCGTCTGTGTCGAAGTTTGTCCGACCAAAGAGAAATCGCTCGTTATGGTACCGATCGGCGACGAACTCGCCAAGGGTGCACAACAGACCGCGGATTATTTCTTCAATGACGTCACGTATAAGAATATCGGAACCAACAATCCCAAGAACGTCAGTTTCAACCAACCGCTCTTTGAATTCAGCGGAGCGTGTGCCGGTTGTGGTGAAACGGCTTACGTCAAAGTTTTGACGCAACTCTTTGGTGACCATATGGTATTTGCGAATGCCACGGGTTGTTCCTCGATCTATGGAGCGTCCTTCCCATCGGCCCCCTATACGAAGAATGCCGAAGGTCACGGACCGGCTTGGGCGAACTCCCTCTTTGAGGATAACGCCGAGTTCGGATTCGGTATGCACATCGCTTATGAAACGATGCGAGATCGCGTTCAGACCCTGATGGTCGATCACTTGGAAGAGATGCCAGAGACACTTAAGGGTCTCGTAGAAGAATGGCTTGCCAACCGCAAGAGTGCCGAAGTCACGAAACGCATCAACAAACCTTTGGTCGCGGAGCTCGAGAAACTCGACGCCCCTTACGCCAAGGAACTGCTCAGCATCAAGGACTATTTCGTCAAGATCTCACAATGGATTCTCGGTGGTGACGGATGGGCTTATGATATCGGATTCGGTGGAATCGACCATGTCGTAGCCAATACCGAGGACGTCAACATTCTCGTCCTTGATACGGAAGTTTACTCGAATACCGGTGGTCAGAGTTCCAAAGCTGCGCCAAGCGGATCGATCGCGAAGTTCACCGCTGCCGGTAAGGCGAACAAGAAAAAGGATCTCGCCGCCATGTTGATGAGCTATGGTCACGTCTATGTTGCTCAGATTTCACATGGTGCATCACCAGCACAAGTACTCAAGGCGTTCAAGGAAGCGGAAGCTTATGAAGGACCCTCGATCATCATCGGTTACGCACCTTGTATCGAACACGGCATCAAGGGTGGACTGACCAATTCCTTTGCCCAAGCGAAGCTCGCGACCGAATGCGGTTACTGGCCGACCTTCCGGTATGATCCGAGACGGATCGACGAAGGCAAAAACCCGCTTCAAATCGACAGCAGAGAACCCGTATGGGACAAATATCACGACTATCTCCTGTCGGAAGCACGTTATGCCCAACTCGCGCAGATCAATCCCGATCATGCTACCGCCCTGCTCGATAAGAACTTACAGGACGCCAAGAAACGTTGGAAGATGTATCAACGCTATCTCCAAATGGACTATTCTTTGGATGAATAGCACGGGTATTTCAAGTGTTACAGGAAAAGGCATCACGCCTTTTTTTGTAAAATCGGAAACATCATGTGTCGAACCGTTTGACAAAAGCGAAAATTCAAGTAAAATATAAACAAGTATACAAAGGAGGAATTTCCTGAATGAAAAAGAAGATGAACAACTTTTTAATCGCATTAATCGTCCTTTTGGCTGTGTTCACGCTTGCCGCATGTGAAGGACTCGATACGGATGGCGACATTGTCGCACCGATCTTCGATGGTATTGCCGATATCGAATACACGATGGGTGAAGACGTTCCCGACCTTTTGGACGGCGTGACCGCCATCGATCGTGTCGACGGCAATCTCACCGATTCGATCGAAGTCGACCGCGGCGATCTCGACTTTAACGAAGAGGGCGTCTATGATGTCACATTTACGGTTACCGATAACGACGGCAATGTCCGGACGAAGACGATAACCGTCACGGTCATCGAACCGGATCTCGATCTTGTCGCACCGGATATTCTCGGAGCTGTCGATCTCGAGTATACGATCGGTGACGACCTGCCCGACTATCTTGCCGGTGTGACAGCGGAAGATTTCTTTGATGGTGATCTCACGGATGAGATCGTCGTCGATGATTCCGACGTCAACCTAGAAGAACCGGGAACCTATGACTTGACCTACAGCGTTTCCGATGAAGCGGGTAACGTAGAGATTGAAACCGTTACTGTTACCGTAATCGAATACATTGTTCCTGAGAATGTTCAAAACCTCCAGACGGACGTTGAAAACATCGAATGGGAGTTCAACGAAGTCTTCCCATCCATGGGCGAAAACGGTACGTTCTTCTTCTGGACCAGCAGTGACCCCCGCGTCATTACCTCACGTGGTTACGTGATCCGCCCGGCGATCGGCGAAGAACCCGTCGAAGTCACGCTCGAATTGACCGCGATCAATACCGGTCACATCGAACAGTTCGAGTTCGACTATACGATCATGCCGCGGGAAGAAGGCGTTGTCACCGATAAGACGGTCATGTCCTTTACCGGAACATCCGAAGAGTACGTGGTTGCTGACGTACCGGAAGTCGATGTCTATTATGTCAATGACGAAACGCTGCCATACATGGATGTCGAAACTTTCCTGATGATGCTTGAAGGCGCACTCGACACCGAGCTCTTGGAATTCAGCTATGTCGGTGACGTTTTGACGGTTAGTTATACCGTTGAATACGAGGATTATGACGGAACGATGGTTGAAGAAGATCTCTGGGCTGAACTCGACTTTTCAGCGAACACGGTAACCGTCAATTCGTTCGATTTCTTCGGATACTATATCGCTTCAACGGAAACCGATTATGGTGAAGGCCTCAACTATGTCGATGCCGATTACGTCGATCCAGAACAAGTCACGATCGACCTCAATCACTATCGCTTCGACCTCGTCATCGATGAAACCGATGACGCTTACCTGATGCCCCTCCATCTTTTGAACCTGATTTTCGTGGGCGATGTCTACTATGACGTCTATTACAATGGCGATGAACTGATCGGTTTCGATACGTTCAGCCGCGATGACGCCGAAGTCATCGATCTCGTTCGCGAAAGTTCATTCAACGATACGGAACCCGATCTGACGATTAAGGAAGCGAACTTCCATTTCCTCGCGCTCGCCTTGGACCATTTCTACGGACTCAAGGAAGACCGGGGGGTTGAAACCTATTACAACTTCCTCTATGGCTACGTCAATAATCTCATTACCCGCGACAATGAGGTCCTGAGTGAAACGATGTTCAAGATCGCCTATGACTTAGATGATCTCCATACCAGCCATGCGTTCGGTGGTTATTATGCCCCACTCAATTATTCGCGTTCGTTATCGATCGATGATGTCGGACCGCGCACGCTATCCTTCTACAATGGCCTTTGGGACTATCAGGATGAACTCGAAGTCAAATTCGGATCGCTCGCATCGATTCCGGAAGTTCGTTACATCGATGGCAATAAGACGGCGATCATCTACTTGCAAGGATTTACTGTTGATACGCCTGATCAGTTCAAGGACCTTCTCGACCGTATGCCGCAAGCCGTTGAAAACGTCATCGTCGACTTGACCTATAATACCGGTGGTAATCTCGGTGCCGTTCTTCGCATCTTCGGATACATGACGGAAGATCAGATCAAGTATCACTCCCAGAACCCTGGTGACGGATCGGCGGTAACCTATTATATCGAAAGCGATTACGAGGCCTATGACTTCAACTGGTTCGTCAGCACGTCCTCCGTGACGTTCAGTGCGGCAAACCTGATGGCATCAATGGCTAAGGAACTCGGTATTCCAACGATCGGTTCGCGTTCGAGTGGTGGCGCATCTTCAATCGGTATTATCATTTCGCCGACAGGTACCGCCATTTCGATGAGTACGAATAACGTGCTCAGTGCGCGCATCGGCAATGAAATCGACGGATATACGTATCTCAGCATCGAAGACGGCATATCCCCGGATTATCCGATCAATGACATTCTCGATGATGAAGCTCTGATCGCGCTGCTCGAATCCATTCTTTCCGAATAGAATCACACGATAACAAGGGCACCGGCCATAGGTATTATGGCCGGTGTTTTTTTACATATGGTCTATCCAAAAAACGCATTTGATAGGCGATTAAACCGAAAAAAAACGTGAATTTGCTTGCTATCTGTGGTATTCTATCCATATACAATACGCCATAGGTGAGTCAGATGGTAGAAAAAAGGAAACTCCTCGAAGTCGAGAACTTGAAACAATACGAGCGCGTCATCACCGGCAAGCACGAGCTTACCGTTTTTCACGTGGATGACGTTTCTTTTGATGTTCATACCGATGAAGTGTTCGGCATGGCCGGAGATGGCGGCGCAAGCAACCAGACGATCATTCGATCGATCATTCGGTTGACCGATCTGACCGATGGCAAGATCCGTTTCGAGGGCAAGACGATCCAAGAAGGGGCGTTGTCGCTCTACGAAGAAGAGCGAAGGATCAGGGATATGCGTGATCGAGAGTGTTTCGCGCAACACCCGAAACGCATGAAACGAAAAGCGATAAAGGATCGTGCCCGCGATGAAATCGCCGAAGCGAAGTATCGTTTTCAGGAAACACGCGCGAAAACGGTTCTGGAAAGACAAGATAAAATCATCCGATTGAAACGGCAACTACGTGAGATGACCGAACAAGGCGAACAGTTGTCGCAGATCAACAGTACGTCCAATCAGATCGTTTTAATCAAACAGGAAAGTCTCGACAAGATCACGATTGAAAAAGCTTTGATGGAAAAGAAGATTCGTGCCATCAAGGCCGAAAGACGCAAGCAACTCCTAGATCTCAAAGCGGACGCCAAGGCCAATCCGCACGCTTATCAGAAGGACCGGGCAAAGATTAAAGAACTCAAAGAAACGTATGATAAAAAGCTTCAGTCGATCCAAAGGGAAATCAAGCGAATCCATCGCGATAACAGCGGTTTGAAACAGGATGCGTTCAATCAAGCGATACAGATGATATTTAACGACCCCGTCACGTCGCTCGATCCGCGCATGACCGTATATGAGAGCGTCGCCGAAGGTCTTAAGCTTCAGGGAATCAAAAAGGGAATCGAAGATCGTGTTCAAGAAGTTCTCAAACACGTCGGATTGACCGACGATCATCTCAATCGCTATCCCCACGAGTTTTCGAGCGGGCAACGCCAACGAATCAGTATCGCCAGAGCAATCGCCTTGAAACCGCGGTTGTTGCTTGCTGATGAACCCGTTCGGTCGCTCGACCGTTCGACTCAGGCGAGAATCGTTAATTTACTCGATGACCTCAGGAAAATCTATGATATGTCGATCATATTCGTTTCCAACGATCTAGAAATACACAGGCACTTCAGTGACCGAATCGCGATAACGTATTACGGAAAACTCGTTGAACTCGGTCCAACGGAATCTGTTTTTGAACATCCTTTGCATCCGTATACGAGAACACTCATGAATACCATGAGAAACAAGCTTGAGAATACACGCAAAAGGCCAACGACCTATGATCCGATCAAGGCGCATCCCCATGATCCAAAGGATCCGCCTCTCTGGGTGGAAGTAGGCGACGGGCATTTCGTGTCCGCCTCGAAGAAAGAACTCGCACATTTGAAAAGACGATATCCTGACATAAAAAAAGGGACCTCAACGTGAGGTCCTTTTTTTGGGAGAATGACCTTTTTATGCGAAACCTACGATGTGATGGCAGTCATTCGAAGGTCAACAAAGCGAGGTCAGCGCCAAGTATTGGGGGGAGAAAAATAGATGTTGTGGACGAAAAGAAAAGCTTTGCGTCTCACAATCTAATTATATAATATTGGCCGGTAAAATGTCAGGCCCATGCGTATGAAAACGTTTCCTTATTCGTATATTTTTGGTAAAATCCGCCTCATAGCGTTTGAATGGTAAAACGGTGCGCATTATTATATAATGGATGTGTTGAACTAAGGAGGAACTCATGGCAAAACTCGAAGTCAAAGACCTTCACGTAGAGATCGAAGGCAAAGAAATCTTGAAGGGCGTCAATCTCATCGTCAATTCCGGTGAAGTACACGCGATCATGGGACCGAACGGTACCGGTAAATCGACTCTTGCAAGTGCTCTGATGGGGCACCCGAAATATCAAGTCACGAAGGGCGAAGCGTATCTCGATCAAGTAAATCTCCTCGACCTCGAAGTCGATGAACGGGCTCGCGCGGGTCTTTTTCTCGCGATGCAGTATCCCGCTGAAGTGCCTGGGGTGACCAATAGCGACTTTATGCGTTCGGCCCTTAAGGCGACCAAACAAAAGGACATCAACGTCATCGAATTCGCGCTGCAGTATGAAAAGGTCGTCCAGGAACTCAAGATGCGCGATGATCTCGCGCACCGTTATTTGAACGAAGGATTCTCCGGTGGAGAACGCAAGCGTAATGAAATCTTACAACTCAAAGTGCTCAGACCGAAGTTTGCGATTCTAGATGAGATCGACTCCGGTCTCGACATCGATGCCCTCAAGGTCGTAGGAGAAAACGTGAGTGATCTCGTCGATGACGCATTCGGGTGCATCCTGATCACCCATTATCAACGTATCCTTGACCATATTAAACCCGATTTTGTCCATATCATGATCGATGGCAAAATCGTGATGAGCGGTGGCCGTGAACTCATAGAAAAGATCGATCAAAGGGGTTACGAGTGGATCGGCGAAGAACTCGGGATCGATCTAGAGGATGAAAAGACGACATGAAAACCATCGAAATCAGGGGAAAAACAACGACAAAACTGCCACCCGGATTTCGGTTTTCCGCTGGGCGGTTGACGATCTCCGACAAAAGGCTTGACCAAGACCCAGTCAAGGTTATCCTTTCGGATGATACGAACAGACCCTTCGAAATCGTTGTTCAAAAACACGCTGAGGTCAAAGTCCTCGTCGAACTGATCGGTGAAGGACCCGGTTCGCACGATCATTTTTCGCTTTCGCTTCTTGCTGAAGAAAACAGTTCGGTCAAATACATCTTGATTAGCGAACTGAATGCTCCAGAAGCGACGCTCGAGCAAAAAATCACAGTTCAAAGGGACGCCTCGATCGATGTGATCGGTGGATTCGTCAGTCATCGTCTCGATGCCAAGATTAGGCTCGAACTCGCCCAAGAAGGTGCGGAAGCCAAGATGCGTTCGATTACCGTCTCGAGTCTAGACAATATTCAGAGTATCGATGTTTTCATCGACCACACAGCGAAAAATACCTACGGTTTAATGGAAAACATCGGGATTGCCAATCGAAATGGACAGATCGTCCTAAATGGCGTTGAAAAAATCGAGAGGGGCATGAAAAATGCCAATGCCTATCAGACGCTCAAAGGGATCATCATGTCCGATGAGGCCAGAGTCGAAGTGAATCCGATTTTATTGATCGACGAATACGACGTTCAGGCCGGTCACGGCGCGACGATTGGCAAGATTGAAGAACAAGCGCTCTATTATTTACAAAGTAGAGGATTGACGCGTATCGAAGCCGAACGGTTGATCATCAACGGTTTTATTAAACCGATCATCGATGAAATCGATGATGAGGTGCTCAAAGACCGTTTCATGGAACGCGTTCATGCGAGGATATGATGGACGTCACTGAAATCAGAAAATCGTTTCCGGTCTATCAAAAAGACCCCAATTTAATCTTTTTTGATTCCGCCGCTTCATCGCTCAAAGTCCAGGACGCCATTGATCGCGTCCAATACTATAACAGTGAGCTCGGCGTCAACGCGCATCGCGGCGCTTACGCTCTCGCCTATGAAACGACGAAACTCTATGAGGAATCACGACAGGCGCTCGCTTCCTTCATAAACGCACGTGAGGATGAGATCATCTTCACGCGTGGCACGACGGCATCGCTCAACATGCTCGCATCCGCCTTTATGGATCGCATACAACCCGGCGATGAGATCATTACGAGCGAACTCGAACACCACTCATCTGTTTTACCTTGGATGAATGTCGCCAAACGAAAAAAGGCTAAATTAATCTACGTTCCTTTAACCGCGGAAGGACGCATCACGGTCGATGCGTTTGACGCGGTATTGACCGACCGGACACGCATCGTCGCGCTCACGCACGCATCGAATGTGATGGGGTACGTGACACCGATCGCCCGGATCGCCCGATTGGCCCATCAAAAAGGGGCTATCGTCATTCTTGATGCCGCTCAATCGGCACCGCACATGCCGCTCGATGTCCGCGTGCTCGATGTCGACTTTCTCGCCTTTTCGGGACACAAGATGTTCGCACCGACGGGCATCGGCATACTCTATGGAAAACGAGATCTTTTGCAGGCGATGGAGCCGGTTGAATTCGGTGGCGAAATGGTTGACCAGGTCGATCGCGATCATGTGACGTGGAAGGATACTCCCTTTCGTTTCGAAGCGGGCACACCCAATATCGCCGGCGTGATCGGATTCCATGGGGCGATCGACTTCATTCGCCGCATCGGTTTTGATCGCATCCATCAACATACCAAGAGTATGCACGCATATACGGTTTCTAAGCTCGCAGCCATCGAAGGCGTAACCGTCTACAATCCGACATCGGAAAATCCGATCATCACGTTTAATATCGATGGGGTTCACCCCCATGACGCACAAACGGTGCTCGACCAGGATCATATCGGTGTCCGGGCCGGACACCACTGCGCACAACTCGTATCGCGATTTCTCGGCGTTCAGTCGACGATTCGCGCATCCTTCCATGTCTATAACGACAGGCGTGATTGTGACGCTCTCATTGAAGGGGTCGTCAAAGCGAGAGATTTCTTTAACGCTTTTTGACTCTAGAAGGGAAGCATGACCTATGAACATTGAAAACCTTTATCGACAAGTCATCATGGAACACTACAAGAACCCTCGAAACAAGGGTCTTGTCGATGATCCCGGTTATTTAACCATCCACATGAACAATCCGAGTTGTGGCGATGAGCTGACCGTTCAGATGAAAGTCGAAGACGGCGTGATCACCGACCTTAAACAGCAAGGGACCGGTTGTTCGATCTGTTGCTCGAGTGCGAGCGTCATGACCGAAACACTGAAAAACGAAACGATCGATCGAGCCCTTCAGATCATCGAAGAATACTATGAGATGATTAAGGGGATGCCGTACAATCCCGAAATTCTCAAGGGTGACGCCCTTGTCTATCAAGGCGTTTCACAATTTCCGGCTCGCATCAAGTGTGCCACGCTCGCTTGGAAGGCTTGTGAGAAGGGTATTAGCAAGATCAAGGAGGAGGCATGACATGGACGAAAACAAAAAGAAAATCGATGAGATCATCGGCCAATATCAATATGGATTCCATACGGATTCAAAGGCCGTCTATGAAACCGGTAAAGGCATCAATGAAGGGGTTATTCGCGCGATTAGCGCGCACAAGAATGAACCCGAATGGATGCTCGAATACCGGTTGAAGAGCTTTCGCATGTTCGAAAACCTAAAGAATCCGACCTTTGGGCCGGATCTGTCTTTCATCGACTTCGATCAGTTCACCTATTTTTTTCGGGCGAGCGATCGAGCCGAACGCAGTTGGGATGATGTCCCGGTGGAAATCAAGGATACGTTCGAAAAGCTCGGCATACCCGAAGCCGAACGGAACTTTCTTGCCGGTGTTTCGACGCAGTTCGAAAGCGAAGTCGTCTACCACAACACCATGAAAGAGCTCGATGAACTCGGTGTCATCTACGTCGACACCGATACGGCGCTCCGTGAATACCCAAAACTCTTTAAGAAGTATTTCGGAACGGTCATCCCCTATGGCGACAACAAGTACGCCGCACTCAACAGTGCCGTCTGGAGCGGAGGATCCTTCATCTACGTTCCGAAGGGCGTCCGCGTACCGAAACCCCTGCAGTCCTATTTTCGGATTAACGGCGATCAAATGGGACAGTTCGAACGTACCCTCATCGTCGTCGATGAGGGGGCTTACGTCAACTATGTCGAAGGCTGTACGGCACCGATCTATTCAAAGGATTCACTACACGCCGCCAACGTCGAGATCGTCGTCATGAAGGATGCGACGTGTCGTTACACGACCATCCAAAACTGGTCGACAAACGTCATCAACCTCGTGACTAAGCGGGCTTTCGTCTATGAAAACGGACACATGGAATGGATCGATGGCAACATCGGAAGTAGCGTCAACATGAAGTATCCGTCATGTATTTTGCTCGGTGAACGCGCCAAGGGCACGACCATTTCCATTGCTTTTGCCGGTAAGAACCAAGTGCAGGACGCGGGAGCCAAAATGATTCATGTTGCGCCGAATACGACGTCGACGATCATTTCCAAGTCGATCAGTCGCGGCGGCGGATCGGTCAATTATCGCGGAAAAGTCGATTTCGGGAAACACGCCAAGGGCGCCAAGGCACACGTCGAGTGTGACACGATTATTCTCGATGATGAATCGTTTAGCGATACGATACCGACCAATATCGTCAAAAACAGTGACGTCTTTCTCGAACATGAAGCGACCGTATCCAAGATTAGTGAGGAACAACTCTATTATCTGATGAGTCGGGGCTTAACGGAAGAAGAAGCGACAGAAATGATCGTCATGGGCTTTATCGAGCCCTTTGCAAAAGAACTGCCCATGGAGTACGCGATCGAGTTGAACCAGCTCATCAAACTCGAAATGGAAGGGTCAATCGGGTAGATGACAAAACGATATTTGGACCATATCCAAATATCGTTTTCTATGATAAAATGAATGGTGAGGAAGTGATGTCATGAAGCGCGTGTTTCTTCTCATTTTGTTCGCTTTGATCCTTTCGCTTGCCGCCTGCAACAACGAAGAGCGCTATGAAGAGTTGCTCGGAGATTATCAGGCCCATCTCGAGGAACAACAGGCGACCTATCAGCAAATCAACCAATACTTGAACGAACTTTCAAGCGATGTCGTTCGCTCAGCGGTTGCGATCTATAATTTTGGGGAAACGACACAGAGCGGTTCAGGCGTCGTCTTCGCCGAAGATCGCCTTTATTACTATATTCTGACGAACAACCACGTCGCCTACCAACAACCCGTCAAATCCCCGGCTTATCGAGTACATGATTATCTTGGGAACACCTACGACGCATCGCTCGTCTATTTCGATTCGAACTACGATCTTGCCATTTTGAAGTTTCGAAAGGATGAGACGGAACTCCGTCTGATCGATTTTGCCAAAGCGAATCTTGAAATCGACGAACACGTCACGATCATCGGTTTTCCGGCACGTCAGATCAACGCCATCACGATGGGAAAAGTCGTCGGATACGAGCGCATCGAAATCAGTGACGTCGATCCGGACATCGTTTCGATCGACTTCGATGTCATGAGCATGGATGCACCTGTCAAGGGCGGAAGCAGTGGCAGCCTCGTCGTCAATGAAAACCACGAACTTTCCGGCATCCTTTTCGCTGGAACGATCTCGGGTTCGAATTTCACGGTGAGTTATGCCTTGCCTCTGGAGGAAGTCCTGTCATTTATCGCAGATTACGAAAAAACGCTTGAAAGCGGTGATGACGATGCGTAAGTTTTTGTTGACCGTGTTGCTCATGCTGACCGTCGTCATGCTATCGAGTTGTTCGGATGTATTCGACCAGATCGTATATGACGACGACTATCTCGTTTTGCGTGACGCTTATGAGACGTATCAAAACAAAGAGATCGACGATTTAGACGATCTCGCACGACTGATCAATAAGGTAACGCTGGAGACTTCGCGTTCGAATGTCATGATTGAGACTTGCATTTATGACGACGAATCGCTCATTGAAAAGCGTCGTGGTTCCGGTGTCATCGTTCGCACGGATCAGGTATTCACCTATGTTTTGACAACCCTTGATCTCTTGGAAAAAGACAAAGGAATGACCCTCGATCTTTCGGTAAACGACTATCTTCTTCGTGAACACAGCGCTTCGATCGAGGCACAAAGCGAAGAACACCGACTCGCATTACTGAAGATCACGAAACCGATCAAGGATGTCTTGCCGGCCATCGATCTTGCCGAACAGTCACCACAAACAGGCGAACAGGTTCTTTTAATCGGATTTCAGGCCCAGGTGATCAATGCGATCAATCTCGGCATCGTTACGGATTATCGTAATGATGTCTTGCCGGGGCTTGAACTGATGGAAACCGATATTCCTACCGACGACTACGGTCTTGGTGGCGCAGTCATCGACATGAATCGTGACATGGTCGGCATGCTCTATCTCATATCACAAGACGAAGAAGCTGCCGGTTACGCTGTGGCGCTCCATGCCATCAAAGCCTTTCTTTCTATCGCGTTCTAGGATGACTTTGCGAGTGATTTGAAAAGCGCGACGACATAGGCGTAATAGACGTTTGGCGCATAGGTCTTTCCGTGAAGGAAATACGCTTGATCGTGCGCTTTATCATAGATGACATTGATCATGCTGATTCGATGTCCCTTGTGCGTTTCGAAGACGACTTGGTCCGCTTTTTCGACTCGTTTCTTATCCTTGTGGTTTCCGGATTTGATTTGAATGATCGAATGGTTCTTATACCTTATCTTTTCTTTCATCGCCATATCCTCGACATCGTTTACGGCGGAAACGAGCTTCGAATCGTCATAGTCGATGTCGTCATCCGTAATAATCGTTACGATTTCGAGCATCGTTCTTCGCGTCGCGAAGGCACTCTTGTCCTTGGTCGTCCGGTAAAAGAGAACGTGCGTTCCATAGTCCCTAAACGCTTTGAAACTCTGCTGATCGAGACGTTTATGAAAGCTTTCGCCCGTGAGATCCAGTTTTACCCGCAGGGGTAAAGCGGCGTCTTGCTTGAGCTTAAGAAATCCATACATCTGGTTGTAGTAAAAGATGCGGGGGCTGATCCATAAGAGCATGCCGAGTTGAACGATGACGATGACGACGAGAATACCGAGTTTTTGATCGAAAGAAAGCGACGTTAGAAACAAGCCGATGAAGGCAAGTATGAAAATGATCCACGTGAGGCCGATTAGCCGCAAATAGAACTTTTGTTTTTTTCGAATGACTTCCATGTTAACCTCCTTGATTGGATAATACGATTATAACATGAAAAACCCGTTAGGATGGTTCCGATGTATCGCTATGTACTGATCGAAAGCAAATACGCGACACAGATCAATCAACCGTTGATCCTTTCGCTGTTCGCCGAACATATCGCGATTACGAGCACGGATGAAACCGATCGTTCGCTCGTTCTTTTTTATGAGCACGAAGTCCACGTTGCCTTTTCGGACATTATATTGAACATCATGAGTGACACGTTCGTCGATCTTAGGATTTATGTGTCTCACACCTTTTCTTCGGTCGAAGCGAGAAGCAGTCACTTGACTTTTGTTAGAAAGGTCCTTGCGAAAATCGATTTCAACCGCTACGTCTATCTCGATGACCGGGTTCTTGTGAAAGCGAATCTACATCGAATCGATCGAGAGATGAAAGCATTCATGTTACGCAAGTATGCGAGCGATCAGACGATGAAAGAAACGATCAAATCCTATCTCGAAGCGAACCAGAATATGAGCGTTACCGCCAAAAGGCTTTTCCTGCATCGGAATACGCTCATTCAAAGGATCGACAAGTTCCATCAGGTCACCGGATTTGACCCGAGACGATTCACGGATGCCTTTTTGATCTACCACCTCATCGCCTAAAAGTGTGCACGTTGCACATTTTTTTATTGCCGGGACCTTGTTATAATAGGAGTAGTCAACAAAAATAGAAAGGAACCATACACATGTCAACACTCTATCTCAAGGATATCAACAAGGTCTATCCCAACGGTGTTCAAGCCGTCTTTGATTTCACGTTGAAGATCAAGGATAAGGAATTCATCGTTTTTGTCGGTCCATCGGGTTGCGGGAAATCGACGACACTTCGCATGATCGCCGGTCTCGAGGAAATTACCGCCGGAGAACTCTACATCGATGACGAACTCGTCAACGACAAGGCACCGAAAGATCGGAATATCGCAATGGTCTTCCAGTCCTATGCGCTCTACCCCCACATGACGGTCTACGACAACATGGCTTTTGGTCTCAAACTGAGAAAAGTGCCGAAAGACGTCATCAATGAAAAAGTAACGGAAGCCGCTGAGATTCTCGGTCTCGTTCCTTATCTGAAGCGTAAGCCGAAAGCACTATCCGGTGGCCAGAGACAACGTGTCGCCCTTGGTCGTGCGATCGTACGTAACGCCAAAGTCTTCCTTATGGATGAACCGCTTTCCAACTTGGATGCCAAGCTTCGCGTCCAGATGCGGGGCGAGCTCATCAAGCTTCACAACAAGATCGAAACGACGACCATCTACGTCACCCATGACCAGATCGAAGCCATGACTATGGCAACTCGGATCGTCGTCATGCGCGACGGCTACATCATGCAAGTCGGTACACCAAAAGACATCTACGACAATCCGAACAACATTTTCGTTGCCGGTTTCATCGGCACGCCTCCCATGAACTTCATTCATGGTACCGTGGATGCCAAAGGTCTTTTCACTGCCGGACAACACACGTTGCAGATTCCCGACGATAAGTTTGAAATCGTCAAGGAAAACCGCATGATCGGTAAGGAAATCATTCTCGGCATTCGTCCGGAAGATATTCACGACAATGAAGCCGTCATGCAGACATACCCGAATTCCATTTTGGAACTCACGGTTGACGTCGCCGAATTGCTCGGTGCCGAAACGAACATCTACACCGCCGTAAACGATGACAACATCTGTGCGAGCGTCGATGCGCGCGCGGACATTCACATCGGCAATAAGATCAAGCTCGCTCTCGATATGAACAAGTGCCACTTCTTCGATCCCGAAACCGAACAGCGTCTCGTCGTTGACATCAACGAACTCATTCAACGTAAAGCGGCGACGATTGAAAACGTACCCAAGAGTGACGAAGGAAAAGTCTAAAGGCCTCAGGGCCTTTTTTCTTTGTTCAAAGATGATCGAATATATCGAAAACAACGCCCATGGGGCTGTCCTTGTCGAAAACGGGAAACCCGTTCAGACGAAAAGGACGAATCGTGCTGTCATTCGGGATATGTGTTTCAATCACTTTTTTTCCTATGAGGGATACATCAAAGCTGTCAAGAAGAAACTCGGGATCTCCTATCGGATTCCCGTCTATCTCGATGAGGAAAACGCCTTTTTTCCGACGAGACGGACGCGCGACTTCGACAATATCTGGGTCAACGCTCAGGCAATCGAAAGCATCCGTGAACACGATTCGGGCATTCTCGTCGTTTTTCGTTCGGGACACGAAAGAGAACTCAAGATTTCGCGTTCAAAGGCCATTCGAGGGATTGCTGCTCTTGAGAGGATCCGAAAGGAGAAAGTAAAGCACTTTCATGGTCATTGATATAGAAAAGAAGATCGATTAATGGTATAATACTTATGGTAAAAAAACGTTGATAACATAGACATAGGAGGATACACATGGCAAAAAAAACAGTCAGGGACATCGAAATCAAGGGTAAAAAAGTATTGATCCGAGTTGATTTCAATGTCCCGCAAAAAGATGGCGAAATCACCGATGAAAATCGTATTGTTCAAGCGCTTCCGACGATCAAATACGTGCTTGAACACGGGGGAAAAGCGATCGTTTTCTCACATCTCGGCAGGATCAAGAAAGAAGAAGATAAGGCGAAAAACAGTCTTTCGATCGTTGCTGATCGTTTAAGCGAGCACTTGGATATGCCTGTTCGCTTCATCCCGGAAACACGCGGAGAAGCACTCGAAAAGGCAATCGACGAACTTGAAAACGGTCAGATTCTCATGTTTGAAAATACGCGATACGAGGATCTTGACGGGAAAAAGGAAAGCAAGAACGATCCTGAACTCGGCCGTTATTGGGCATCTCTTGGTGACGTGTTCGTCAATGACGCGTTCGGAACGGCTCATCGCGAGCACGCTTCGAATGTCGGGATCGCTGCTCATGTCAAAGAAACGGTTGCCGGTTTCTTGTTGGAAAAAGAGATTCGTTTCATCGGTGGAACACTCGAAAATCCCGATCGTCCATTGGTCGCCATCCTCGGTGGCGCCAAAGTCTCGGATAAGATCGGTGTGATCCGGAATCTTCTTAAAGTCGCGGATCATATTTTGATCGGTGGCGGTATGGCCTATACCTTTTTCAAGGCGTTGGGCTACGAAGTGGGAACGAGTCTACTCGAAACGGATAAGGTCGAACTCGCCAAAGAGCTTTTGACGGAAGCCGAAGGCAAGATCTTACTCGGTAAGGATGTCGTGACGGCGAAAACGTTCGACCAGGATAGCGAAAAGAATATCCGAAAAGTCACGGAAATGCCCGCTGATGAGATGGGCATGGATATCGGTCCCGAGACGATCGAACTCTTTACCAAGCACTTGAAGGATGCGCGTACCGTCATTTGGAATGGTCCCCTGGGCGTCTTTGAATTTCCCCGATTCGCCGTCGGCACCAAAGCGATCGCCCAGACTCTGGCGGGGTTAAAAGATCAGTTGACAACCATTATCGGTGGTGGTGATTCGGCGGCCGCAGTCATCCAGTTCGGACTTGCTGATGACTTCACGCACATATCGACCGGCGGAGGAGCCTCCCTCGAATATCTCGAAGGCAAAGTCCTTCCGGGCATCGATTGTGTTCTTGACCGATCATGAATCTGGGGAAAAAGATTCGCGCTCTTAGACTCGGAAATGACTTGACACAGGAGGAACTGGCCAGTCGTCTCGAACTGACGAAAGGATACATTTCGCAGATCGAAAACAATCTGACTTCACCCTCTCTCGAAACGCTCTTCTCGATTTTGGAAGTGCTCGGAACGAATGTGCACGAGTTCTTTGCTCATGAGGTCGAACAGACGCATGTTTTCAAGAAAGAAGACTTCTACATCAAGGAAAACGAACAACTCAGACATAAAATCAGTTGGATCGTTCCCAACGCACTCAAATACGAAATGGAACCGATCATCATCGAGCTTCAGCCCGGTGGACAATCGGTCATCGACGATCCTCATCCCGGAGAAGAGTTCGGATACGTGCTCGAAGGTCAAGTCACGCTCTTCTTGAATAAAAAACGCTATATCATACGACGTGGTGAAACCTTTTACTACCAGGCCAGCAAGGAACACTTCCTCATGAATACGAGTGAGCACCGCGCAAAAATACTGTGGATCAGCACGCCACCAATGTTTTGATAAAAGGAAGGTAAATACATGGAAAAAGAAATTGTAATCAAGAGTACGACCGGTTTACACGCCAGCCTCGCGGCGAAAGTCGTTCAGGCGGCGTCGAAGTATGCCGTCGAGATCGAATTGCACTATCAGGATAAGATCGTCGATCTCAAATCGATTCTCGCGCTCATGTCGCTCGCCGTGCCACACGGTGAAAATGTACGTATTGTCGCCCGCGGACAACGTGCAGAAGAAGCGATTCGCGACGTATCGACCATTCTCGGGTAACGATGAAACGGAAACCGATTATTGCTGGGAACTGGAAGATGTATAAAACAAAAGATGAAGCGATCGCTTTCATCTACGCGGTCAATCTTTCGGTACCGAGTAAGGAAGACGTGGAAACGGTTATTTGTGCACCCGCCATCTTTCTAAGAGATCTTGTCAAGCGTGAAGGAGAGAATCTGCGCATCGGTGCACAAAACATGCACCAGGCGGATGAAGGCGCATATACGGGAGAAATTTCTTCTGGCATGCTCAAGTCCTATGGCGTAGAATATGTCGTGCTCGGTCATAGTGAACGAAGAAACTACAATCATGAAACCGACGAACTCGTCAACAAGAAACTGCAAGCCGCGATCAACAACGATCTGACACCCATCGTGTGTGTCGGAGAATCGCTTGAGACGCGGGAAGCGGGAACAACAACCGAGTTCGTAGCGGATCAGGTCAAGAAAGCCTATCTCAATGTTCGTCCGGACCAGGCTTTAAAAACTGTCATCGCTTACGAGCCGATCTGGGCGATCGGTACGGGTAAGACGGCAACTCCCGAACAGGCGAACGAGACGATTAAGAGCATTCGAAACGTTATCGCCGAGCTCTACTCGGACGACGTCGCCCAGTCACTTCGGATTCTTTATGGCGGTTCGGTCAATACCAAAAATGTTGACACCTTATTGGCAGAAAGCGATATCGATGGGGCACTTGTCGGTGGCGCTTCGCTCGATCCGGAATCATTTTTGACACTGGCAAAAGCTGCAGGGAATCGATAAAAGGCCGCGAGGCCTTTTTTCTTTACAACGAACCGTGTTTACTATTTCCGAAAATCGTGATATAATGATAAAAATTGGGGGTTGTAAAAATTGAATGCAAGCATCGTTTCAAGCCATGTGAAAAAGATCTTTGTCGGGGCGATCATCTGGGTTATTTTTTATCTTTACGTGTTTTTTGATCAAAACACCTGGAAGGAAACGCTTTTCGGCCAACTCTTCGGCAACACCTATTCGCCCGGGCTGCGTTACGGTATTCAAGCGGTCTTTTTTCTCATCCTGAACATGAATCTCTATCGAACGGTACTCGGCAAGCGAACCGTCATCTTCGATTCCGTCAAGAAACTGAATGTTTTGATTCTTGTCAGTTCGGTCGTACTCGTCGTACAGACCTATGCCCTATACTCGAGAACGCCCTTTCATTACGGCATCATGGGCTATCTCTATCAACGCGGAACATGGACGCATGGCACGCTTTCGCCCTTCGTATACGGACTTTACACGTTTTCTTCCATCATGCTCGCTACCTATCTCGCCGGTCTTCTCGTCTATGTCTATCAGATCTTTCGGATGGGATTTGGTATACCCTTTTTCATCGTGATAAGGCTTTTGATCGTGGCGGTGGTCTATGGACTCGTATTGGGCCATACCCCAGGTGGCTTCGACTATGCAACGCTCATCCTTCAGGGTCTATATGTTTTGACGATTTTTGTTGTGTATTTGTTGACGAAACACAGCATCAAAGGACTCGTGTTTTCAGCTTTCCTCTTGTTCATCATATGATCAAAATATAAAAAAGGTGGGATATAACATGTCTGATCACAGTCAGGATTTTGAATTTGAGCGGGAAGTTGTCGATGAAGCGCTCCTCGACAACCCCGAACCGCGGTGCCCTGTCGTCCTTTTGCTCGATACGTCATACTCGATGACTGGAGCGCCGATCAATCAACTCAATGAAGGCGTCGCGACACTTTATCAAGCGTTACGTGATGACGATCTCGCGAGCATGCGCGTCGATCTATCCGTCATCTCGTTCGGGCAGACCGTCGCGGTGGTCAATGACTTCGCGACCGTTTCCGAAAGCGAGGCGCCACGGCTTGAAGTCAACGGCATGACGCCGATGGGTCAGGCGATCGTCACGGCGCTGAAGTCGATCGAAACACGAAAAACCGCTTATCGGGATGCCGGCATTTCCTATTATCGCCCCTGGCTTTTCGTCATTACCGACGGTGAGCCGACCGACAATGTCTCGGAAGCGAGTTCGATGTTGCAAAATGCCATTCAAGGGAAAAAGGTCATCTTTTTCGGAATCGGTGTGGAAAACGCGAACATCGAGCGTTTGAGACAGATCTCTGGTTCGAGCGATCGCGTCTTCAAACTCAATGGTCTCAATTTCAAGGAACTGTTTCAATGGGTTTCTTCGTCACTCTCGAGCGTTTCCTCGAGTCGCGTTGGGGACACGATCAAGCTCGAGAAACCGAGTGATGACGTGTTCGAATTCGAGGTGTGACCTTGATCCGGGCGTATGGCGCATCCGTAATCGGGACTTCACACGTCCAGAACGGAAAGCCTTGTCACGACTATCACGCATATCGCATACTCGAAGGTGAAAAGGGGTTCGTTGCCTGTGTCAGCGATGGCATGGGGAGCGCGCGAAAAGCGGAGATTGGCAGTACGCTTGCCGCTACGTTCGTCGTCGACTATCTCGCGACTGCGATCGATTTTCCGATGACCGATTCAGAAGTGATCGCCTTGATCAAAGAAGCGTTCGAAGCGACACACAACCGTTTGCAAGAAGAAGCAAACGACCTCGACGTCCCCGTCAAGGATCTGAATGCGACGATGCTCGTCTATGTCGGACTCGAAGATCGGCAGTTCTACGGACAGGTCGGAGACTGTTGTGCGATCGGGAAAAGGGACGATCTCTATGAGGTCATCGTTTCGCAACAACGCGGTGAATACGCGAATCAGACGTTTAGTATCTGCAATCTCGAAAGTGTCCATAACGGGATCTACAAAAAAACCGAGCACCTCTATCCTTACGTCGCCATGATGAGCGATGGCATCGAGAGCATCAGCGTATCGACCAAGGATAGGACGGTCAGTGCGTTGTTCTATGAACCTTTTTTCAAGGTATTTTCCCATGATCGCTTTTCCGCTGATGAGGTCAGCCAATCACTCGCCAGATTTTTGTCCTCAAAGCGGATCAACGAGAGAACAGACGATGACAAGACGCTTCTATTCATCTGTTTTTTGTAATCGATGAAAAGCTATTATCTCGAAAACGGTTCACGCATCCTAGTAGATGACACGAAAGCTATCGGTCAAGGCGGGGAAGGTAGTGTTTTTAAGCTCGCCAAAAACGCCGATATTCTTGCCAAGGTATACAACAAGCGTGCGCTTGATCGCATGCCCGAAATCGAACACAAGATCAAGGCCATGGTCAAGAAAAAACCGGGACTGCTAAATTACAATGGCTTAACGATCATCGCTTGGCCAACACACGTGATCTATGACCACGATAGACGCTTCTGTGGCTATCTCATGCGCCGGGTTCAAGCCAAAAATCAGTTGTCGCACGTCATTACACCGGGCTTGCAAAAACGAAAATTTCCGAGCATTACCTGGTATGACCGGGTCGTCATCGCCATCAATCTCGCCAAGGTCATGTCCTATCTGCATCAAAACGATACGGTGATCGGCGATATCAATACGAGCGATTTTTTCGTTTATCCCGCCTTTGAGATCGGACTCGTCGATACCGACAGTTTCCAAATTCAAAGTGACACGAAACTCTATCACTGCAAGGTCTTTACGCCCGACTATACGCCGCCGGAAGTGATCGAAGCGAAGAAGCACACGCACCATGAAGTCAGACGTCTTCCCAATCATGACAATTACGGGTTGGCGATTCTCATTTTCCAGATTCTGATGTTTGGGGTCCATCCCTTTTCGGCCCGCATCAGACACGCCGTGGGATTCGATGGAAACGCGATCAACTACAATATGGAACGCGAGATCTTTCCCTATGACAGTGAGCATTCGAACATCGTTCCACCGAAGAACGCCATGCCCTTTTCCTTTTTCCCCAAGCCGTTGCGCGAGCTGTTCATAGAAGCGTTCAGGAAACATGAAACGGGCGTGGAAAGGCCGAGTGCAAGCGCCTGGGTCGATGTCCTTCGGGGGGTCAAGGATCATCTGAAGAAGTGTCGAAAAAAAGCGGAACACCTCTATCCCTCGCATTTCCATAAGTGTCCGATCTGTGTTAGGGAAAAAATGAAAAACTACGACTATTTGCTGTCGGTGTTCAAAACGATTTCCCACAATCACGTACGCTATGAGACCGATCAGAAACCGATCGTAGTCGATGAGACGAACCACGTGAACGTGACGTTGACCGGTAAAGCGTATCATGTCAAGAAAAAGACTTTACAAGCCCATTTCTTTGATGAAAAACTCAATGAAAAGTACGCCTTTTCAGAGCGCATCGAGGCTTTCGGTAGAGACCGAATTTATCGAAAGCTCGATCGTTATTTTCAAGTGGCCAAGAACTGGATTTACCAGGACGGTCGGATCATCGGTTATACCTATAAAAAAAGAAAGAATAAAGGCGAACGGCTCGTGCACGTATTGAAACAAAACGCGTTCGGCCCGATTCGCGTGACCGATCGCTTAAAAATGACGATCGCCAGAAACATTGCCTCCATGTTTTCCGTTTTCGAACGATATGGGCTAACCGTTGAAATCGACCATATCTACATCGATCGACACATGAACCCGTACATTCCCGACCTCGTTCTCATGAGGGATCCCAAGGGTGCATTCGATCTCATGGCCTTTCATCGTGAGGACTATCTACCGATTGAACACTATCTCTATGAGAACTATCAGGAACACTTGGTGAAAGTCGAACGAGCAAAAAAGGAAGAAACCGAACGTCAAAAGAGGTTGGAAGAACATAAGGTGCAAACGACCAACGATCCGGAATCTACCGATGATGATGAAGCACAATCGCTTAAGTCTTTTACGGATGATGAACGCGAAGAAGGTTTTGTTTTCGAACGATCGCAGCATACGGTTAACCCGAGCGCAAACGATGAGAACAGACCGGATCCGATTCGAATCGAATCCTTTTCCTTTTTCGATAAACAGACGATTCGCTTTCATTTAGGAATCATCCTCGCGACGATTTTGCAAGGCGTCCATCCTTTCAGTGGGAAAGAAAACGGTGAATCCAAACCATGTAAGACGTTTATCCGCCGAAACATCGATCTTGAAGATCCCAAACGACAACAGGTCGAGTTCAATGCGAAAGGTCTTCCCCGTTCGATCTTTCCGAAATACTATCGTGACGGCATGCGTCAAACGCTCTATGTCAAAAATCCTTATCGGATCAAGCGGACATCCCCGGTCAAGTGGGTTCAAAAATTGTCCCGCCTGATCATCGAAAGCAAGGCATGCGAGAAGAACAGGTATCATTATTACCACCAGTCACTCAACGCTTGCCCAAAATGTCATCTGATCGAGATGCGGACGCGAGACGGACTCGCTCGTTTTCTTGACGAAAACAAGCGAAGACTGGTCGACCATCTCATTTTATTCAATCGAATTATGACACGATCGGTCGTGCTTCTTATCCTGTTCGCACTCATTTTCGTTTTACAGCGGGAAGGCTTCGCTGCCTTTTTTGAACGTCAGTTCCAGAACAAGGGATTCGACGCTAAAATCGTCGACCTTTTCGAATCCTACGGACTAGGCCGTGTGACGGATTTCTTTGGTTTTGCGGTCGATGGCGTCAAGCGCCTATTCGACATGATCATAGGACGGTGAAACGATGGATACAGCGCAAATCTTTATGGCAATCGCTTTAATCTTTTTGGGTAGCGACCTGTTTTGGCTCATCTATCTGATCGGGAAACGCTTGGGCCGGTCAAAGCTCGATAATCGACGACGTCAAGCGATTCGACGTCTAATTTGGTCCAACGGCTTTCTTTTCGTTTTACTCTTTTTGATGGGGGTGATGTTCTCGTGAAAAGACGTTTTGGCGACATCGTAATCGTCGTCGTGATCATGCTGATCTATGCCGATTCGAGCATCTATCACGATGGACTCGCACTTCTCGTTCGCTTGAGTCATTTCCTTGTCCTAGGCTATGTCGTGTTTTTGCTTTTTCAGGATTCCATTCGGGCGCTCAAAAAGACCTTTGAACAAAAAATGAAACCATGGTTGAACAGAAATGTCTATCGCCGGATCAGAGCGTATAAAAAAAGATGAGGTGAACCCATCTTTTTTCATACTATCTATTGTAATACTCGACGATCAACTGTTCGTTGACTTCCTGCATGTACTCGTTGCGATCGGGGTAGCGGGCGAATGTACCGACGCCCGTCTCTTCGTTGTACTCGACGTAGTCCGAAGTTCCGAACTTCGCTTCAAAAGCTTCGAGGACGACTTTCAAATTCTTCGACTTTTCGCGGAGTGAGACGTGTTGTCCCGGGCTCAGACGATAGGAAGGAATGTCGACTTTCTTGCCGTCAACGAGGAAGTGACCATGATTGACGAGCTGACGTGCCTGAGCACGTGTTTTTGCGAATCCAAGACGATAGACGACGTTGTCTAGTCTCGATTCGAGGAGACGCAAGAGGTTTTCACCTTGCTTACCCTTGAGCTTTTGGGCTTCGTTAAATGTCTTTTTGAATTGTTTTTCGGAGAGGCCGTAAGTGAAGCGAACCTTTTGTTTTTCCTGGAGTTGCTGACCATAGTCGCTCAGTTTCGAACGACGTTGACCGTGAACACCGGGGGCATAAGGGCGTTTCTTAAGTTCTTTGCCCGTTTCCGAAATCGAGTAGCCGAGGCGACGCGAGATTTTCCATGTTGGTCCTGTGTAACGTGACACGATTTTTACCTCCTTTTTTGTTTTTGGTGGTAAAAACACACCGTCTCAATCCAAGTGATCCCGATATTCTTTTCACCTTAAAGCAGAAAGGTTACTAAGGGCTCCAAGTGGTAGGGATCAACATTCGATCGATCGTATGCCTGCTTTTTACCGACATATTTCAGTTTACATGAGTAACCATCAAAAGTCAATCGTTTTCATCAGGATTTGCGCGAATGCCTGTAAAAAGCGGACCGTTTCCTCATCAAAGCGCGCTTTAACGGGACTGTCGACGTCTAGGACGCCATAGAGTCCCTTTGAACCGATCAAAGGGATGACGACTTCCGAGCGACTTCTGGCGTCACAGGCGATATGGTTATCGTGTTGAAGCACGTCTGAGACGACTTGAGTTTTCAATGTTTTGGCGGCCTCGCCGCAGACGCCTTTTCCGAAAGGAATAAAGGCACAGGCAACGTTTCCCTGAAAGGGACCGACGGTCAGATCTTTCCCATCAAAGAGATAGAAACCGACCCAATTGATCTCATCAAGCGATGCGTATAAGAAAGCCGATGCATTGGCAAGACGACTTAGGTCGGTCGGTTGGTTGGACAACAGGCTTTGAGCCTGGTTGAGCAAATCATTCGTTTTCATGACTTATCACCGTTCATATTATAGCATACATGATATAATGTTTGTGGTGATATGATGACAAAACAAATACTTTTGCGTTTCGGTGATCTCATGCTCAAAGGACGAAACATCGGGTCGTTCCTAAGACGCATTAAGGACCACGTCCGCGAAAAAATGAACGATCTCGACGTCAACGTCGAGTCACAACACGACCGCATGTTCATCGGCTATCGAAATGAAGATGAACAAACCGTTTTAAAGCGTCTTTCGCGCATCCCCGGACTCATGTCCTACAGTATCGTCTATGTGACGGAACCGGATTTCGAAAAGATTATCGATCTCGCGCGGCAGGTCATCGATCGCGAGATCGAACGAGACGACGTGCGGTTCAAGATCGAAACGAAACGCGCGGACAAGACTCTACCTCTCAACAGTCAGGAAATTACACGGAAACTCGCGGGTCCGATTTTAGCCGGTGCTAAACGACGCGTGATCGTCGACGTGCGTAATCCGGAAGAGACCCTGCATATCGAAATACGAAAAGAACACGCCTATCTTTACTTGAAAACGATCCCTGGACTCGGAGGATATCCCGTGGGCATACTCGGGAAAGGACTCGTCATGACGTCATCGGGCATCGATTCTCCGGTTGCTGCCTTTTTCGCGATGAAACAGGGCATTGAAGTCGAACTCTTTCACTTTGAGTCGACACCTATGACGCCAATCGAATCGGTTCAAACGGTCGTTGATGTCGCGAAAGTGCTGCGTCTTTATGCCCCCAAGGAGACGATTTTACTTCATCTCGTTCCTTTTCGAGCGATCCATCAAGAAATCCTCGAATACGTACCGAGTCCTTACACGATTACGATCATGCGTCGGATGATGTATCGACTCGCCGAACGATATGTCAAAAAGAACCGACTACTCGCGATCATTACCGGAGAGTCGGTCGGACAGGTTGCGAGCCAGACACTACAGAGCTTGAAGGCGATTGAAGTCGTTACGTCCTTTCCGATTATCCGTCCCCTCGTGACAATGGACAAGACCGAGATCATCAAGGTGGCCCGAAAGATCCAGACATTCGATATCTCGACACGGCCTTTTGAAGACTGTTGCAGCATCTATGTGCCGAAACAGCCGGCAACGAAACCGATGCATATCTATGCTTTGCGTTACGAGGAACTCTTCGATTATGAAACGCTTTTAGAAGACAGTTTGAAGCAGATTCGAACGCTTACGATCGGTCCTTCGTTCGAACTGGATTTGGCCGGATCTGGCATGACGGTTGAAGAAGTGCTTTCAAACGACTATAATGGAATCGGTGATGATGATGATCACGTCGAAACAAAATCCTAATTTCAAAAAGTGGATGAAGCTGAAAACGAAAAAACATCGGGATGTCTACGGTGAGTTTTTGGTATACGGCGAACATCTCGTTGCTGCCGCTGAAAGGCACGGCGTTGTAGTCGAACGCCTGACGACAAAAAACGATTACCCTGGTCTTCTGATTTCGGTAGAGCTCATGGATGCACTAAAACAAACGGAGACGATGCCTACGGTGATGGCAGTGTGTAAGAAGACACAGAAGCCCAAGCGCGTTACGCGCATCCTCGCTCTCGATGACGTTCAGGATCCGGACAACGTTGGAGCGCTTCTTAGAAGCGCGTCAGCCTTTGGATTTCTTCATGTCATCATGAGTCCGAAGACAGCTGATCTCTATAACGAAAAAGTGATTCGTGCCTCGCAAGGCGCACTTTTCGATCTCTATGTCGAGCGGGGACCGCTCGAAGAGCGGCTGATGTCGTTTAAGAGGGATGGCTTTCAGGTCGTGTATGCCGATGCGCACGGCGGCGACCAGCCCAATTTAGATCAACCACTCGTTCTCATCATGGGGAACGAAGGACAAGGCGTGAACGATGGGATCAGACGAATCGCTGATCACGCCATTCAAATCGATACGAAGCGCGTAGAAAGTCTCAACGTAAGCGTCGCCGGAGGTATTATCATGCACCAGTGGAGGGTTTTATGAAGCCCGTGATTACCGGTTTTTTTGACCACGACGAGAATCATTCGATCCAAGCACAGATCGAACGAACCAACATGTATCAGATGACGTATTTGTCTTTACGCGTGCATAAGGACGAAGCGTTACGCGAGTTGACCGAAAGAAAAATCAAAGAGCTCGTACTAATGATTCGAAAAGCGAAGCTCAAAGTTGCGATCATCGATCCGATGATCGCGGTCTACGATGTGCACGATGAACAAAAGCACAGGGAAGCTTTGGAAGCGTTCCAAGAGACGGTCGAACTGGCTGATCACCTCAAAGCGACCCATCTCTATCTCAAAATTCCGATTTTGACGGATGTCGTCAAAGAGTTCGAACTGCTCAAAGAACGTCTGACCCCGTTTATCCAGCTCGCACAGAAACATAAAAAGACGATCATCCTCGAGCCCCACGGAAACCAACGCATCGGCGTTTACGCCTATCTGATCAAGAAATTCAAAAAAGGCGATTTTCTCGTACTCTTTGACCCGGTCTACCTGATGATGAACAAGGAGCCCGCGACAACCGCGTACCGACTGCTCAAAAATCGGATCGGTGCCGTTCGGGCGATCGATGCCGATCCGAATGGATCACCTCGACTTCTCGGTTACGGGAAGACCGGAATCGTGACCGTTTTCAAAAAACTTCTTCGCGATGACTACCGAGGTTTTCTGCTCGTAGACCACGATGCGTTTTATGGTGACGTTCTCGTTGAAGAAACGGAGAAACCCGGTTTTTTCAAACGACTCTTTTCCCAAGACAAAAAAAGGAAAGAGCACGCAAAGGCCGATTTGGCCCAAAGGCTTTTTCCTAATGAAGAAAAACGCGACGTCAGCTATGATGACATCATCGACAATCAGATCGAAGTCATCAAACGGGTCTTCAAATAGAGTCCGTCGACTCTTCCTCATAGACGAATGCGGGTTTCGCATTCGGCAAGGCGGGAAAGAGTTTCATCGTGAAGAGAATGCCGTTTAAGTGGTCGAATTCGTGTTGGAAGACAATGCCGATGTACCCCGAAAGGTGGAGCTCAACTGGGAAAAGCTGATCGCTTTCCCTGTCATAGGATAGCGCTTCGAAAACGACCGATTCGTAACGCGGTGTGATGCCCTCGGTTTCGCGGTCAACACTCAGGCAACCCTCACCACCCGGCAGATAGATGATGTTTTGACTCTTGGCCGTGAGGATGGGATTGACGAGCATATGGGAGTAGAGCGTGCCGTCAAGGTCATGCGCGTGAACGGCGAACATGCGTTTCGAGACGTTGATCTGTGGGGCGGCAAGCCCAACGCCGGGACGCAATCCATAGGTTTCGACCATCTCGTCGTCCTGGGAGTTTCTGACATAGTCCATGAGGTCCGTAAGTGTTTTCTTATCCGCTTTCGATAAGGGAAGTTCGACATCACGGGCTACCGTTTCGAGTGTCTTGTGTCCTTCGCGAATGATATGTTTCATTAAGATCATCGGTAATTCACCTCACCTCGTATTATACCACAAAACAAGCATAATCAACGTTGGAAAACGAGCATTTTCAAAGGATTGAAGACAAAGAAAGGACGTAACATATGACAGATATCATCATACAGGCCTATCGGGCGATCGATGAGATCGCAGACGATCCGCGACTGATTGAGCTCAAAGAGCTGAACAAGGCGATCGAGACGACGCATCATCGCGAAGTCGAGGCGTTCAAGCGCGCTAAGGACACGTTCGAACGGATTGAAAACGAAGGCGGCTCCTATCATCCCGATTATAAGGCGGCCTCGCGGATGCTAAGCGAAGCGAAACAGGCGCTCTATCGGATCGATGCGGTCAAACGCTACGTCGAACTCGAACGGCAAATGAACGCTGAACTGCAGGCGTTTCTTGAGCGGATTGTTGGAAGTATATCACAAGAAATCAAAACATTGGACAATCCTTGGATAAAGAGCAAAGGAGGGACGTGCAATGCACGCTAATCGCATGGCTTATGTTGTTTTCTACAAAGGAAAGCACGTCATCAAACGCATCAAGACGCTTCCGGTCGACGTATCCTACGTATCGAAAAAGCAAAATTACGCCATCGTCTACGGCGATGCCGGTCAGGAACAGACGCTAAAAAAACAGTTGAAGAACACGAAAGGTTTCAAGTACATCGGACCGTCTCGGTTGTATGATGAAAACCTGAATTTTTAACTGTTAAGTAAAAAGACTTGACAGAGACTAAAAATCTTGTATAATGGGAATGACTTCAATTATGGAAAGAGAGTGAAACCTATGGCAGTAAGACTACGTTTACAACGTTACGGTTCGAACAAACGTCCCTTCTATCGCGTTGTCGCAAGCGATTCACGGCGGGCGCGTGACGGCAAGTTCTTAGAAATACTTGGCACGTACGATCCTTTGGTCGAAAGCGTGAAAGTTGACGCGGAAAAAGTTGAAAAATGGCTTGCGAATGGTGCGAAACCGACCGAAACAGTTAAGAGCCTATTCAAAAAGTACAGCGTTTTGAACAAGTAGAAGGGGGAACGAAACATGGCAGTTGATTTTGAAAAACTCATTAGAAACATGATCGTGCCATTGGTCGTTAACCCGGACGACGTTCTCGTCAAAATCATTTCGAATGATCAGGATGTCATTACGATTCAACTCCTGGTCAACGAGGAGGATCTCGGTCGCGTCATCGGCAAGGGCGGACGCCTTGCGAACGCCATGCGGACGATCGTCTATGCCGGAGCTTCCAAGGAAGGCAAGCGCGTCCAGATTGACATCGACTCCTTTTAGGGGTTCACTGCGCATGATTCAAATCGGAAAAATTAGGAATACACATGGATTAAAAGGTGAAGCGAAGGTCATGAATCTTAGTGATTTTGACCGTTTTTCGCCTTTTTCTGTCGTGTTCGTCGTCAAAAACGGTGAAGAAATAAAACTCGTAATCGAACGCGTCCGTCGACAGAAGGATTGGTTCATCGTCAAATTTCAAGATATCGATTCGATCGAGGATATCCTTCCTTTCAAAGGTCATGATCTCTATACGAAAGAAGACGCTTCGTCCCAGTTGGCCGACGATGAATTTCTTTTCGCCGATCTCATCGGCAAAAAGGTCCTCGACAAGGGGCGTACGGTCGGTCACGTGACCGCGGTCATTCCCGTACCTCAGGGACACCTTTTAGAGATCAAAGATGACGAAAAAAAGGTGCTTATTCCCTTTGTCAAGGCGTTTATCGGTCCGATTACGGATGACTCCATCGTCATCTATCCGATTGAGGGCATGTTATGACCATCGATATCGTGACGATTTTTCCGGACTTTTTCAAGCCTTTCATCGAAACGTCGATGATTAGAAAGGCGCGTGAACACGGATTCGTGACCATCCACCTTCGCGATCTTAGGGATTATACGAAAGACCGACATAAAAAAGTCGATGATACGCCCTATGGCGGGGGTGCAGGCATGGTTCTGACTTTCCAGCCTCTCTATGACGCCATTACGGCGCTCAAGGGTAAAAACTCGAAAGTCATCCTCTTGACGCCACAAGGCCGTCTCTTTGATCAAAGGCGGGCGACCGAACTATCCAAACTCGAGCATATCATTTTGCTTTGCGGACACTACGAGGGCTTCGATGCTCGAATCGAGGATTACGTCGATCTCGAGCTTTCGATCGGCAATTTCGTGCTCACGGGGGGAGAAATTCCCGCCATGGCGATTGCCGATGCGATCATCCGACTCGTCCCTGGCGTTCTTCACGAAGAATCCGCAGCTACCGACAGTCTGCAACAAGGGTTGCTCAAGCATCCTCAATACACGAAACCGGCTTCGTATCTCGGCCATGACGTCCCCGATGTGCTTCTTTCGGGCAACCATAAATTGATCGAAGCTTGGCGAAAACGAAAAAGTGTCGAGCGGACACTCGAAAAAAGACCGGATCTGTTCGAAGAATTCGCTTTCGACGATACGATTCTTTCGCTCATCGAAGAGGTCAAAAAGAGCTGCAAGTAAAACTTGCAGTTTTCTTTTGATTTCGGATATGGTATAATGATGTGAAACAAAAGATTGTCATTTTCATGCAACCAAGAGGTAAATATTATGCAAAAAAACTCGACCTTGTCATGGCGCGAACGCTTCCAATATTTCATCCGACATTCCAACATTTTGGAATTTTTGGTGATCGCTTTGATCGTACTAAGCCTTGATGCGATCTTCATTTATCGCTATCGCTTCGATATTTCCGGTCGACACCTGATACTCGCAGGGATCAACGTCGTGTTCATTTTGTCGTGGATCGCCTTGATCAAACGAAACAAATATCGCTATATGGCCTATGCGCTCTATATGGCCGTCATGTTCACCTTTTTTCTAACCGACAGTACGTTATACTATTTCAAACAGGACGTCACGTCTTTAGCGATGCTGCTCGAGTCGGGCAAAAACACGATGCGGATCGGCATCAAATACAATCCTTTGACGCCATACGGTCTTTTGGTGTGGACCATGATCATTACTGTGATCGTTTTGTTTTTGCGGTTTCTCAGAAGATTGGTCTACATGCAAAGCGAAACCGCAGCGCTTAAACAGGGACGCAAAAAACTGATCATCGCACTTTGCTTCACGTTGATGATCATGTTGAGTCCGTGGATGGTTGAAGAGAAAGAACGACTGACTTTTCAGACCCCGGCGGACAAGAGTCTGTTCGTTCAACGTTTCGGTTACATTACCTATCACAATCTCGATATCGTTACGTTCGCTGCGAGCCGGATTCGACCGCTGTTCTTTACTGACGAATATATCGAAAATATCAACGAGCACTCGCGTTACGAGTTATCGGAAACCTCTCCTTATTTTGGTGAGTTCAAGGATCAAAACGTCATTATGATCATGTGCGAGACGTGCGAGGAATATGCGTTCATACCGGACCTGACTCCGAATTATTATGCGCTTAGAGAAAAGAGCGTCGCTTTCGATCAGTTCTATTCGGCCGCCAAAAACAATTATACCTATGATGCCGAAATGAAAGCTCTTACCTCGATGATGTATTCGCTTTCCGACAACTACATGTACACATTCGGTGAAAACACGTATCAAAACGCACTCCCCCACGTGCTTCGTGAAAAAGGCTATACGGCAAATTCTTTCCACAACTACGACGTGACCTTTTTCAATCGCGACACGATGCATACGAGTCTCGGTTTCGAACACTTCCTCGCTTTGGAGGATGAAGAGATCGATCAGGGCGACTACTGGCCGCTCGATTCAATCATGTTCGCCGACTGGCACGACAGGATCGCACCGGTTCAAAACGATCCGTTCTTCAGTTTCGTTTTAACCGTCACCCCGCATGGACCGCACACCAAGTATCGCGAGGAACTCAAGGCCTATTATGACATCATCGAAGAACACCCGATCTATCGTGACTATGAAGACGAGTTCAAGACGTTGTTGGCCGCTCAGATGGACTTTGACAAAGGGCTTGGTATACTGCTCGATCACTTGGAAGATACCGACCTCATCGATGAAACGATCATCGTCATGTTCAGCGACCACAAGAACTATTCGAGTTTCGAAATTACCGAAAAATACACCGAAGACAGCGACGTTCCTTACGCGATCGAACGCGTTCCGATGCTGATCTATCACGATCGTCTTCAACCGAAAGTATCCGAGACGCTTGGCTCGCACTATGACGTCACGCCGACGGTCTTCGATCTACTCGGGATACGGTATTTTCAGGATTTCTACCACGGTGAAAGTCTGTTTCTCGAAGAACGAACCGACCGACCGATCATTTTGACGCATTCGAGCTGGATCAGTTCGGAGATGGTCGTTCAAGCGGATGAGGTCGTTCGCGGAAACGATGACCCCGAAAACTATGTGGCGGTCAAGCAAAAGATCCACGATACGATCGAATACTATGAACAGATGTTTTTCTCGGACTACTTCGCCGATCACGTTTCCATACCCGAGGATAATGAATAAAAAGTCTTGCAAGTCATCCGTATCTTTGTTATAATGATTAAGCCGTATGAAAAGCACAATGGTCCGCTGTCCGTGGAGACATGAACATTGGAAGAAAGAGAGTGAGTCGAACATGGCAAAACTAAAAGGGCAAGATTTGATTAGAGCTGTGACAGAACCCTACCTCAGGGAAGTCCCCGATTTTAGTCCTGGTGATACCCTCAAGGTATACGTCAAGATTAAAGAGGGTGCTCGTGAACGGATTCAGTTATTCGAAGGCCTTTGTATTAAGCGCCAAGGCGGTGGAATATCCGAGACGTTTACGGTCCGCAAGGTATCCTATGGGATCGGGGTTGAACGTACGTTCCCGGTCCATGCCCCATCGATCGAACGGATCGAAGTCGCACGGCGTGGTAAGGTCAGACGGGCGAAGTTGAATTACATACGTTCGCTATCGTCGAAGGCAGCACGTATCAAAGAAAAACGGTAGGACGAATGGGGAGGCAAATGTCTCCCTGTTTTTTTGTAAGCGAATGAAAATATTTTCATGAGTTGCTTGAAAGCCTTTACACCGTGTGGTATAATGATGATGAAATTGATTGATAGAGGTGAGCCAATGAATAACGCAACGATCTATGATGTCGCCGGTGCGGCCGGCGTCTCACTCGCAACCGTATCACGCGTTCTCAACAATCCGGAAAAAGTCAAGGAAGAAACGAGACAACGCGTACTGAAAGTCATCAAAGAACTCGGGTATCGACCGAACGTCATCGCTCGTGGTCTCGCGAGTCGAAAGACGACGACGGTCGGTGTCGTCATTTCCGATGTCACGCGCGCTTCGGTTGCCGAAATGCTCGGAGGTATCAGTGATATCGCCCAAAATTACAAGTATTCGATTAAACTATTCGCGATTCGTGAGGATATGGACGTTTTGGATTCGCTGCAAAACATCGTCGCCGAACAGGTTGACGGTGTCCTTTATCTGAACGACGAGCTCGATGAAAAACGTGTTGCCGACATCAAGAAGATGTTTGCTGGAAACGGCATTCCTTTCGTTTTCGCCAACGTCGCATCCGATGATCCGGATGTACCGATGGTCTCGATCGACTATGAGAAAGCCGGTTATGAAATCACGAAAATTTTGCTTGACGATAACCGTAAGAACGTCTATATGCTTAGTACAGCACGGCGTTATTCCGTCAATGACAAGAAAGAAGCGGGTTATCTCAAAGCGATGTCCGAAGCCAACCTTGAACCAAAAATCTTTCGGACGAGCGGCGATACGCACATTAACAGACAGCACTTCTCGACGTTTTTCAAGGACAAGAAGGTCGACGCTGCCATCGGTGTCCGCGATTCGATCGCTGTTTCATTCATGAACATCGCACGGGACAACGGACGCAGTGTTCCGGATAATCTCGCCGTTGCCGGTTTCCAAAATACGAAATACGCGCTTCTTTCACGACCGAACTTGACATCGATCGATATTCCGGTTTATGATATTGGTGCCGTTTCGATGCGACTCCTGACGAAGCTCATGAATCAGAATGACGTCGACAATATCCGTATCGTTCTACCGCATTACATCGTTAAAAGACAGTCCACTAATTGAATCGACCTAGGACGCAAAGTCAAGTAACGACCCCTAAACCTAATCAAGAGATTCCATGAGGGTGTGACATGGAAAGAAAACGGGTTGTGAAATACACTTGTCGAGGTTAGAAATGAAGAGTGCCGGAGCAAATCCGGAAGTAAGGTGGTACCGCGGAGTTTCCTTCGTCCTTATTCTTTTAAGGACGATTTTTTTTAAGACCGAGGAGGAAAACACATGACACTGTATGACGAATTGATCTGGCGTGGCATGATCAAGGATACGAGTAACGAAGAGGGTGCGAAGCGCCTTTTGAATGAAGAGATAACGTCGTTTTACTGCGGGTTTGACCCGACCGGGGCATCGCTTACCGTCGGTCACCTCGTGCAAATCGTGCGCATGCGTCTTCTGCAAGAACACGGGCATCGTGCGATCGCTTTGATCGGTGGCGCGACCGGACTGATCGGTGACCCGAGGCAGACGAGTGAACGAAAATTACTTACCTTGGAAGAATCACTCGAAAATGCCAAGAAGATCGAGGTGCAGCTCCAAGCGCTATTGGCGGATGATGCCATCTACGTCAACAACTATTCATGGATTCGAAACATCGATATGATCACGTTTTTGCGCGACTATGGCAAACTCTTCAGTATCAATTATATGCTCGCTAAAGAAACGGTCGCCAAAAGGCTGGAAGTCGGTATTTCCTATACCGAATTCTCATATATGCTCATTCAGGCGATCGATTTTCTTCATCTGTATGACCATGAGAACTGCAAGCTTCAGTTCGGCGGGTCCGACCAGTGGGGAAATATCACGACTGGACTCGAACTCATCCGAAAGATTCACGGGGATTCTCACGGAGCCATCGGACTCAGTTCACCCTTGTTGTTGAAAGCGGACGGATCGAAGTTCGGCAAGTCCGAGAGCGGAGCGCTCTGGCTCGATGCTGAACAGACCAGTCCCTATGAGATCTATCAGTATTTTCTCAATGCTTCGGACGCGGACGTAAGCATGTATCTGAAGACGCTTACCCTTTTGCCCAAAGATGAGATCGAAGCCGTTCTCGAAGAAAGCGAACGTGCGCCCGAGCAGCGTCTCGCGCAAAAGCGTCTCGCTCGTGAAGTCGTGTCGTTCATGCACGGGGATCAGGCGCTCTCGGATGCTTTAAGCGTCACCGACGCATTATTCAAGGGAACGTTCGACCACCTGAATGAACAGGGGTTTGCCATGCTGGGAAAAACATTGGAAGCGGTCGCTTGTGACCGTTCCATATCCGTTATTGACGCCCTTGTTTCGACGAAGCTGGCTTCATCGAAACGGGAAGCACGCACGTTTCTTCAAGCCAAGGCCATACGTTTGAACGGAGAAATCGTCGAACGCATCGAGCGAACGATCGATGCGGGTGACGGGTATTTCGGCCGTTACGTGATTCTTAGGCGCGGCAAAAAGAAATACGCCCTCGTCACATTCGGTTAAGGAGGCAGGTCATGGATATTTTACTTTACAATCCTTTGTCGCGAAACGGGAAAGATGAAGGCTTTATAACGAAAATCATCGCGACTCTCGAAAAGTCGGGGAAGACTGTTAAAAGCCACAGTTTGTTGTCGATTACCGATGTCGACCTTTTCATTGCCGATTGCAAGCCGGATGACCGCATCATTATCGTCGGTGGTGACGGTACGATGAATCACCTTGCGAATCGGATCTATGGCATGAAAATCAAACAGGAAATCTATATGTATCGGGCGGGAACCGGAAATGACTTCGTTCGCAGTCTGCGCGTGAAAGACAAGCTCGTACCGATCAAGAAATACATCGAAAGACTGCCCATCGCCCATTACGGCAACGAGTCGAGACTTTTTTTAAACGGTGTCGGCGTCGGGCTCGATGGATATGTCGGTCAACTCGTCAATACGTCAAAACTCAAAAAGAACAAGTTCAATTACTTTAGGCATACGCTCGAGGGATTTATCAAATTTCGCCCGATCGAGCTCGAAGTCACGGTCGATGAATTGCACTTCAAAGAAAAGAAAGTATGGCTGGGCAGCGTGATGAACGGAGCCTATTTCGGTGGGGGGATGAAGATTGCGCCGAAAGCGAACAGGCGTGATGATGCGCTACAAGTCGTCATCATCAAAAACATTCCTAAGTGGCTGCTTTTCCTGATCTTTCCGACGATCTATCTGGGGTGGCACACGATCTTTCGTTCTTTCGTTGACGTCTATCAGGGAAAGACGATTACGCTTAAGAGCGCCGAAGGTACGCACATGCAAATCGATGGGGACGTCGAATATCCGGTTTATGAGATGACAGCGCATTCCGTGGAATAGAAAAGGACCACTTTCTTAAGTGAAAGGGCCCTTTTTTTCATCGTTTGCGTCCAAGACCGAGTCTTTGATAGACCTTGGCGATCTTTTTGTTGGCGATCTTTTCCGCGTGTGTTCGACCTTCGTCGAGCACGCGATCGAGCAGGTCGTCTTTAATCAGTTTTTCATAGCGTGCCTGAATCGGTTCGAGCGTACGAACGACGATTTCGGACACATCGTTTTTGAACGTCTGGTAGTTGGAATTCTGATACGTGGACTCGACTTCCTTGATCGTTTGATTCGACAGCGCGGCATAGATCGTTAAAAGGTTGCTGATACCGGGTTTGTTTTCGGGATCATAATAGATTTTCCCTTCGGAATCCGTGACGGCGCTCTTGATCTTGTTGGATACGGCCTTCAAGTCATCGAGAAGCAGGATATAGGATTTCGGGTTGTCGTGACTCTTGTCCATCTTGCGGGTTGGGTCCTGCAATGACTTGATCCGCGCACCCGCTTTCGGGTAGAAACCGTCTGGGACGACGAAGGTGTCGCCATAAATATGGTTGAAGCGAAGCGCGAGATTTCTCGTCAGTTCGAGGTGTTGTTTCTGATCGTCGCCGATGGGAACGATGTCGGCATCATAGAGGAGAATGTCGGCTGCCATGAGGGCGGGGTAGGTCAAAAGCGAGGTGCGGATGCCTTCAGTCTGCTTGCCTTTCTTGTCTTTAAATTGCGTCATCCGTTCCATTTCACCGATATACGCCGTCGATTCCATGACGTATCCGAGCATGGCGTGAGCGGGTATTTCCGATTGAATGAAGAGATGGACGCGTTCGGGGTCGAGGCCGCACGCGATGTAGAGCGCGGTAATCGAACGAATGTTCTTCCTCAGTTTCACTTTGTCCTGAGGCGTCGTGATCGCGTGTAGATCCGCGATGAAAATGAACATCTCGGTGTCAGCGAGTTCGTCCTGGAGCTTGACGAATTGACGCAAGGCTCCGATGTAGTTGCCGAGCGTGAGCTGCCCGGTTGGCTTAATGCCGGAAACGAGTCGTTTCATGAATCATTCCTCCTTATCATAAACATAAAAACGCCCAAAGCATATCCAAGGACGTTTTCACGCGGTGCCACCTTAGTTCAAAAGCGAATCATCGCTTAAGCTCTTTTTGTCGTTAAAGCCGACATACTCGAATGCTCGAAGAGCCCATTTCAAACGATCGTCCCGGCCGGCTTTCAGCACCCCGGCTCTCTTGGTCAGGATCCATCTCGTTTTACTTTCCTCTTGTCGTGGCATTCCCTTTAACGCTATTATACACCAAAGCCGATAAAAAGTCTATGACGATTCGAGTGTCTTTTCGAGCTCGTTGATGAGGTCGTTCAAGCGATGGATAACGGCCATAAACGTTTCCTTTTTGGTAAGATCGGCGCCCGCTCTGGAAGCCTGGTTGACGGGATAATCGTTTCCACCCGATTTAAGCAATCCGAGAAAATTCTGCATGGCATTCGGCTTGTTCTCACGGACGTTTTGATAGATTTTCAAGGATGCGCTGTATGACGTCGCATACTGATAGACATAAAACGGGGTGTGGAAGAAATGCGGGATATAAGCCCAGACGAATGGCTTGTAGTGTTCCTTGCGGATATCGAGACCATAATAGTGTTCATAGAGTTCGATCATGATGTTCGAAAGCGCGTTTGCGGTAATCGGTATGCCTTTTCGCACGAGTTCGCTCGCGCGGTACTCATAGGTCGCGAAGAGGGTTTGGCGATAAAAAGTCGAGAGAATACCGTTGATCGCTGATTCGAGCAAGGATATTTTTTGTGCTTTCGTTTCGGCGTGCTTGACGAGATAGTCGAGGAGCACGTGCTCATTGAACGTCGAAGCGATCTCGGCGACGAAAATGGTATAGTCCGCAGTTGCCAGCGGTTGATGGTCGTTCGCAAGCATCGTATGGGCACTATGTCCTGCTTCATGTGCGAGCGTGAAGACGGAACTGAGCGTTTCGTCGTGGTTGAGCAGGATAAAGGGATGAAAACCGTAAAGACCGGAAGAATAGGCGCCGGTTCGTTTGCCGTCCGCGGGGAAAGCATCGACGAAACCATCTTCAAGAGCTTGTTTCTGATAACGGACATAGGCTGAATCCATGCCTTCAATCGCTTGGAAGAACAGGTGTTTGGCTTCCTTGAATCCGTAGGTGTTTGGGTCTTCCGAGAGTTTCATAAAACGGTCATACGTATGATATTCTGGGAGATTCAAGTGTTTCTTTCGCAGGGCGATATAGCGCTTCAAGGGACTCGTGTTTTCATAGGCAACATCCTTGAGGTTGTGGAAAACGGTGGTGGGGATGTTGTTTTTGAAGAGCGCGGCATCAAGCGCTGAATCGTGGTTCCTAGACGTGTAGTTCGCTTTTTGTTGCATGAGAACAAGATTGTAGACGGAGGCGAATGCCGTTTTGTTTTCATAGTAGCGTTTGAACGCAGCTTCGAAGATGAGTTTGCGGTCCTCGGCGTCTTTTCGTTTCGTCAGAAGCGAACGGAAGTTTGACGGCGTGACGGTAACTTCTTTTTGGTCGGAGAGTACGACTTTTTCATCCTTGGCATCGACGATCGCGAGTGCCTGATAGAGGGACGTCGGAATATTGCGCGTCGCCTGAAAATGCGCGAGTATTTTTTCTTGATCGCTTGATAGTACGTGTTTTTGTTGGAAGAAGAGCTTTTCAAGGGGGAACGTGTAGTCACGGAGGAAGTCGTCCTTTTCAAGGAAGGACATAACTTTCTCTTGGCCGATCGCGATGATTTCCGGAGCGACGAAAGACGTTTTCTGATGCAACTCGGAAAGAAGAATCAGAACCTCCTCTTTTTTGGCGGCGACGTTTTGGTCCTTTAAGTTGAGATCGCTGGAAAGATGGATATAACCGAAAAGCCGGTAGAAACGTTTCGTGACGTCTTCCTCGAGTTCATAGAACGCTTTGAAAGACGCGAAATCATGCAGTTTTCCTTGAAATGTGTGGAGTTCTTCGATTTTCGGTTTGATACGGGCGAGGTCCTCTTCGAATAAAGCGGGATCGCTGTAGAAGTGCGAAAGATTCCATGTTGACATCGTTAATCATTCCTTTCTTACTCATTATATCAAAGATTCTTAGTAAATCTTTACGATATGATGGGAATTATGTTAAATCATGATAAATCGGGACGAACGGTTGAATAACTGTATAAACAAATATATAATTAAGACCTAGGTGGACGGACCTAGCAAGAACTCAAGTGCTATAGGATGATACCTATGCTCCAAAAAGGAGGAAGACAATGATCACGATTTTCACGACACCGAGTTGTTCATCTTGTCGAAAAGCGAAGAAGTGGCTTGACGATCACAAGGTCGCCTACGAAGAAAAGAATCTCTTCAATCAACGGATCACGGAAGAAGATATCGATCGGATGCTGGAAAACGCCGAGAACGGTTTTGACGATATCATCTCGACTCGGTCCAAAATATTCAAAGAAGAGTCTTTAGACGTTGAGGATATGCGAATCAGTGAACTCAAACAGTTCATCATCGATCACCCCAGTATTTTGAAGCGGCCCATCATGGTTGATGGTGAAAAAATGCAGGTCGGCTACAATGATGAAGAAATTCGCGTATTCATACCGAAGCGTCTCCGGGAATTGATCATGTGCACGGAATGCCCGCAAGGCCATACCTGTGACTATCAGACGGCACTCGAACGCTACTTTGAAGAGATCCGCGAACAACAGTAATCATAAGAAAACAGACATAGTTTGAAACGGATCGTTTCAAAATCATAAATAAGCACTTCGTCTTCTCATGCGATCGATTGGGAGACGGGGTGCTTTTTTCATAAGTATCAAGCATAAAAAAAGGGATGCTCGTATATGAGCGTCCCTTTGAGCTATTGAAGGCGACGAAGTTTCAACCAAAGAAGCGCTAGACGAACGCCGATGACAAGGATGATGGCAACGAGCACGATCGTCGTCGTATGCGATATTCGAATGAAGAGATCGTCATAGGACACGTCTTTCTGTTGTTGTGCGTAGTAGGCGATGAAACGGGGGTTGATCGCGTTCGGCAGTTTCAAAAGAAGTGTGAACAAAATCAAGGCGTAACCGTACTTGATCGTCATGAGGACAGCGCTCCATGTCGCGAGTGCGCGTTTGAATAAAAGAACGAAATCGATTGAAAACGAAAGAAACAAGCCGAAGGTTACGAGCGGAAGGAACAGGGTGATCGCTTCGTCGACATAAAAGGAAGCGACCATTTCCCCCTGGTCATACCAGCCGATCGAACCGCGATAGAGCGTAAAGGCAAGAACAAGAAAGACGTAGATGCTTCCCCAAAACGCCATGTCGATCAACGTCTTTTTCGGGTCGATGCAAGCATCTTGAAAGCAGGTGAGTTCCGTCATTTTTCGCGGATTGAAAGCGCGGTGCATACGAATCTTTTTGGACTCGAACCAGGAAAAAGCGAGCGTGACGAGGCCATAGGCAAAGATCACTCCGATAAAAACCGCGGCGAGGACACTGCCGAAAACGTCAGTCAGTGCTTCAATGAGTGTCGTCGCTGTCATGCCGGTAATGGCATCAATGGTCGCGTAAATGGTAACGATCATCGCGACCGCATAGATTACGATCTTTCGTGCATGGCGATAAACCGGATAATAAGCGGGAGAAATGACGTAAGGCTGACGCTTGGAATAAGTCGCCGCGACGTCACGCGGATGACCGAGAATGCTCAGCGTATCGATCAGTTCTTGGCCTTCGCGTCCCTCAATGGCTTTGAGCAAGTCGCGCTCGACATCGTCTCTTTGATCCGCATTGACGCGTTTTTTAACTTCGTTGATGTATCGTTCGATCATGACGTCCATGACGTATCATCCCTTCTTTTTGCCGGTCCTATTGGAAGACGTTTGTGCGGCAGGGCACATAACAACATTATACGTTTCATTGGCCGATAAATCAATGGATTTCCCGAACGGCAACAAAAAAAGGCCGAATGACCTTGTTTTGTCAACAATAAAGCAAAATAATCAGGCTTTTCGTCCGTGCACATAATAGGCATAGAACCCGAGAACGATCGATATTGCCATGAGCAAGAAACTGAAAACGTAACTCGTTTTGACCATAGGAGCATAGGCGCTCGGGATGAAGATGCTGCCACCGATGAGACCACTGTAGTCGAAATGGGTCATGAAAAGCGCTGTCATGAGAATCGTAGCGGCCAAGAGAAATCCGCGTTCTTCGAAATACCAGGCGATCCAATAGAGAGCTACGAGAATGAAAAGCTTGGCGTAGGCCGGAATGACCATGACACCATAACTGGGAAGCGATAAATCGATCGTCACGTCTCGCTAGATAAAGCTACGTACAACCAGTGAAGCGATGAAGAGCAGGCTCACGGTTACGGCGGTTATAAAGACTAACAAACTGCGTTCTTTCATAGGAACCTCCTGCACATATATGCACATATTATAATCTCGTAAAGGAAATATGTCAATATTTCATTTAAAAATGCCATGTAAATTATCTTTTACACGTAAAAGCGCGTTCACTCTTTCGCTTGGTCGGAATGTAGTCGATTCCGTGTTCCGCTAGAAATTGTTTGAAGATTATGAGACCTTCGTCATAGTGGTCGACTTCATATTCGACCTCGTAGTCGATGACGTTACAGTAGTCGCACCGATCTAAAAAGAGTGTTCCGTTTTTGTAGGGTGTGCTGACACGATAGTTGTCGAGACTGACTTTGAACGTTACGAAACAATCGATCGAGCAGAAGAAGTCCCGCGTTTGAAAGCCGTTTTCGATCATATCCTTCGCTTGTTCGGGATTTAGAACCACGTGATTTTCAAAAGCACCCTTCTCGCTTTGGCTTTTCAAGGTAACCTTGTAGAGTCGTTCGCCTTTTTGTCGGATTCGAAGCACGATGTTCTGTCCGTTCAGGGCATAATCATCGGTGTCGAAGTAGTGGTTGACTTGCTTGAAAATGTTGTTTTCAAGGTCGAATTTCCGTAAGAGTTCGTAGTACTTTTGTTCGGGAATGACCGTCTTGAATTCAATTTCGATATTCCTGTTCATACGCGCACCTCTTTACCGTTTTATGTGACCATCATGCAATTTTCATTATAACAAATAACCCGCAATAAATGAAGTAAAAACGTTTACATTTCGCGTTTTTAGACCATCATAATTGCTTTTTATGCGATAAATGTTAAAATATAGATGATGTAACAATCCAAGGAGGATACATAAATATGGCTATTAGAGTAGCAATCAATGGTTTTGGGCGCATTGGCCGCCTGGCATTTCGTTTGATGGAAAACAAACCTGAGTTTGAAGTCGTCGGGATCAATGATCTCACCGATGCCGAAACGCTGGCTTATTTACTGAAATACGACACCGCACAAGGTCGTTTCAAGTCCGATGCGATTTCTTACGAAGGATCCGAACTCATCGTCGATGAAAAGCGCATTCCGATTTTCAACCAGAAGGATCCTAAGATGTTGCCGTGGAAGGACTTGAAAATCGATGTCGTTCTCGAGTGTACTGGGTTCTTTACGAATCAGGAAAAAGCGGGTTGGCATCTGGAAGCCGGCGCTAAAAAAGTCGTGATCAGCGCACCTGCGGGATCCGATGTCAAGACGGTCGTCTACAATGTCAACGACGATATCCTAGACGGTAGTGAAGATATATTGAGTTGTGCTTCGTGTACGACCAACTGTCTCGCTCCTGTTGTCAAAGTGCTCGATGACAATTTCGGAGTCGTCCGCGGTTTAATGACGACGGTCCATGCCTATACGGCGGATCAGGTCACGATGGACCAACCTCATAAAAAAGGTATCAAATCCCGTCGTGGACGCGCCGCAGCCGCGAACGTCATTCCGACTTCCACCGGAGCCGCCAAAGCGATCGGACTCGTTTTACCGAAACTGAACGGCAAGCTCGACGGCAAGGCTCTACGCGTACCTGTAACGACTGGATCGATCGTCGACCTCACGGTTGAACTCGAAAAAGAAGTTACGGTAGAAACGGTCAACAAAGCTTTTGAAAATGCCGCGAACGAAACGCTCGCCTATGTCACGGATCCAATCGTATCGAGCGATGTGATCGGTTCGGAATATGGTTCGCTCTTCGATGCGGATTTGACTCAAGTCGTTAACGCCGACGGCAAGCAACTCGTCAAGGTCATGTCATGGTATGACAATGAAATGAGCTATACGGCACAACTCGTTCGTACCGTCAGCAAACTCGCAAGTCTCATCAAATAAGGAATAGGAGCTCGAAACGCTTGCGCTTTCGAGCTTTTTTTTATCTCTTTTTTCGTGTTATAATCGTAGACGAGGTGTATGTGGATGACTTGGGATGATGTGCTCGAACGAGAAAAAACGAAACCGTATTTCCAAAAACTCGTCGCTTTTTTACGTGCGGAAGACCGAAACAAGGTCGTTTTACCGCCACGTGAGAAACGACTTTCCGCCCTACATCTTACGCCCCTCGACTCCGTCAAGGTGGTCATTCTCGGACAGGATCCCTACCATAATCATGGTCAAGCCCACGGACTTAGTTTCAGCGTCGAACAGGGTGCTTATCCACCGAGTCTTAAAAATGTCTTCAAGGAGCTCGTCGATGACCTGGGTGTACCCTATCCGAGTACGGGTAACTTGACGAAGTGGGCAAAACAGGGCGTTTTGCTTCTTAATACCGTGCTTACGGTCGAATTGCATCGACCGCTCTCGCATCGAAACAAGGGATGGGAGCATGTGACGGCCACACTCATTAAAGAGGTCGCGCAAAAGAATGACCCGGTCGTATTCATCCTGTGGGGGCGTAACGCCAAAGAGTATCTGGCATGCGTTCAAAATCCGCAGCATCTCGTTCTTGTTGCCCCTCACCCCTCACCTTTATCGGCTCATCGCGGTTTTTTCAAATCGAAGCCGTTTTCACGGACGAATCGGTTTCTCATCGATCATGGTCTCGATCCGATCGACTGGGAACTCGACTAAAAGTCTAGGGATCGGATGACTATCTTTTTCGCTTGAACTCGTGTATAATGGGTGTTGCAGAGTTAGCTAGAAAGCGTTAAGTGTCTATCCTAGGGATATCGGATAGAACGAACACGGTTTTTCGTGGCGGTTTTCTAGCGCGTCCGCTGTAAGCGATTATAGTGGACCTCGCCAATAGGAGGTCTTTTTTTGATGAACCATACGAAGCATATTCAACGTCTTACCCTCGCAGCATCGCTTTCGTCGATATCGATCGTGATCGACATTCTTTTCAAGTCGCTCGTCCAGAGTACGAGTTTCGGGTTGCCTTTTTACGCGATTCCCCTCATTCTCGGAAGCATGATTCTAGGACCCGGTTACGGTCTAGTCATGGCGCTCGTCTCGGACTTGGTCGGTGTGAGTTTCGCCGGTCAGGGATACTTGCCGCTTTTTGCACTCTCGGCGGTCGCCTGGGGTGTCATCCCGGGGTTACTGATCCGCAGGACGTTTAAGCCACACGTGCTGGCACTCGCCGTCTTTCTTGCCTATCTTGCGGCTACCACGCTCAATACGATCGCCATACTCTATTATTTTGGCAACATTGCCGCGCTCAGCATGCTCGCGCTTCGGCTTGCACTCATTTTTTTCAATTCCGTCATCATCTTCTATTTCGTGAAGGATGCCTATGTTAAGCTAACGCCTTTCTATGAAAAACGCGTCTATCAGACGTAAAAGCGGACGCTTCGGCGTTTGTTTTTTATTGTGAGCTCATCTCATGTATAATGGACATGGTGATCGTTATGGTTAAAATCATTGGAGCGGGTTTGGCCGGTGTTGAAGCGGCGAACTACTTATCCAAAAAACATATTCATGTAAAACTCTATGAGATGCGTCCGAACAGGATGACCCCAGCTCATCAGACCGGCAACATGGCCGAACTCGTCTGTTCGAATTCTTTTCGTTCGCTCGATGAACATAATGCCGTTGGCCTGTTGAAACGAGAAATGGAGACGATCGGTTCCCTCGTTTTAGCAGCTGCCAGTCGGACATCGGTTCCGGCCGGGTCGTCCCTTGCCGTCGATCGGACGCTTTTTTCCAAGGAGATCGAAGCGCGCATTTACGACAACCCCTACATCGACGTGATCCGGGAAGAAGTCGCTACGATCGACGTGAATGAACCGACGATTATCGCAGCCGGTCCGCTTGCGAGCGACCGCCTGACACGAGCGATCACGTCGTTGCTCGAACAAGAACACCTCCACTTTTTCGATGCGATCGCGCCGATTATCGCTTTTGACTCGATCGACATGAATACGTGCTATTTCAAGAGTCGCTATGACAAGGGTGAAGCGGCATACATCAACTGTCCGATGGATGAAAAGGTGTATTCTACGTTCTATCAAGCGCTCATAAGTGCCGCCACACATCCTGTGAAGGACTTTGAAAACAACGTTTTCGAAGGATGCATGCCGATCGAAGTCATGGCCAAGCGTGGACCTCAGACGATGCTCTACGGACCACTTAAACCCGTCGGGTTAGCCCTCGATCGGGCGAATCGTCCTCATGCCGTCATTCAACTTCGTCAGGATGATGCCAAAAAGTCGATGTATAATATCGTCGGTTTTCAGACGCACTTGACATGGCCTGAACAAAAACGGGTCATACGTATGATTCCCGGTCTCGAACGGGCCGAGATCCTGCGCTATGGCGTCATGCATAAGAACACCTATATCGAGAGCCCGAAAGTACTCAATCCGAGCTATCAGACAAAGGCGTATCCGAACCTCTTTTTTGCCGGACAGATCAGTGGTGTCGAAGGCTACGTCGAAAGCGCAGCTTCCGGTCTGAATGCGGCAATCCAGATGGCTCTTTGGCTCAAGGGAGAACCGGTAAAACCTTTGCCGAAAGAAACGGTGATCGGCGCGATGGCCCACTATATCGCGACAGAGAATGCGTCTTTTAAACCGATGAATGCCAATCTCGGCCTCCTTGCGGAACTCGAAGAAAAACACCGAAAAAAAGATCGGAAAGCACTCTATCGAAAGCGGTCGATCCGCGCGCTTTCGAGTTATTTGGAGGGTCTCTAGATGAATCCGCTGCAAGCGTTCGAGGATTATCTCGAATCGGAAAAGCACTACTCGAAACATACCGTTAAAAGTTATCTCAAAGATATTTCCGACTTCGAAACATTTATTCTTAAGGAAGAACTCGAAGAGGGGTTGCTTTCGGTTACGCGAGAACGACTCGGACGGTATTACATCTCCCATCTCACCGATCAAAATTACAGCAAGAAGAGCATCGCTCGGAAAGTTTCGGCACTTCGTTCGTTCTATGCGTTTTTGCAAAAGCGCGATATGATTTCGACGAATGTCTTTCTAACGATTTCGTCGCCGCGAATCGAGAAGAAACTTCCCAAAACGATTGCCGACGATGAGATCGAAGCGCTCTTCGGGCACATCGATCGTTTCGACTCTCTTGGGTTTCGGGACTACCTTCTGCTCGACCTTCTTTTCAGTTGTGGCCTGCGGGCGAGCGAGATTACGACGATGACGATCAAGGACGTTCAACTCGGTCAAAAACAGATCCTCATTCACGGTAAAGGATCAAAGGATCGATATGTGCCGCTGCACGACGATCTCATCGATGATTTCAAACACTATCTGACCTATATTCGTCCAATCCTTTTATCTAAAGGTAAAACACTCGCGGAAAATCGGATTTTTATCAGTTACAAGGGAACGGCCCTTTCGGTTCGAGGCCTGCAATACGTCTTAAAAAAACTTATCCGCAAGGCCGGAGAAACATATCGCATCCATCCTCACATGCTCAGACATGCTTTTGCAACGACGATGCTCGACCACGGTGCTGATTTGCGCGTCGTACAGGAACTGCTCGGACACGAGCATTTGAAGTCGACGCAGATCTATACCCATGTCTCGAATGAGCGGATCAAAGAGAAATATCAGGTTGCGCATCCGAGGTCGGTCAAAAAATGAGAGCGATCGAACCGATCATCGTCGAAGAGGGTCTGGAAAATGAACAAGAAATGATGCGTCGAACGACGAGTCGAGCGATCATTTTAAACGAGATGCGTGAAGTACTCATGGTCTATTCCGCTCATTTTGACGACTATACGTTCGCTGGCGGTGGGCAGAAAAACGATGAGACACCCGAAGAGACCTTAGTACGCGAACTGCGAGAAGAACTCGGAGTCGTGGACGTGAAAAACATCAAGCCATTCGCTAAAACGACGGAGATCCGATACGGCATCCGCGGGGATACGCGAATTTTTCGGCAGACATCCAACTATTTCTTGTGTGATGTCGAGTTCGGCGAAAGACAGACGCTCAAGGATCACGAACGGATGCATGGCGTCGAACCACGTTGGGTTCGAATCGACGAAGCCATCGCTCATAACGAGCGCGTGAAAGACGATGAAAAACATCAAAAAAAGGGTTTGAGGACCGTTTTGATTCGGGAAAATACGGTTTTGCGACTCTTGCAAAAGGAGCGATTGATATGAGAAGATTCGAAGTGGTCAAAGCGTATCGAAAAACACCGGTTTCCCTACCTAAACGCTCAACAGCCATGAGTGCGGGGTATGATCTTGCGAGTGCGAAAGACGTCGTAATCGAACCGAAAGAAATCGTTTTGGTTCCGACCGGACTCAAAGTTTTAATGCCGCCAGACGAAGCGCTTTTCGTCTTTGCCAGGTCGTCTCTTGGCATCAAACGAAAACTGATGCTCGCCAATAACGTCGGCATCATCGATGCCGACTATCATGATAACGACGATAATGAAGGACACATTTTTATTCCCCTCTATAATTTCGGCGAAGATCCGGTTAAAATCACCGCGGGTGAACGGATCGCTCAAGGCGTTTTTCTCAAATATTTGAAGACGGACGATGAAACAGGGGAAAACATCAGTCGACTGGGTGGTTTCGGAAGTAGCGGATGTTGACTTTTTTGGGCTCGCTACTTGCAATTTGTATATATCTATGATATATTTAACAAGGCTAATAAAATACACATGCGCGGTGCTTATAACGTTCTCGTGCCCTAGGGTGAGCGTTCAAATGAGCCGCGCAGAGGTAAAAAACAAAAATCGGAGGTATATTTTATGGCTGTCGTATCAATGAAACAACTCTTGGAATCAGGTGTTCATTTCGGTCACGCAACGCGTCGTTGGAATCCGAAAATGGCTCCCTACATCTTTACGTCGAGAAACGGTATTTACATCATCGACTTGAAGCGAACCGCGAAAGAAATCGAAATCGCCTACCAGGCATTGCTCGATATCGTGCAAAACGGGGGGAAAGTTCTTTTCGTCGGAACGAAGAAACAAGCTCAGGAATCGATTCGGGATGAAGCGATTCGTTCCGGACAATACTATGTCAACCAGCGGTGGCTTGGTGGAACACTGACGAACTTCAAGACCATCCGTCGTCGGATTAAGCTCTTACACGACCTCTACAAGATGGAAGAAGACGGTGTCTTTGACAAGCTCCCCAAAAAAGAAGTATTGACACTCAAAAACAAGCGCGATCGTCTCGAGAAGTTTTTAGGTGGCATCAAGGAAATGAAAAAAGTTCCGGAAGCCGTATACATCGTTGATCCGAGAAAAGAGCGAAACGCGATTCTCGAAGCACGCAAACTCGGTATCAAAGTCTTCGGTATCGTTGATTCGAACTGCGATCCCGATGACGTCGACTACATCATTCCCGGTAATGACGACGCGATTCGCGCCGTCAGACTCATTACCCATGTTATGGCCAATGCCGTGATCGAAGCACAGGGTGGCGAAGTCGAGACCGTCGAAGAAGAACCCGTGAACTCGGCTCCACGTCGACCGAGACGCGAACAGACGGATCGCGAACCGAGAAGAAAACCGGAAGAAAGACATACCGAAAAACCTGCCAACACGGAAACACAGACGGATTCGGAACAAGAAGTAGAAGAAAAGATGGAACAACCGGCTCCGGAAAAGAAAGTTGAAGACTCCGTAAAAGTCGAAAAGAAAGTATCCGAACCGGAACAAAAAGTAGAAGAAAAGACGGAACCGACTGAAGAAACAAAACAGGAAGCCGCACCCGCAGACGAGAAAGAATCCGCTGTGGCATCTGAAGAGATGACAGAGGAACAACTGAACGACATGACCGTCACCGAGCTAAAAGATTTAGCCAGGGAACGTGAATTGACTGGCTTTTCTTCCCTTAAAAAGGCAGAACTCATCGAAGCGTTACTGAAATAGCTGAAAAAAGGGGGATTCGTTTCCCCTTTATTTATCGGAATATCCGAACCATACGAACAAGGAGGATTCATCAAATGATAAGCGCAAAACAAGTCAAGGAACTACGTGATCAAACCGGTGCCGGCATGATGGACTGCAAGAAGGCATTGGAACATACCAACGGAAATGTTGCCGAAGCAGTCGATTATCTGCGAGAAAAGGGTATTGCCAAGGCCGCTAAGAAAAACGACCGTGTTGCAGCTGAAGGGCTTTGCAACGTCATCGTGAGAGACAACCAGGCCGTGATCTATGAGGTCAACTCGGAGACCGATTTCGTTTCAAAGAATACGAAGTTTCTTCAGTTGATCGAAACCGTTGGCGAAGCTCTAATCGAAAGCGATGCTCGGACAACCGAAGAAGCGCTCCAATACGTATTCAAGGGTGAAACGCTCGAAACGCACCTCAAGGAAGCGACAGCAACCATCGGTGAACGGATTACGATGCGTCGCGTATCTCGTCTGGAAAAAACCGACGAGGAAGGGTTCGGTTCTTATGTTCACATGGGTGGACGGATCGCCGTTCTCGTCAAGATCACCAAGGATCTGCCGGATGTCGCCAAAGATATCGCGATGCATGTTGCCGCGAACAATCCGAAATATCTCGATCGTTCGAAAGTTGATCCCGCAACCATCGAACACGAAAAACACGTTTTGACACAACAAGCTCTTGAAGAAGGCAAACCCGAAAAAATCGTTGAAAGAATGGTTGTTGGACGCCTCAACAAATACTTGCAGGAAATCTGTCTCGTCGACCAGCCATTCGTCAAGGATACGGACATCAAGGTAAGCCAGTACTTGAAGACGAACGAAACCGGCGTAATCGAGTTCATTCGTCTCGAAGTCGGTGAAGGGATCGAGAAGAAGGAAGAGGATTTCGCAGCTGAAGTCATGGCACAGGTCAACAAGTAGGCGAAAGGGTGTGGCAAGATGTATCAAAGAGTGATATTGAAACTCAGTGGAGAAGCTCTCAAGGGTGATGGCATTTATGGCATTCATCCGATTACAGTCAAAAAAATTGCCACCGAAATCAAAGAAATCTATGCGCTCGGTGTGGAAATCGGCATCGTGATCGGTGCCGGAAACCTCTGGCGTGGGAAAACCGGGGAAGAACTCGGTATGGATCGAGCTCAGGCGGACTATATGGGCATGCTCGGAACGATCATGAACGGGCTCGCCCTGCAAGATGCACTCGAAGGGTGTGACGTGCCTTCGCGCGTCATGACTGTCCTTTCGATTAGCGCCGTTGCCGAACCCTACATTCGACGTAGAGCCCTCAGACACTTTGAAAAGGGACGCGTACTCATTTTTGTCGGGGGTACGGGATCACCATTCTTTTCCACCGACACTGCCGCAGCTCTGAGAGCTGCCGAATTGAACGCCGAGATTATCCTGATGGCCAAGAACGGAATCGAAGGCGTTTTCGATAAGGATCCGAACAAACACAAGGATGCGAGACTCTACCAACGGATCACGCAAGCTGAGGTCCTTAAGAAAAACCTTGATGTCATGGATGCGACCGCGGCCTCGATTTCCCGGGAAAACGGCATCGACATCCTGGTTTACAATATGAATGTCGCAGGGAACATGAAACGAGCGGTTCTCAAGGAGCCGATCGGTACACTCGTAAAATGGGAGGATAAGTCAGATGAGTGAACAAGCGGATTTGATTTTAATGGAAACGGAAGAGCGGATGCAAAAGGCTGTGGATGTACTGCATAAGGAGTTCGCAGGAGTTCGAACCGGGCGTGCCAATCCGGCACTTCTCGATCGCATCACCGTCGATTACTATGGTGTTGAGAGTCCCTTGAAACAAATTTCCTCGATCTCGATCGTCGAAGGGAGCCAACTGTTTATCAAACCCTACGACAAGTCGCTTCTCAAAAAGATCGAGCAAGCGATCTATGCGTCGGATCTTGGACTCAATCCCCAGAATGATGGCATCGGGATTCGCTTGATTTTACCTCAGCCGACCGAGGAAAGAAGACGTGAGCTCATTCGTGACGTTGAAAAGATGGGCGAACAGGCCAAAGTAGCCGTTAGAAACATTCGACGTGACACGAATGACAAACTTAAAAAGATCGGTCTTTCCGAAGACGATGAGAAGGGCTATATCGAAGATGTTCAGGAACTCACGGATACCTTTGTTAAAAAGGTTGATACGGAAGTCAAGGACAAATCCGAAGAATTGTTGAATATATCATAAAAAGGCTTCGGCCTTTTTTTGTATCAACAAGCCATTTTTCGTGAAAGGGTTTTAAAAAAGGGGGTGAATGGGGTATAATGAATAAAGGTGATAAGGATTATGCAAAAAAAACGGATTCCCAGTCACGTCGCGATCATTCTCGACGGCAACGGTCGTTGGGCTAAAAAACGTCATCAACCACGTTCATACGGGCATTATCAAGGTGCACGAAACCTTTTTTCCATCGCACGAGCTGCGCAAGAACTCGGCATAAAACGGCTGACCGTCTACGCGTTCAGTACGGAAAACTGGAAAAGGCCGAAAGAAGAGGTCGACTACCTGATGAATAAACCGGTTGAGACCTTTAATGAATATCGGTATCGGCTCGATGAGATCGATTTTAAGGTTCGTTTTATCGGTCGGCGCGACCGTTTTTCCCAGGAATTGCTCGACGTGATCGCGACCATCGAGAACGTGACGTCGAAGCACACCGGGTTCGAACTCGTGATCGCTGCCGATTACGGTTCGCACGATGAAATCGTCCGGGCGATGAATCAGCTGCAACCACCGATTACCGCAGCGGATCTCGAAGCGAAACTGATGATCGATCAACCGGTCGACCTGCTTATCCGTACGAGTGGCGAGAAGCGAATCTCCAATTTTCTGCTCTGGCAGATCAGTTATGCCGAACTGCATTTTGCCAACGTGCATTGGCCAGCATTCAAGCTGCGGCACTTGAAACGTGCGATCCACGACTATCAAAAACGACAACGTCGTTTCGGAGGCTTATCATGAAAAAACGGGCAGTAACCGGAATCGTTCTCTTCCTCATTCTTATACCGATCGTCAGTATCGAAGAGCTTTTGCCGTTATTTCAGGTCGTCATGACCTTTTTCGTCATCGTCGCCAGTTCGGAAATGATACGTATGTATGAAACCGAAAAGAGGTTTACCAAGATCGTCAAGATCGGGATCGTATTTTTGACGCTCGCGACGTTTTTCAGCGTCGGCGGCGTTATTGATTTCGCTGGAGAAATCCAAAATCCCTTGCAGGCCAAGGGCGTTTTGAACATTACGATTCCCTTGTTAACATTGATCCTGTTCAGTTTTCTCGTTTTCTTTCGAGAATTTAACGGCGAAGACGTCGGTAAAGCGCTCACTGTCATCAATTATGTCGGTCTCGGTGCCGCCTCGATCGTCATCCTGCGCTTCTTAGGCGTCCGTTTCATCGTCTATCTCCTTCTCATCAGTTCTTTGACCGATACGTTCGCCTACTTGTTCGGCGTCAAATTCGGACGACATAAGCTGATCCCGCACATTAGCCCCAAGAAGACGTGGGAAGGAGCGGTTGGCGGTGCGGTTCTCGCGACAGTCATCGCCTCGATTTTCGCGCTTTTCTATGGTTCCTTCTTTGTTCCTGGAACACTGCTGGGGGATACGCTCAATGCCAGCGGCGAACAGACGCTTCTCGCCAATTTTTCATCACTCGGTGAGAGCACGTCGCTTTGGGTTCAAGCACTCGTTTTGGTTCCGGTTACGTTTCTAGCGAGTATATTCGCCCAGATCGGTGACCTCGTCGCATCCAAGCTCAAGCGTACTTACGGCATCAAGGATTTTGGAACGATTCTTCCCGGTCACGGCGGGCTACTCGACCGATTTGATTCGATTCTTTTCGTGGCGATGTTCCTAACGGCGATCTTCATCCTGATCCATTACTTCTATCCAGCGGTCATCGTATGAAAAACATCTTTTTGTTAGGAGCGACCGGTTCGATCGGTTTGCAGACGCTAGAAGTCCTTTTCGAACACATGGACGACTTTTCCCTGATCGGTATGTCGCTCGGTTCGAATGATCGCATGAATCGCAATGTGCTCAACCATGTTCGCCCGGAAATCGTCTGCGCGCGAACGGAAGAACAGATGCGAGACTACCGAATCCGCTATCCGGAAATCCGGTGGACCTACGGCAAGAAGGGGTTGCTCGATATCGCGCGTTATCCCAAGAGTGGACGATTGGTCAATGCGCTTTCTGGCGCTGCCGGTCTTGAACCGACGGTTGTCGCGCTCGACCATGAAAAGGATATCGCGCTCGCCAACAAGGAAACGCTCGTCATGGCCGGTGATCTCGTCATGGAACGCGTCAAAAAAAATCAGAGAAAACTCTACCCGATCGACAGTGAACACAGCGCGCTTTGGCAACTCATCGAGGGGACGCGATCAGAAGAAATCGATCACGTCATGATCACGGCGAGTGGAGGGGCGTTTCGTGATCTCAGTCGGAAAGAACTGAGCGGTGTGACACCAGAACAAGCGTTGGCGCACCCGAATTGGTCGATGGGTGATAAAATAACGATAGATAGCGCCACCATGATGAACAAAGGTCTGGAAGTGATCGAAGCCCACCATCTCTTTTCCTTGCCCTATGCGAAGATCGAGACCGTCCTTCATCGTGAGAGCATGGTTCATGCGCTCGTCTACTTTGGTGACGGGACGGTCAAAGCGAGCCTATCCTCGGCCGATATGCGCATCCCGATCGCTTATGCGTTGTTCTACCCGGAGCGAAGGAAGCACAAAAGCGCCTTCAAACTGCAAGCGTTGACCTTTGAACCGTTGGATGTGAAACGGTACCCGCTTTTGGCCCAAGCCTATGAAGTCGGGAAGAAAAAGGGGCTCATGCCGACGATCATGAACGCGGCGAACGAAGCAGCTGTCAAACTCTTTTTAGATCGACGCATTTCTTTTTTAGATATCGAGCGAATCGTAATCGATGCGCTCGACACGTATCCGAATCGACTCAATCCCTCACTCGAGGAAATCATCGCCATGAATGAGCACGTCTATCAGACCATTCACACGCGCTACAAAGGAAGGTAAACCATGTTTATTGTCAACTTGATCGTATTTATTCTTGTTTTGGGTATCATCATCTTAATCCATGAATTCGGGCATTTCTTTTTCGCCAAGCGTGCCGGAATTCTCTGTCATGAGTTTTCGATCGGTATGGGACCAGCCGTTTATCAAAAACGACGGGGCGAAACGATCTATTCGATTCGCGGTATTCCCATCGGCGGATACGTCGCCATGGCAGGAGAAAGCGTATCCGATGCTTTGATCAAAAAGGGTCAGAAAATCGGGTTGAACAAAAACGAACAAGGCATCGTCAAGGAAATCGTCCTTACCGATCGCGTCGAAAGTGACGTGACCGGTGAAGTCGTTGCCTTTGATCTTTACGGAAAAGACTTGGAATCGCTTTATATCGAAATCGAAGCGGAAGATGAAAGAATCCGTTATACCGTCTTAAGAGACGCTGTCTACATCATTAGTGAAAAACGAAAGATGTGGATTACTCCGTCGGAAAAGAGTTTCGAGAGCAAGACGCTCATGCAACGTTTTCTCGTCATTTTCGCGGGACCGCTCATGAACTTCATTCTCGCTTTCATTCTCTTTTTCATCATCGGATTTTTTGTTACCAAACCGAATCTCGACACCAACGAGATCGGATCCGTGTCGAGTGGACTGCCAGGCGATGCGATCGGTCTCGTTGCGGGTAGTCGAATCATTTCCGTTAATGGCCAGGATGTTTCCGATTGGGACGACCTTTCGACGGTCATGGCGTCGCTCGACCACGTGAATACCGAAATATCGTTTGCGAAAGACGATCAAACGACAACCGAGCACGTCGACCTCGTCGTCGATATTCTAATCGCTGGAATCGCCAATGCCGCCGTTACCGATGATGGACTCGTCGTTTATGCGGATGAACCGATCGTCGGCAATGCCCGGGGACGGGCAGCAACCGACGGAGGGTTGAAGACCGGTGACCGAATTACCGAGCTTGCAATAGACGGCGTCACGTATCCGATTACCTCGTGGGATGACATCATCGCTTTTTACCGCATTCACGACCGAGGCAACGTCGAAGTCACCTATGTTCGGGAAGAACGCGTGATTGAAGGTGAGTATGCGCTCATCAGTACGGATGCCCTCAACCGGTTGGGATACGATTCGATCAACTATACGATCGGGATCTCTCCCACGAGTCAGTTCGATCTCGTCTATACGCTTTCCTACCCGTTCGAGTCGGTCTATTCGAATACGATGAGCGTTTTTCAAACGATCGGTCTGCTCTTCGACCGTGACGAGCAGCTCGGAGTCGGCGATCTATCCGGACCCGTCGGGATCTTTTCGCTCGTCAGTGACACGCGAAGTCAGGGCTTTCTCTCGCTCGTCAGTTTTACGGCCTTTTTGAGTATCAACATCGGTTTGCTCAATCTTTTGCCGATTCCCGCGCTCGATGGCGGACGCCTCGTCTTTTTGGGAATCGAAGGCATAACACGTAAACCACTCAACCGCAAACTGGAAAACAGCGTCAACAATATCATGTTCTTCCTGCTTCTCGCGCTCTTTATCTTCGTCACATACAATGATATCATCCGTCTTTTCAGGGGATAATCGAATAGATATATAGAAAGGGTTTACCAGCGATCACGTCGAGCCAAACGGCAGCGAAAATGGCGTTGGTCGCGACAGTGGATTTTAAGCGGTATATCTATTGACATATCCACTTGAATATTATAGAATGAATAAGGTCGCTCAATAATTCAACGGTATCTCGTAAAATTTACCATAAAGCACCGTTTTCATGAAAAAAGGTGTTGACAAGGTAATTTTATAATGATAGAATTATTAAGCACGCCAAAGAGGAGTGCAAGGGTCTTTGAAAACTGAATGATGATGAGCGTATTAAAAAAGCAAGACAAAAAAC
>CAYUIK010000055.1:0-21329 GCA_964444805.1 uncultured Acholeplasmataceae bacterium | reverse complement strand
ACAGCTTTTGTCTGCAACAACGATGAAGTCGCGAACACGTTGATCATCAAACTCAAGGAAAAGGGGTATCGCGTACCGGAAGACGTATCCGTCGTCGGTTTCGATAACTTCGAAAAGATCCAAAATCTTGCACTGGGCATAACGACCGTTGAAGTCGACTTCATTACGATGGCTTCGGTATCCGTCGATGTTATGATCAAAAAAGTGCTCGATCGGAAACACAGTCCCGGAAGACAATTAATCAGTTGTCGACTCGTCTTAAGAGATTCCGTCAGGGACTTACGCAAAGCGAAGTAACGACATACGATCCGCGCTTTTTCAGTTAAATGAGAAAGCGCTTTTATCTTTTTTCTTTCGAGTGTTGACAAACACTGATTTTTATAGTAATCTATCGATATATGGCAGTTAAGTAAAGCGTTAAGTAATTTTCGGTAGAACCGAATACACAAGGAGGAGAAAAATGAAAAAAAGTCTATTTTTAAGTATGTTGTTCGTATTGTCTTTCGCATGGCTACTCGCTGCATGCGACGAGCTTCAGGTGGTTGATGACGTGCGTGTCGTCGGTAGTGAAACCGTCGAAGTCGGTGATGAATCGAACTATACGGCGGTCGTCACACCCGAAACGTCGGATATTCTTGACGTCGCGTGGTCGGTCGAAGACGACACGGGAAGTGCGACGATTACAGAAGAGGGAACACTTACGGCGCTTGAACCGGGAACTGTTACGGTCAAAGCGGTTGTCGGCGGTATTGAAGGAACGATGGAAGTTACCATCACGTTGGCCGTTGCAAGCGTTACCGTTACAGGAGACGACGTCGTATTTTTGGGAGAGAATGCGGCCTATGCGTTCGTTCTTGATCCCGTGAACGCGACGTTCGATGAAGCTGAATGGACAGTTCTTGCCGGCACCGGATCCGCAACCATCGACGATGAAGGCGTCCTCTCGCCGGTATCGGCAGGGACGGTTACGGTAAGAGCTACGATCGATGGAATCGTCGGAACGCGGACTGTTACCATCATGAAACCCGTTACCGAAGTTACACTCGTCGGACCTGAAGAAGTCCGTCTTGACGAAAACCCGACCTATGCGATCGAGGTTTTGCCGGAAGATGCGAACTATGACGATGTTACCTGGTCCGTTACGGATGGTACGGGTAGTGCGACGATCGACGGCGAGGGCGTACTTTCCCCTGTTGCAGCAGGTATGATTACGGTTGTCGTCGAAGTGCAGGGAATCACGCGTGAACTCGATGTTGCAATCATCATTTCCGTGGAAACCGTTGAAGTCACCGGTGATGAAGTCATCTTACCGAGCGATCGACCGGTCTATGCCGCGAATATCCTCCCAGTTGAGGCAACCCATCAGGACATAACATGGTCCGTTACGGATGGCACGGGTAGCGCGACGATTTCGTCGGAAGGTGAGCTGACACCGATCACATCGGGAACGGTTCTTGTCATCGCAGAGGTCGATGGTGTTGAAGGCGAACTCCTCGTCGAAATCGAAGAGGATGACCGTCTGCTCGGAACACCTCGTCCGTCTCATCTCCTCGCGACACCGGAAAACACGATCGATTTAGATGGTGCATGGTATCCCCAAGGTGATCTCGAGGGTCTCGATGTCACGTTCGATCGACAAGTCTATGATGTTTCGTTTACGGCGGAAGCTTCACGTTCATCCGAAGGTGTTATCTTCAATGTCCAAAACGACGTTGACTTGAGCAGAATGCAATATTTCGCGATCAAGATGACCGGAATGACCGAAACGACCGGAGTCAACCCGACCGTTTCTGTTCACTTGAAAGATTTGGACAGTGGTCTTGAACTCTATAATGACCAGCATACCGAAATTGAACTGATCGATGACAATCAATGGGTCGTCTTCAGTATTTCCAACCGCTATCGGTTGCAGACAGAAAACCGTGATCTTGTCATCATTGTCGATCCCCATTATACGGCATCCGGGAACGCCGGAGTCGTCACGATGCAACAAGTCGTTTTCTTCGGAGATGCCGATCCGGTTACCGAACCGATGCTTCTAACACCGCTTAAGAGTGCACACTGGGAAGCGACTCCAATCTTCACGTCCGAACCTGCCGTTGACGAGATCGACGGTGTCGAAGTCGATGTCATGCACATATCTGCAACTGCAGAAGCGGTTGCCGGTTGGCGCGCTTTACCGGCCTACGTCCTCGAAGATATTTCCCGTAAGACAACGGTCGAATTTAGCGTCAAGCTGTTGACCGAAGGTCTTCCTTCCAATCCGAACCTGCTCGTGACACTCGGGGATACGGATATTACGAATGTGACGATTACGAGACCCGCAGAAGGCGAAGAAGCGGAATATCAAGATGTCGTCGTCGCGATTCCGGAAAGTATGCGTACCGAAGCCAACATGTGGGCGGCCAGATACATTCAACTTAAGGCAAACGGTGGAGGTAATGAAGCCGTCGAATATTACATTCATGACTTCCGACTTACCGGTGATGCGAATCCAGAACCGATCATCGCGACCCGGACGAATCTCGGTGGTGACAACGTACCGCTTACCGGAAACATCAATTACGTTGAAAACGGAGCGGCACAGCAAGTAGCTGCCAATGGTGAACCGGCACACGTTCTCTTCCAACCGAGTGATTTTTCGACACTCAGCAAACTCGAATTCGGTTACAGCAAGACGACCGGAAACGCGGAAGCACGCTCGGGTATGAACGGTGTCTATGTCGAAATCCAAGGTGATGCGGGTATCGAGATCAACATTCAGCAAGGATGGGGAGACGGTTGGGCCGATGAGGCGCAAAGACGTTTCGTCCTGGACGGTACGGTTCAAGAAATCTATATTCTGGCGTCGAATCGAAGCACCATTACCTCTGGAACTGGTTGGTTCCCATTCCAGTTCAACGCATCCATGCCGAACGACGAAATGGAGAATATTGAAATCAAGATTTTCGAATTCGCTTTTACCGCCATTTTGCCGGAAGAAGAACCGATCAAGGATAAGGATATCCACTTTGGCACATTCATCGAAGGTGGTAATACGATGATCGAAGGTGATCCGGATATCGATGCCCTTCTCGTCGACTATGACGATCAGGGGAATGCTATCGCAACTGTGGCAGCCGACCATGAAAACAATCACGTCGTTGCGATTGCGAACAGTTCGGACATACGTTACATGACGACGCTTACGATCCAGATGAAGGGTGAAATTGGTACCGAAGTCACGATCAAGCTGGCGTACGGAAATATGTTCAACTACGATGAGGATTACGTCCATACGTTTACGACCGATGAGCTTGAAACGATTGAAATCGAAATCATCGACCGCGACGCCCTGAAGGCAAACAAGATCTCGCTTTCCATCTTCTTTGCACTCAATGAAGTCGAAGCACCGGTTGACTTCATCATTTACGAAGCACATTTCAGTGGGGAAGAATAAAACGAACGGATTCCCCTCGACATACCAACTCGATCACGGCTCACACTGTCCCCCCCCAGTGTGAGCCGTATCATAGAGCGTGTGATGAGGGATCAAAAGGAGTGAAATGAACGGACATGAAAAAGAAATGGATGATTTTCATCATATTGACGTTCTTCTCGATGTTGCTCTTTTCCTGTGGCGACAAGGATGTGGATACGCAAGTCATCGCGATTCAAATATCGGGAGATAGTCGTGTCGCAGTCGACAAGCAAGCGCTCTATCAGGCGACGGTACTCCCGTCATCAGCAACCGACACAGCGGTTGCATGGAGCGTTATCGAAACGACGGGCCAAGCGACGATTACCGATGGAGGTTTGCTCGAGCCGATTGCGATCGGTCAAGTCAAAGTTGTAGCAACTTCCGCGAACGGAATCGAAGCGACCAAAACCGTAACCATTATCGCAGGACATATTCAAGTGGAAACCGTTACGATTCTTGGACCGGATCAGGTGGCCTTAAATCATGAAGCCAACTTTATCGCTCAAGTCGCACCGCTTGATGCCACCGATCCGGAAGTCGAATTCAGCATTATGAATGGTACCGGTAGTGCCAGCATATCCGCGAGCGGCGTGTTGACGCCGACATCCGAAGGGACGGTTACTGTCGTCGCGATCGCCGATGGCGTACCGGCAGAAAAACAAGTGCTGATCATACCGGCGATCATACCGGTAGAGGACGCGACCATCAATATTCCGGATGAGGTCTTCGAATTCGATGAGCACCAGTTGGACTTTGCGGTCGATCCGATCGACGCGACCTATCAGACGATCGAATGGACCGTATTCAATGAAACGGGGTCCGCCGCATTGTCACCCGGCGGTTATCTCACGGCGATCAAACCGGGATCCGTCATTATCCGTCTAACCGTTGATGGCGTTTCCTATGAACAGGAACTCACCATCGAACACCTTCCCAATCTCGTAACCGATTTCGTCTACTCGGAAAATGGTTCTTTCTATGAAGGTGAATCCGAAGAGGATTTCCGATTCCTTGGGACCAACAACTATAATCTTCACTACAAGTCGGACGCGATGATCGATGATGTTATCAAACAGGCATCCGATATGGGAATCAAAGTGATCCGCATGTGGTCGTTCTTCGATGGCTGGGAAGATGAAGGACGGGCGAACTATGCCTACGGACAGATCGCACCCGGTATTTACGACGTCTCTCCGGTCGATTATTTCGGTGAAATCCTCTATGATCGGAACACCGGTGAACGAAAAGATCCGGTCAACATTCTTGATCGTGTCGACTACACGATCAGAAGAGCGGGTCAATACGGTATCCGTGTCGTTCTCGTCATGACGAATTACTACCCGGAATTCGGTGGAATGAACATGTACGCCAATTGGTACAACACGCTCAACCCGGGTGAAAACGCGACTCGACACTCGTTTTATACGAATGAAACGATCAAGGGTTGGTACAAGGACTGGCTTGAACACGTGACGAATCGCGTCAACGCTCTAACCGGCGTACCCTACAAGGATGACCCCACGATCTTCGCTTGGGAACTCGCGAATGAACCCGATGGGTCCAATGTCCATCACTGGGCAGCTGAGATGAGTGCATACCTTAAAAACGACCTCGGGGTAAGCCAAATGGTCGCTGCCGGCGCACAGGGTTCGCTTGGCAACGCACCATCGACACTTCTAATTAACAAGGATACAGCCGACGGAAGGATCGGTGCCGATGATCCCTTCGAGTATGAATTCACGCGATCGGGCATCGGCGGAAACCATTATGGCTATGGGACCTCAGTTAACCACTGGGAACTCCTGCAAATCGATACGCTCGACTATTCGACGGCTCACCTCTATCCCGACCACTGGGGCATTCCGAATACTTATGCGACCGAGTACGGGGAAAAATTCATCAAGGACCACGTGGCGCTCGCCAAATATTGGGCAAAACCATTCGTTTTAGAAGAATACGGGATCATGCGGTCGACCATGTCTGAAAGCAAGAAGATCCATCGCGATCTCACCTATGATGTTTGGAACAAGGCGCTTTACGAGATGGGTGGAGCCGGCTCGATGTTCTGGATATTGACCGGAATCGAAGACAGTCCCGATGCCGATGCCGAGGGAAACTACCCTGATTTCGATGGTTTCAGGGTGCTTAACGATGGCGGGTCAACGGCTTTACTCTTTAAGGAATACGGACGTCTTTTCAATAACGAGATCGATACGATCGAAAGAGAAGCCCGTATCTACATGTTGAGCCCTTTGACGAGTCTGATTACTAAAAATAATCAGTATAAAGTCGAAGTCAAAGTTCTCTCCGAAGATAAGACGATCGATCGTGTCGAACTCTATGTTCATGGTGATGCAAAGCATGAGATGACTTACCGACCGAACGATCCCTATCGTGACGGCATCTATGACTATACGCTTGACATGACTGAGATCGAGCCGGGTTCGGATTACACGATCAAGGCCGTAGTCCAATTCACGGATGGATCGACGGTTGAAACGATGCCGAGAAACATCAGGCGATACGTCTACCTCGAACTCGATACGCTCTATACGCTCGATTTCAACGCGGAACAGCAGGTCAATTTCCAGACATTTGGAAGTTATGAAGCGACGCTTAAGAGCATCCGTCACGACCAGGAACTCGAAATGCTTGAACTCGACGTTGAAAATTTGAACGTCAACTGGTCCGAACACAAAGTTAAACTCATCGCTTTCCCGCAAACCGAAGGCGGTTTACCGATGGTTCCCAATACCTTTAGGTTGAGCTATACGACCTATTACAACAAGGAACTTGTGGATGTCTTGCCGAACTCGGGAAGCGCGGTTTTAAAGAACTATATCGCCCTTGAACCCGGATGGGTCAAGACGGGAATCGACATGAATAACGTCACGATTTCGCAAATACGTACGAATGCTGAAAAAGAAGACGATGATCCGACGAAGCGAGATGATTACGGTATCCGCTGGATCGATCTCAATCAGGATGGCATCGAGACGGAAAACGAACAGTTCTATTTCCATATTCTGACCGTCGAATTCGTGCCGAATGACAGTTTGAATGCGATTGCCATCAATCCGACGACGGGAAGAATGCCCTACGAGGGAATCATGTATATCGATGATGTCGTTCTTTACGGATATGCCGAAGGTGCACCAATCGATTCTTTGGAACCGGATCCCGACTTCGAATTCGATTTTGAATAGTTACCGATACATTTCAAGCGGGGTGTCCAAAAGGATACCCCGCATGAAAAGGAGCGATTAAAAGATATGATCGATAGACAACGAAAAAGAATAATCATCCTTTGTTTAATCGCAAGCTTGCTCATCCATGTAGTAGCATGTAAGAAAGAACCAGTCGATGAAGGACCCACGGATGTGAGTGTCACTGCGGTTGAAATACAAGGAAGCAAGAACATAAGCGTTGGAACCTCGACAGCCTATCGTGCGACCGTTTTACCCGATAACGCGACCAACATAACGGTTACCTGGTCCGTCATATCACGTGGTGGCCAAGCGGAAATCGATCAAAACGGGGAATTGACGGCGACACAAGCAGGTCCGATTACGATTCGGGCAACGGCCGTCAATGGAATCTATGCCGAACTTCGGATCGCCATTTTGAATACATCAATTCCCGTAGAACGCGTGACCATTATCGGGCTGGACCGTTTCACACACGGAGATCGAGCAACCTATCAGATCGAGGTCGAACCGGAAAACGCGACGTATTCCACGGTCGAATGGGATGTGATTGCCGGACTCGGAAACGTAAACGATTCCGGGCGTCTCGCTGCCAAAAGCGCGGGAGCTCTAACACTGGGCGTCAAAGTCGATGGCGTAAGTGGAACAAAACAGATCACGATCGACCCCTATGACGGAGACGTATCGGATCTTAAGGTTCTTCTTAACCGTGTTGATCTGAGAAATACCGTCTTAAGAGATTACGAGAACGAATTCGAAGCGCTCTATCCGATGTATGACGTCACTTTCGAGACGTTGCTCGACTATGAGAACAATGCACGTATGCGTTTGATCGGTGGAGATTACGGGGATGTTCTACTCATTCCTTCCTCGGTCAGTCCACGCAATCTCCCCTATTATTTCCGTTCTTTGGGTCATCTTGACGAACTATCCCAATCCTGGCGCTATGTTGGCCAAAAGACATACGAAGATGAAGTCTACGGGTTACCGACCTATGGAAATGTCAATGGTATTCTTTATAACAAGGACGTTTTCAATGAAGCAGGAATCGATGAGTTGCCGACCACGACCGAAGATTTCATCGAAGCGATGCAAACGATCAAGGCAACATATCAAAACGACCCCGATTTCATTGCTCCGTATTATACGAACAAGAAGGACAGCTGGCCGCTCGATCAGTGGCAAGGCAACGTTTCGAGTGTGAGTGGAGATCCGAATTACTATTATAACGAACTACCCGAAGACCGCCATGCCTTTTCTCCGGGTAGCCCCCACTATATCGTCTATAAAATGCTCTATGACCTCGTCGATCAAAACCTGATCGAAAACGACCCTTCGACGACGAACTGGGAACGCTCGAAAGTCGAATTCGTCAAAGGCAATATTGGTGCGATGGTCATCGGTAGTTGGGCGGTCAGCCAATTCGTCGACGTCGCCAAAAGCGTACGAGACGGCACGTTCGAGTTCGATGACGGCACTCCCGGTGAACAATCGGATCTCGCCGATCCCGCCGACGTGGGTTACATGCCTTTTCCGCATACGCATACCGATGGGAACGTTTATTCTGCCCATTCAGCCGACTTTTTCATGGGCATCAGCAAGCATTCCGACAATCCAACGGGAGCCAATGATTTTCTGATGTGGTTTTTAAGAGAATCGGGCTACTACGAGTTAACCGGCGGGATACCTCCTAGAACCGATATGGATTTCCCTCCGGTAATCGAATCCTTTCAGGAACTCGGTGTCGTGCTCTTTGAAGAGCGTGCCGCCCAAGGGGACATGATCGGGAAACTCGAACTCGTCGAAGCCGACTCCGGCATTATCCTATGGAACCCCGATTGGAAGCGCGACCTCTTTGAGGATGCCTTCTTCGATCGACGAAGTTATGATGATATCGCAAATGAACTCAACACGAGCTGGCAATCGGGTATCGATTCGGTCGGTTGATCAACGAGGATGAACACATGACAAAAAGAGCGCAAACATTCAAGACTTTGAAACGACAACGAATCATGTTGACGGTAACGTTTTTAACGGTACCGCTCTTTTTGCTCGTCATTTTCACATATTTACCTGCCTTCAACATGATACGCTATAGTTTTTTCCGTTGGGATGGGACGTCACCCTTTATGGATTATGTCGGTTTGGGCAATTATCGTACCCTATTCGATAATCCCCGTTACTATGGCGTCATCTTCAACAGTCTTTATTATTTATTCGCTTCTTTCGTCCAGCTTTTCGTCGCGCTCGTCGTCGCCTACTGGCTTTCATTCAAACTAAAAGGGACCAATTTTTTTAAAGGCGTCTTCTTTTTCCCTTATCTACTTAACGGTGTCGCAGTCGCACTCATGTTCTTGTTCTTCTTCGAACCGAATGGAACACTGAATTCCATGATTCGACTGTTCGGTAACGAGGATGCAGTCAAACTCTGGCTGACCGAACCATTTGTCAACAATACCCTTTTGGCTACGATCTCGATCTGGCGATACATCGGATTCAATATCGTTTTGTTCATCGCGGTCATTCAGTCCATCTCGAGCGAACTCTATGAAGCAGCGGAAATCGATGGTGCCAACCGGCGACAGATTCTCTTTCGGATCATCGTACCCAACATCAAACTCATCATCGTCTTGAACATGATTCTCGCTGTCAAAGGCGCGATTAGCGTCTTCGAAGTGCCTTTTCTCATTACCGGTGGTGATTGGGGTACCTCGACTTTCGTCATCGAAGCGTTGAGCATCACGTTCGGTGCCAATCCACGCTATGGTCTGGGATCGGCATTCGCCGTTGTTTTGCTTGCGATCATCATTGTCGTGACACTCATACAAAAATATCTTTTCCGTGAAGACCCCGAGGTGAAAGAGACATGACGAGAAGCGAAAAGATAAGAGCTAAAAGTGCAGCAACACTCAAATACGCGACACTCATATCGATGTCTTTGATCGTCATCGTTCCGATGATTCCCATTTTTTTGGGATCGTTCAAGACGAATCATGAATTTTATGACACGAGCGTCTGGGCTCTGCCACAAAGTTTTTTCAATTTCGAAAATTATCGGATCGCGTTCACAGACGGAAACATGCTCAGGGGGTTCGCCAATACGTTTTTGATCATGGTTGTCGCGATTACCGTTTCCGTATTCATCGGAGCGATGACGGCGTACGTACTCGATCGTTTTCGTTTCAAAGGTCGAAACCTCGTAAACTATCTCTATCTTTTCGCAGCATTGATTCCAACGATTACGCTCAATATCGCTATTTTCAGTTTAATGGCATGGATCGGTCGAAATCTTGGCATTCAACTCATCAACACGCGCCTTTCCGCCATCATCCTTTTTGCTGGGACGGACATCATTACCGTCTACATCTTTATGCAGTTTCTAAAACACATACCGATTGCCCTCGATGAATCGGCGATCATCGATGGAGCGAGCTACTATCGCGTTTTTTTCCGGATTATTCTTCCATTGATGAAACCCGCAGTCACGACCGTCATCATCTTGAAGTTCGTGGCCATCTATAACGACTTCTACATTCCCATGCTCTACATGCCGGCGGAAGATCTCGCCGTCATTTCCACGGCGCTCGACAACTTTCGTGGACCCTTTGGCAGTCAATGGGAAGTCATCTGTGCCGGACAGATGATTACGATATTACCGATACTCATTGTTTTTATCGCTTTGCAGAAATACATTTACAAGGGCCTCTTGATCGGAGCGGTCAAGGAATAAAAGAAGGTGATGGACATGCGTGACGCGATTGAAAAACACCTGAATAAAAAGATCATACCGTTTTGGAACCGCATGAAAGATATGGATCATGGCGGATATTACGGGTTCGTTGGTCTCGATCTTAAAGTCGATCAAAAAGCGGATAAGGGCGCTGTCAAAATGTCACGTATCCTCTACAGTTACGCGACGATCGCACGTCATGATCGAGACCAGAATCACTTGGCTCATGCTAAGTTCGCCTACGATTACCTAATCGATAAACTCTATGATCATGACGAGGGCGGCGTGTTTTGGAAATCCGGATTCGATGGAACGATCATCGATGATCAAAAGCATCTCTACGCCAATTGTTTCGCGATCTACGGACTTTCGGAATACGCGCTGGCATCCAAAGAGAAAAAAGCCCTTGACTACGCGATGGGCATTTTCGATTCGATCGAACGACATGCCTATCAAAGACATGCCAAAGCCTATCACGAGTCTTTCGATCGTTACTGGAAACCTACCGAAAATCATGCGCTTGCAGCCTACGGAATCGTTCCCGTTTACACGACGAATGTCGTCCTTCACCAGATCGAAGCCTATGCAAAACTCTATGAATCATCTCGTGACTCAAAGGTGAAAAAGAGCCTTATAAGGCTATTAAATACATTTTATAAACAGATCTACGATCCGTCTTCTCATTCGCTAGGAATCTTTTATGATGGAGCGTGGAACAGTTTGATCGAGGGGACGTCCTACGGCCATGATATCGAGGCGTCATGGTTGATCGATGAAGCGATACGTATCGCTGGTCTCAAAACGAACGCGTTGAAACACATGACCCTCGATCTCGCGCGAAACGTCCTGCAAGAAGGTTGGCGAGATGGCATCATGATCACGGAGCGCATTCATGGCGAAGAGAGCAGTCAGACCGTCTGGTGGGTACTCGCAGAAGGCCTTGTTGGTTTTATGAATGCCTTTCAAAAGACCGGCGAAAAAGTGTTTTATGACGCCAGCCGATCGGTTTGGAATATGATCGAACGTGATATCATTGATGACCGCGAACACGGTGAGTGGTTCTGGTCGGTCGATTCGCATGGTAAACCGATCGATTCTTACGGTGTCAGTGAAAACTGGAAGGCCAACTACCACAACGTCCGCGCTTGTCTCGAACTCATCAAAAGGAGTGATAGCCTGTGATTCATCCGCGATATGCCAAGTTGCATAAGAACCATAAGATTCTCATCAACAGACGCAATCGAGTCGATCGCGATTGTACGAATCGATGGTACGAACGGTTCATCAATCCCGTATTAACTGCCAAACACATCCCGCTTCACTGGCGCTTTGATCTGGATCGGACAACCAATCCCTTCCTGATGGAACGACTCGGCATCAATTCCGTTTTCAATCCCGGTGCGATCTACCATGAAGGCATGTATTATCTTGTTGCCCGGGTGGAAGGGAACGATCGAAAGTCTTTCTTCGCGCTCGCCAACAGTAAGAACGGCGTTGACCGATTTTGTTTCCTCGATCGACCCTTACGGATCGAACGCCTGTCGAAAGACGAAGTCAACCATTACGACATGCGTCTTACCAAGCATGAAGACGGCTTCATATACGGAATCTTTTGTGTCGAGTATCGGGATCCCGAGGCGAAACCACGTGAGACGAATAAAGCGATTGCCAGAGCGGGCATCGTCCGGACCAAAGACCTCTTGACTTGGGAAAGACTGCCGAACGTAAAGACACCATCGAACCAGCAAAGAAATGTCGTCCTACATCCCGAATTCGTTTCAGGAAAATACGCGTTCTATACGAGACCGCAGGACGGTTTTATCGAAGCGGGTGAAGGCGGCGGCATCTCGATCGGCTATGTTCGTGATATTGAAAATCCGTTTATTGAGCATGAGACCTTGGTCTTCGGTAAAAAGTATCACACGATCTATGAATACAAAAATGGTCTTGGACCACCGCCAATCAAAACGAAACAAGGGTTCATCCATCTCGCGCACGGCGTCCGTGAAACAGCACAAGGACTCCGTTATGTCCTCTATCTCTTTATGACTGACCTTGAGCAAATCGATCGCGTGATCGCGAGACCAGGCGGATATTTCATGGCGCCAGTCAAGGATGAACGAATCGGTGATGTCGGAAATGTCTTGTTTTCCAATGGTTGGATCGAAGACAAAAAGGGTCAAGTGCTGATCTATTATGCGTCATCCGACACGCGCGTGCACGTTGCCAAAACGTCGGTTGATCGATTACTCGATTACCTTCGCAATACCCCTGAGGAAGTCTATCATACGACTGAAAGCGTCGACCAAAGAATCGCTTTGATCGAACGCAATCATAAAATCCTACGAAAACGAGGTATCGATCATGCCCAAGATCATCGGTAGTGCTTGTCCCCATATGCCATGGGAAGAACGTCCGGTTGCGTCAAAGGAGGTTGTGTGGCGTTCGAAAAGAAATCCGATTATAAAAAGGAATCCCGTACCGGGTGTGGCACGTATTTTCAATAGTGCCATCGTTGCCTATGAGGGTGCTTTTATCGGCGTTTTTCGAGCAGAGACCAATCAGACCTTTCCTCATCTGCGTATCGGATACAGCAAGGACGGATATCATTGGGACTTCGAGGATCATCCGATCGTATTCGAGAACGCCGACAATGATTCATACGCCTATGACCCGCGTGTCGTCAGGATCGAGGATACGTTTTATATCATGTGGTGTACGGATAATCACGGTCCGACGATCGGACTTGCCGAAACGAAGGATTTCAAACGTTTCAAACGACTCGAAAACGCCTTTCTTCCGTTTAATCGGAACGGTGTTTTGTTTCCCCGGAAAATCAACGGTCGCTACGTCATGCTCAGTCGTCCGAGTGACAGCGGACACACGCCATTCGGCGACATCTTTCTATCGGAAAGCGAAGACATGGAATTTTGGGGTCGCCACCGGCATGTCATGGCTAAAGGCCAGTCCGGATGGTGGGAGAACTTGAAGATCGGTGGAGGACCGGCACCGATCGAAACCGACGAAGGGTTTCTCCTTTTTTATCATGGCGTCACGCAGACGTGCAATGGATTCGTTTATTCGATGGGAGCGGCACTCCTTGATCTCGAACACCCCGAACGGGTCATACATCGTGCGTCGTCCTACTGTTTGACACCTGAAAAGTCCTACGAAGAAACCGGATTCGTACCAAACGTCGTCTTTCCGTGTGCGACCGTCCACGATGCAAAAACAGGTCGAATCGCCATCTACTACGGCGCAGCTGATACATATACGGCGTTGGCATTCACGACGATCGAAGAGATACTCGCTTTTATCAAATCCGATATCTGAAAATGATCGATCGTTCGATCGATCAACAGATCAATGCAACGTGTCGCCCGATGATCATGGGCGACTTTTATTCGGTCCTAGATCCAAAACATAAGGTAAAAAAGATAACCGAAAACTAAAAAAAACGCAAAACACACGTGATATTCGGTTCAAACGGGTCGATATAACGACAAATCAATAAGCATATGGTATAATTTATAAAAAGTTATAGGGGGCAGTTCACATTGGAGAAGACTTATCAAGATTTGCTTGAACACGCGCCGGTTGCCTGTTTGAACCTCATCGTTTTGCACGATTCGTCGATTAAGATCGGGCACGTGAATCGTCGTTTCAACGAACTCTTCGGTTCAAAGGACGACTTCATGAAAAGCGAGTTTTTCATTGCGCAGCTGCTCCCACACATCGATCAGGCAAGTCGCACACCGCACGAGAACATGCACACCATCATCACGTGCCAGGGTAAGACCTATCAGACGATGGTCCGCGCGAGTTCGAATGGATTTCTCGTCTACATCGATGACACGGCTTTCACCAAACAAGAAGGTTATGTTTACGCATCCTACCACCTGCTGATCGATGGATTCGTCTTTTTGATCAAGGACATGCGAATTATCGATGTTCTCGTCAAAGACGACATGAGTCTTTTTAAACCGAAAAATGAACTGATCGGTCATTCGATCGACGAGGTGTTCTACCCCGATCATGCCAAACAGTTTCGCAACGCGATCGATCGCGTCATCGAAACGAAACAAAAAATCGTTGTCGACTACCGCTCCCCCGTATCCGATGATTATTATCGGGCGACGCTCCAAGCGGATGAACCTTATGTCATCATGTCCGTCAAAGACATCACGAAAGACCGACTCGCTCTCGAACAAAAACGCAAAGAACAAGAACGATATATCGAACTCGGAAAACACGCACGCACCTATGCCTTCGAAGTCGATTTGAACGGGAAATACACGTATGTCGATGAAAACGTATTCGACATTCTTGGTTATGAGGCCTCGGAGGTCATCGACAAGCGCTATTTCTATGATTCATTGGCGCCAGAGATTCGCGAAAACATCAAAGAACTCGCTTTCAGTTTCTTTGAAGAACACGATACGATCAAAAATATGATCAATGAGAATATCCGCAAGGACGGTAGACGCATCATCCTTTCGACCAATGCGTATCCGGTCTTCGACAAGCTCGGCTCATTGGTCGGTTACCGCGGAAGCGACCAGGATATCACCGATGAAGTCGAGATCCGGCGTCAGATTGAAAAGATGCGTCTCGTCTATCAGACGCTATCCGCCCATACGCCAATTGGAATCGTCATCGCGGATCAATCCGGACGTGTTACTTACGCCAATCGGTATTTCTTTGAGTTGACGGAAGAAAAAAGAGAACGTTTTCTCGGTCGCGATCTCATGAACATCAATAATTATGACATACGTGCGCTCGTCAAAAAGACGTTACGAGGTGAACGGGGGGTATTCGAAGGCGGATTGCGTAAAAGCGATCACACGATCATCAATATTCGGATTAGTGCGACGCCGATTCTCGATCGTGATAAACGCGTCAATGGTGGTATCGCCATCGTAGAAGATGTTACGAAAGAGCTCGCGAACCGAAAACGCATCAAAGAACTCACCGTCAAAGACAGTCTGACCACGGCCCTCAAACGGACGACGCTCCATGCCTTCATGGAAGTCGAAGAGCACCAACGTGAAGCATACGGGATCATCGTCTGTGATATCAACGGTCTTAGACACTTCAACAACGCACTCGGCCTTGCCTATGGCGACTCGATTCTCAAGGATGTTGCGAACCTCTTAGTCGAAACCATCGATACCGACGGTATGGTCTTTCGAACGGGAGGCGATACGTTTTCGATCATCACGTATCGTCATACCAAAGAACACATTGAAGCTCATATCCATCAGATCATCGAACGCATACGCACCACAAAAGATGAAAAGAATCGATACTTTATTTCATTTGGCTACAGTATTAAAAACCGTGAGAAATCATTTGACAAGGCCATGGCAGAAGCCGAAGACATGATGGTTCAAAATAAGGTTTTGGATGGTTCGACGACGAACCGGGAAATCATCGATCTGCTTTTGGAAACGCTCTATCAAAAAAGTTCGCGTGAACTCGACCATTCGAAGCGCGTTAGTGAACTCGCGCAAGGCATCGCCTTAAACCTCGGTCTATCGGAACGTGATGTCAAAAGAATCAAACTTGCCGGTCTGTTACACGATCTTGGAAAAGTCAGCCTCGACATCAGCCTTTTGAACAAAGATGAAGAGCCGAATGAAGCCGAATGGCTAGAAATCAAGCGACACCCGGATTACGGTTACCGGATTCTACGCGAGGTTCAGGGCTACGAGAAGATCGCGAAAATCGTTCATGAGCACCACGAACGATTCGATGGCAAGGGATATCCAAGCGGTCTTCAAGGACATGAGATTTCGCTCGGTGCTCGAATCGTCATGGTGGCCGATTCATATGACGCCATGGTTTCGGGTCGACCCTATCGCAAAGCCTTGACGAGCCGGGAGGCAATCGAAGAAATTGTTCGTTGTAAATATACGATGTATGACCCTAAAGTCGTTGACGCATTTCTTGCATACATGGCATCAGACAAGGAGAAATCGCAGTTTCAGGAGGAAGATCATGAGAAATAACAGAACGTTCATGTTGATTTTCGTTTTAATCCTGTCCTTGATTTTGCTTGGCGGTTGCGGATTGATCGAAGAGGTCGAATCGATTCGGATTACCGGTAGTACCGAAGCCAAAGTCGGCGATGAAAAGAGCTATCAGGCGATCATTACGCCGGAACGACTCCAGTCGCTCAATGTCAATTGGTCGATTCGCGCCGATGATGGGGAGGCGACGATTAACCAAGACGGTCTCATGATCGCGGAAGCGGCAGGAACAGTCGTCATTGTCGCAGAACTCAGAGGAGTGGAAGCGACGCTAGAAGTCATCATAACGGAAAAAGTCCAAAGTGTTGCCATTGAAGGACCCGATGAGATCGTCATTGGCGATGAGATTGCCTATGATATCGTCATTACGCCCGAGGGTGCCACGTATCGTCGCGTCGTCTGGACGATCCTTCTTGACGATGGTGTCGCAGCGATCACCGCAGATGGTGAAGTGACCGCGGTTCAGGCTGGTAACGTCACCATTCGTGTCTCGGTCGACGGTGTCATCGGAAGAAAAGTCGTGACCATCATCGAACAACAGGACTAAGGAAAAGCGGTGCGCACAAGCGGACCGCTTTCATCTTTTCTTATGTGAATACATGTATTGATCGAGAGCTTCGATGAACGATTTGAAGTCCTTTTCGTCGTGCGGATCGTACATGCGAGCACCGTAACTAAAGGAGAGGGAAAAGGGGAACTGTTTCGTCTCATTGAGTTTTTCGACGTTCTCTTCGATCAGGCCGATGACGGCTTTAAGTGAAGTAAGTTTTTCCGTTTTCATGATGGCGGCGAATTCATCGCCACCGATACGGGCGACAAACGTATTGTCATCAAAACTCTTTTCGAGAATATTTCCGAAGGTCTTTAAAGCATCGTCTCCCACGCTATGTCCATACGTGTCGTTGACGCTTTTAAAGTCGTCGATATCGATGACGATTCCACCGTACTGGTTGTTTTTCGGTTTTCGTTTCGTAATTTCGAATACCTTTTTATTGAATTCCCGCTTATTGTATAGTTCAGTCAACGCGTCGATCAATATGAGTCGCGTCTGCATGAATAGATGAATGATCAGAAGTCCGAGCGTAACCGAAGGCCAAATGAGAAGCGTGCCGTAATACAATACTTGTATGATCCCACCGATTGCGGGAATGAAAGGAAAAGCGACTAGCGGATAAAAATCCCGTTTGCTCAGTTTGTCGTGATGTCTGAGCGCATGAATGTAGGCCATAAGAAAATAGGAATAGCTGATGATCACGTGAAGGATGAAAAGCGATCCCCGGACGTAGTTGTTGTTGGCATCAACCGAAAAGAAAATATCAAAAAAAGGATTCAAGGTGAGGAGAACGAGATGAATCACAAGCGGAATCAACAGATAACCGAGGAACCGCTTGATCCGTCTTGAATCCTTGAAAATGAAATAGTCGACGTATAAGAACCAAAAAAACGCAGTGACGGCAACGAGAAAGTAGGCGATCGAATTGCCGACATAGATCAGCCATGAAACGAACGTTCCTTCTTTTCCTTCAAGAAGGATATTCGGGATGTCAAGCGCGAGATTGGCCATCGTAAGAAGCACGATGACACGCAGAAATGCGTGTTTCTCGTGTTCGCTCGGCGTATTTCTAAGCATACTGATATAGATGATCAGACAGAGTATGAGCGAATACGTATTGACCTGAATGACGTAGAGCACGGGCATCAACCTCCCTCGAGCGTAAGAATTGCCTTCGATATAGGGAAATTATACCACAAATCATGGGAATTTCTACACGCAAGTATCGCACGTATCGACCATTTTTCTGGGAAAATGTATTGCAAAGGACACGCCGTCACGCTCGTTTTTCGCGTGAACAAAACCGTCGTGCAATAAAACGATCTGTCTTACGATCGAAAGACCGAGCCCCGTGCCCTTGCTTTTACCCTTGTAGAAACTCTTGAAGATGTCATCGAGATGGTCGTGATCGATCGTCGGACCGATATTTTTTACGCGAGTCACGAGATCATGCTCATCGGTAACCGTGAGATCGATCGACGTGTCGGGATTGGCATGTTCAAAGGCGTTTTCAAGAAGGTTGTTCATGACTTGTTCGATTCGGTTGACGTCACCTGAGAGTATCGTGTGACTCGACCGGTAGATGAGCTTGACGCGTTTGGTTGTTTCCCGTTTGATGTGGTTGAATTTAGCAACGGTCTCTTCGAGCAATTCCCGGTAATCGAAGGGTTTTCGAGCGACCTTGAAGGTGCCCGATTCGAGTTGACTCAGATCGAGCATGTCATGGGCGAGCCTGCTGATCTTCTTTGTTTCCGTAACGATCGTCTGGAAGTATTTCGCGCGATCCTCTTCCGTTTTTGCCATGCCATCCTCGATCGCTTCGATCGTGCCGAGGATGACCGACAATGGAGTCTGGAGTTCATGGGACACGGTCGATACGAACGATTTGCGCAGACTTTCTAAATGTTTTTCCCGAGCGAGTTCCGTTTGCAGTCTTTCGATCGTCATCTGGAGTTCACGAGTCAGATGGTTGAGTGTGTCTCCGAGTTCGCCGATCTCGTCGCGTCTGCGTTCCTGCCAGACGACGTCGAACTTGAGGTTCGACATTTCCTTGGCGATGCTGTTCAAACGAACGAGAGGTCGGGAAAACTGACGGGAAAAGGCCAGAGCGAGAAGAAGTGAAAGACCGACGGCGAAGATAACGACATAGGCATAGAGATCGTTCATGACACGAAGCGTTTCTTCGAGGTCCTGATGGGGCACTTCGAGCCGGTAGATATAGTTTTCTCTTTGGACGTAGAGGCGTAAATAGGGCATCCTTCCGTCATAGACGATGCGCTCAAGCAGACCTTGGTCGATCTCGTGCAGAATCGCCGGAGTGAGTGCGGCGGATTCTTCATTGTAGAGTACGCTGCCTGACAGGGCATAGACGGTAATTTTGGAAGTGATCGTCGCTTGGAACTGGTCGATCGTATGTTTCGCAATCGCATCGATTTCTTCATCACCGACCAAGTCATCGAGTTCTTCGATCTCAGCGGTCATTCGCTCGATCCGCCTATTCTGATAGAATGAAGGGAGAAAGGACGTCTGCATGACATAGACAAACGCGATTAATATGAGCGTACTGAGGATGAAGTAAATGAGGAAACGATAGAAGATCGGGAATCGTCTCATGAAGGCACCTCGAAGCGGTAGCCGACACCAAAAACGGTTTCAATATATGGGAGGGGGTCAATCTTTTTTCTTAGTCGTTTGATATGTGTGTCGACGGTACGAAGATCTCCGAAGTAATCGTAGCCCCAGACGTTGATCAGGAGTTGTTCTCGCGTTAAGGCTCTGCCTTGATGCTCGGCCAAATAGAGCAGAAGGTCATATTCCGTTGGGCTCAAAGTGATTTCCTGTTCGTGGACATAGACGCGATGCGCGTTTTGGTCGATGCGGATCAAACCGATATCCTTGATGTCACTTTTCGGTCGTGATCCCCGTTTGATCAGCGCTTCACTGCGCGCAAGGAGTTCCTTGAGACTGAAAGGCTTGGTCATGTAGTCGTCTGCTCCGAGTTCAAACCCGAAGAGCTTGTCGCTTTCTTCTTTACGTGCCGTCAAAAAGAGGATGGGCACTTGACTCGTCTCGCGGATCTTTCGGCATACGCTCCAACCATCGGACTTTTCGAGCATGACGTCTAAGATGACGAGGTCAATGCGTTCTTTTTCGAAGATTTCAAGGGCCGAAAAACCGTCCTTGGCTTCAAGGACATCGAAGTCAGCTTTCAAATAGTAGGTCCGCATGAGCTTGAGTAACGAATCTTCATCTTCGACGATTAAAACGACATGGCGCATAAGAATCACTCCTTTATAAGTATTTTATCATGTTCGGGCGCTCTTGGGGATATCTTAAGGCGTTTTCAAAGGTTTGTCACAGGATTGTCACGTTTTATTGGTAAGATTGAAACGTAGAAATGCATCATTTGTCCTTGCGCTTCGGTCGTGAAGCGCTCATACCCCGAAAAAAAGTCTCTAGAGTATCTGGAGGCTTTTTTTCGGATCAAGACGAGACCTCATGAAAAGTTGGCATTTCCTCGTCCAAACGAACACGACTCGATTATTTTGAAGGCATCATCCATTCGCTCAACGCCATCATCATCGAGCACCTTGTTATGATCAAGCCTTAGACGACATGCTGCTCGATTCATTGATCGCTTTAACACGAACGAAAGCGACGACCGATAAAAAATGTTTTATATCCGATCGAAAGGTTCTCGATCGTTCATGGCGAGATTACCCAGACCGCCAAAGTCTTTTATCGGGTATCAGATGTTTTTGGCATGTTAGGACAAATGAGAAGCATGGCTATGATCGAATCGGAGGATATGACGAATATGTATTTATCCATATATAGCTTCATAAAGCGTTTTATGGCTAATAGATATATCGGTCATTTTATGGATAAACCCACCCGATATTGGGTATTTTACATGCTTGTTGCGGCACTAGATTTGAACGTCTCCCTTATGATGATTAACGATGATCACGCACCTTTGCAGGTGTTTCAGCCCGTATGACCGCTCGCTTCAAACAGAAGAGATTTCTTCTGACCACGAATCGACCGTCAAAAAGCGATCGCATAACCGACATCAGATCGTAGGTTAAAAGGTTCATGGTTCAGACGGTCGAATCTTGTTTGTCTGGGATAATTATGATATAATAACGTGTAAAAATACTTTATTAACACAAGAAATAGAGGACCGTGATGCGAAAAATCAATAGCCCATATGTTGTCGGCGTGATCATACTCATTCCATTTATCGTTGCCTTTGCGTTCTTTCACATATATTCCGTTCGCCTGCTCAAATCGAATCAAGAAGATATGATCGGACTCGAACACGATCGCTTAGAACCGGAAGTCGAAC
>CAYUIK010000054.1:0-5100 GCA_964444805.1 uncultured Acholeplasmataceae bacterium | reverse complement strand
CGCGAAAGCATCATCGCTCGGAGCGAATACGGTAAACGGTCCTTCTGCTCGTAGTGCGTCATCGAGTTCGGTTTCCACGAGTGCCGCGACGAGCGTTTCGAAATCTCCTGTAGCGATGGCCGTATCGACGATGTCAACCAATTCAGGATCATCAGGTTCAATCGGATCAGTACAAGCAACGAGTGTAAATACCAAAGCGAGTAGTGTGACTAAAAGAAACGTTTTCTTCATGGTTTAAACCTCCTATTTTGATACCTCCATTCTATTGAACAATTACTTCGATTTCAAATCATTTGCAATTCAAACCAAATGTCAAATTTTTCACATAATCAAAAGCGTACCCGATCGATCGGGTACGCTCCTTTTATTTTAGAATTTTTCGTATCATGCGTTCCTTGTTCCTGGTATAGGGCGGATAGGCAATGGGCGGATCTATGCATACGCGCTTCTTGACATAGCTCTTCATGTGTGAGAACGTCTTGAAGCTATATACGCCGTGATACGTTCCGATTCCACTGTTACCGACACCACCAAAAGGCAGATTGGGATTGCTGACATGCATGAGGGCGTCATTGATCGCACCACCACCAAACGACAGACGATTGAAGCATGCGTCTACGACCGACTGATCTTGGGAAAAGAGGTAGAGCGCGAGTGGCTTTTCTTTTGTTTTTAACACTTCGATCACATCCGAAATCTTCGTAAATGTCATGATGGGTAGAATAGGACCGAATATTTCCTCTTTCATGACGGCGTCTTCCCAGACCACATTACCCATGATCGTCGGACTTATGCGTCTTGTTTTCGGATCGATAACATTTCCATAGACGACCTTACTCGGATCAATCAGTTTTTGTAGGCGTTCAAAATGTCGATCATTAACGATGTGTGCGAGGTCGTTGTCGTTCACATAGAAGGAATCGATTGCTTTCTTCAGTTCTTCAATCAAGGCTTTTTCAACCGATTCATCGACGTATACATAATCGGGTGCGATGCAGGTCTGACCGGCATTGATAAACTTCGCGAAAACGATACGTCTCGCGGCAACCCTGAGGTTCGCCGATCGATCAACGATTGTCGGACTCTTCCCACCGAGTTCGAGGGTCACAGGCGTCAAGTGTTCGCTCGCCTTTCGGTAAATGATCTGACCGACGCGCGTGCTTCCGGTAAAGAAGATGTAGTCGAAGGGCTCATCCAACAAGGACGAGGTCACCGTCTGATCACCCGTGATTACGTGAATAAAAGATTCAGGAAACGTTTCGTTGATCATCTTTTTAAGCACGCGTTCCGTTTCCACTGTGAACTCGCTCGGTTTAATGATCACCGTATTACCCGCGGCAATCGCACCGATCAACGGTTCGACCACGAGTTGAAAGGGATAGTTATAGGGTCCGATGATCAGCGTGTTCCCATAGGGTTCGGGCTGAATGTATGATGCGGTAACGACTTGATAGAAGGGTGTTTTAACGCGCTTGGTCTTCATCCATTTTTTGAGCTTTTTCAAAGCGATTGACAGGGATTTTAAGACGAACCCTACTTCCGTCGTGTACGCCTCAAACGCTGATTTATGAAGGTCCGCGTACAAGGCCTGTTCGATTTCATCCTGGTGTTCGATGATCGTCTCGCGTAACTTAACGAGCTGTTTTCGTCTGAATTCATAGGATTTTGTCTGATCGGTTCGGAAAAACGTTTTTTGTGCTGCAAATATGCGATTCATATCGATCACTCCTTACATAACGTGTTACTCACATTATAACACTTTGACCGTCAAGCGACCTCTCGGATAGAAAAAAGGCTCTGTTCAAGAGCCTTGATGTTCGATCGATCGTTTCTTGCCTTCGAAGAAAACCGCGATCGTACCGGGTCCGGAATGTGCACCAATAATCGGACCGATCACATTATAGATTATTTCTTTCACGTTCGTTTGTTCTTTGATCATGTCACCGACCTGCTGTGCTTCTTCGAGACAATCCCCATGAGAGATGATCATCGTCTGATCCTTTGGTTTCTCGATGCATTCGGTAACTAAATCGACCATTTTGGCCAGTGATGATTTGCGTCCTCTTACTTTGATGAGCGGGACGAGTTTGCCTTCGTCACTTACGTGTAGAATCGGCTTGACTTTAAGGAGCGTACCGGCAAAGGCGGCCGTACTGCTTAAACGCCCACCTCGTTTGAGTGTACCGAGTTCGGCGACCGTAAAGAGATGACAGATTTTGAGTTTCGTTTCTTCGACGAATTTCGCGACCTCTTCGATCGTGCGACCCTTTTTACCTTCTTCGTATGCCTTCCAGACAAGAAGACCTTGTCCGGCGGATGCCGAAAGAGAGTCGATCGTTAAAAGTTTTTGGTCGGGATATTTATCTTTCAGTTCACGCGCCGCGATCTGAGCCGATTGAAACGTCCCACTGAGCGCCGATGAGAATCCGATGTAGAGAATGTCGTGTCCTTCTTTTAGAATCGGTTCGAAAAAATCCAAAAACTGTCCGACATTAATCAATGACGTAACCGCTACTTTCTTTTCTCTGAGCGATTGGTAGAACCCTTTGATTTCGAGTTCGCGTTCATCGGGATGGTGAAAATAGGTTTTACCTTCCATCTCAAGCGAGAGAGGGATAACCTTCAGACCCATCGATTCCACTTGTTGAGCGGATAGATCCGAACATGAATCGGTCGCGATAATCATGCGCTTCATTTCACTTCCTCCTTCATTGCCTGTGGCAACTTCTTATGCTGATTATATCACGTAATCCAAATTCGTATACGTGCAAGACGTAAAAAAGCGGTTAAAAGTATCCGCTCACATAGAATTTTTAAGATGACAAAGGCACGTGTTTGCCTTTTAAAGGTTGATCTTGATAGAAAGCAGCCTTTTCCCGTTTGAAGACGGTTTGAAGCGGTTCATAAAGCCAAAAGGTTGTTAGAAAACCGCTGACACCCATGACGATTTCAAACGGTAGATCCGACAACAAGTATGGTAGAAACGGAGCATCCGTTAAAAAGATCGCGAAGGGAATAAAAACCCAACCATAGACGAACCCGTAAAAGAACGCGTAAATCGAAAGAGAAAGCGTGCCTCGGATACCTCTAAAGATCGTGGTCAGGGTTATCGGAATGATCATCCAGGCAATCAGCATGGCTGGGAAAAATACCGGCAAAGTCGGTCCCATTGGCGAAAAAAGGTTAACGGCGATGACATGAACCAAAATAATCAACGACGTCTTTTTGAAACCGAGCATGCGCGTATAGAGAATCACCAGCATGACGGTAAACTGAATGTTCGGCAAAAATGCGAGTGCGAGTTGTTGCACGAAAAGAACGGATGCGCAGATCGAAACCAAGACGACATCCTTGATCGTACGATGGACATGGTTCATGCGTTTCCCTCCCTCGCTTCGCGGACGGTGATGCGTACGCCCACATAGTCTTCATATGGCAGATTCGAAATGCCTTCCGTGGCGAACACGTATGTTTCGCCATCAAAGAGTTCGATCCCGAGAAACGTATGGCGCCAATCGGTCATCACATTGAAATCATCGTTTTTTATACCAAGGACGACGTGACCCTGATAGGTGATACCGTGAAACGTATGGGAACACGTCGGATCCGCTTGGTACGTACGTGTCGCACACGTGAGTTCGAAGTGTCTGTCAAGGACATCGAAAAAGGTATCGCCCTTTTCATAGGACAGTGCACCCGTATAGATCATGGTTTCGTCCTGATCGATGATCTCAAGGTCAATCGTACCATCCGTTACGGCCTGATTGTCGACCATGAAAACCGTGATGAACAGATAGGACAGCGCGAGTACGACGCCTGTAATCATCATTTTGATGGCCGTTTTTTTCATAGCATTTTCCTTAAACTTTTTTTAATCAAAAAGATTGAATGGTGGATTTTCCCAGGTGTCCCGATACAACTTGTAGCTGACGAGTGCCGCGAACGCCTGAGGTGTCGAAAAGGCCATGTCCGCTTCTTCTTCGGTAGGCTTCCATTTGAATGCGCCTTCAACTTCATATCCGAGTAGAGCTTCGATCAGGTCGACATCCATCGTTCTCGGATCATATCCCTGGGCAACGAGCCCAATGATGACGAGCGCGGTGGAGGCGGAATTGGCGTTTCCCCAGGAAACGATTCCCTGTTCGTTTGTTTGTTCGTTGATATAGACGTTCATCGTTTCGACATATGATGAAACGTCTTGGTCTTCTTGGTAAAATCCAAGGGCCGAGTAGATCATTCCGACAAGATCCGGATCCATGAACTGCGGTTCATCGTTAATGAGAAAATCCTTTAATAAAGCATTTTTCTCTGAATCGCTTCCGAGCATGGAAAGTCCGATAGACTGCGAAACGGCATCATAGTGATTGGTCGCTTCAAACGATTCCATAGCCGCAAGCGTGTCTTGCGTATTCAAGGATCGAGCCCTTTCGTAGATTGCCGTTTTGAATGTTTCGGCAATCGTTTCGACACTGAGATCGATCTTTACGTCCGTTTCGATCAAATCCGACCAGTCGAGGGTGACATACCCGGATTTCATCAACTGGTGAAGAGCCATGATGACATAATGATGAACGTTTTCATCGTTGACATAGGTCGAGAGATGTTCATCGATAAAGCGATAGATGACCTGGTCGACCATTTGATCGATGGCATCGAGCATCGTCGTCTCGAGAAACGTGATCGTCATGCCGTCGACGTAATCGATGCCATCGATACCGACATCACTCGCCGTACCGTCAACGAGTATCTGATAGTAATAGTTGTATGAGACATCGGTTTCAAGCGGATAATAACCCTCCACACCCTTGACGAAAGCACCATACTCGGAAACCGTGTAGTCGAGATTGATATTTTCATCCAACACATCGAGGACGTGTTCCGGTTCCCCGGAAACGACGAGTGTTTCGTGGTAGAGCACGTCATCGGAAACGCTCTTGACCTCAACTTTGATCGTTTGATCGTCTTCACTTGGATCGACCTCGCTACACCCAGAGATGAGCGTCAATCCCATAACAAAAACTGCGATAAGCCAAAATTTCTTCATGCGTTCTCCTTTGCAATTTAAAAAGCCCATGCCTACCTGGGCATGGACAAAAAGAA
>CAYUIK010000053.1:0-16817 GCA_964444805.1 uncultured Acholeplasmataceae bacterium | reverse complement strand
AGCGATTCGAACCCTTTTGCTTATTTGTCTTCTTCTTCTTTTTCCGTGGGCAACACTTTAATCGTCACCTCGAGAACTCGCTTCTCGTTTGCCTGTGTTACAGTGACTTCGAGGTGTTCGAAACGAAATGCATCACCCGGTTCCGGAATACGATCGAGTTCGTCCATGACCCAGCCGTTGACCGTCGCGTAGTCGAAATCTCCTTTGAGACCGACGAGTTCGAAGAAATCATCGAGATTGGTATCGCCTCGAACACGATACGTATCTTCCGTAATCTTGATGATATGTTCGACGATCTTATCGTGTTCATCCCAGATGTCACCAACGAGTTCTTCCAAAATGTCTTCCATGGTGACGACACCAAGCGTGCCACCAAATTCATCCTTGACGATGGCAATATGCGATTTGTTTTGTCTAAGCAAAGCGAGCAGATTGGAAATACGCATGTATTCGGTCACGTAAACCACGGGTTGAATGATGCTATCGAGAGGCTGCTTTTCATATATGACCTGATGATAGAAGTCCTTATGATTGATGATACCGACGATGTGATCCATATCCTCTTCATATATTGGGAGCCTGGAATAGCCGGTCTTGCGGAAAGCCTGGATGATCTTCTCGTTGTCATCGTCGCGATCGATCGCGATCACGTGGACACGGGGAGTGAAAATATCTTCGATCTTGAGGTCATCGAAATCGATGACACTCTTGATCAGTTGTCGCTCATTGGCGTTGATCTGACCTTCTTCTTCCGCTTCGTCAACGTAGGTCAACAGTTCGTCTTCGGTAATCGACGCTTCCTTGTTCAAGGTAAAAACACGACGCATGTACCTCTGTATGCCAGCGAATACGATATAGAGCGGCATTAGACTCCATATGACGACGGTGAGAATCGGCGTAACCGCAAGAGCATAGGACTCGGGGATCTCTTTCGCGATCGTCTTCGGTGTGATCTCACCGAAGATCAAAACGAGCGTCGTCATAACAGCTGTCGACAATGTGATTCCTGGGTTTCCGAAATGCTTGACGAATAGAAAGGTCGAAATCGAAGCCGCTGCGATATTGACGATATTGTTCCCGATTAAAATGGTAATCAAAACGCGCTCGAACCGTTCTGCGAGAACGAGCGTATGTATCGCTCTTTTATTGCCGTTTTGTATGAGATTTTTCAACTTGATACGATTGACCGATGAAAAAGCTGTTTCCGTTGATGAGAAAAACGCTGATAAAGTGATCAATCCTATCAAAACAAGCGTCAACGTAAGGTCCTGTCTATCCATGCGCGTGTTCTCCGTATCGATCAGTCATCGATTTTTTCCTGCTCGAGTTTCGTAATGCGAACGCTCGCAATGATCTGATCTTCATATTTTAAAACTTCAAAATGATGATTGTTGTAGGCAAACGAAACGCCCTCACCATGATTCGGAATTCGCCCGAGAAAACCGAGAATGAAACCACTCAACGTATCGTAGTCGTCGACCGGAAGACCGATTCCTAGCAGGTCCTCGAGGTCATCGATGTTCATAAGACCAGCGACTTCGTATTGTCGATCATTGATTTTGATCCATTCTTCTTCGACCTCATCGTATTCGTCAAAGATGTTACCGACGATTTCTTCGATGAGATCTTCAATGGTAATGAGTCCGGCCGTTCCACCATATTCATCGATTACGATGGCGATATGGTTCTTTTCCCGTTGCATCTCTTTGAACAATTCCCGAACATTTTTCGATTCCGGAATAAAATACGGCTTTCTGAGGATCGAGCGAAGATCGATGTGATCGACGGACTGATCCAAATATTTCAAGAGGTCCTTGACATGGAGGGTACCGACGATTTGATCGATGTTATCTTCGAAAACGGGGAAGCGGGTGAAACGTTCCGTGACGACAAACTCGATAATTTCCTTTTTGGTCGACCGAACATCGAGCGATGATATCTCGGTACGATGGGTCATGATATCCGCAGCTTCCGTATCATCAAAGTCAAAGATATTATGGATCATTTCCCGTTCATCCTCATCGATCACGCCCGTATTCCCACTGGCTTCGACGATCATGCGGATCTCTTCTTCGGTCATGTTGCGCGTTTCATCCGAAGGATTTAGTACAAAGATACGCCCCAATGCCCCGGCAAACCATGTCACGAAAAAAACGATGGGGCGACATATATGTTTCGTAAACGTCATGATTCCAACGAGTCCGTAACCGAAGGCGTGGCTATACTTACGGGCAAGCCTGCGAGCGATGATCTGTCCAAATGATACGTGAACGAACAAAAGAATCAAGACGGCAAGAGTAACGATGAGTATATCGATTACAAGACCCCTTTGACCGAGTGACCGTTCAAGGAGCACATAGGAAACAGCACCGCTTCCCATGATTGAGAATGTGCTCATTATTCGGGCTGTTGTCGAATAGGGTCGAGGATTGTTCTTGTAGGCTTCGACGCGCTGGGCTTTCTTATTGCCCGATTGCGCATCATGTTCGAGCTGCTGATTACTCATCGCGATCATGGCGATTTCCGACATCGTGAAAACCATTTGTATCAATACGAAGAAAAAGATCAGAAAGATCACGGTGTTTCCTCCTTGTCTAAAGAAAAAACGACGCTAAAAAACGCGCCGTTGGCTCGGTTTGTGTCATACGGGTATAACGGATCTTCGATCTTAGTACTGTTGCTTTCTTCCATTATGGTTTTGGTCATCCTTCTACTGCTGATGATGGATATAGAATACACGTTTTTCTCAGTTTTGTCAAGTAAGGAAACATAAGACGAACGGATATAAACATTCCATCTTGTGCGCTTGCGATTCATGTGTTAAAATGTGTCTAGTTGAATATAAAAAGATTTGATATTTTGCACATCGATTTCTCTATTATACGTGCGGAAAGGTTTAGATCCATGCAAATACTGCTCCATGTTCTCTTTCTAATGATTGGATTCGTGTTTTTGATCAAAGGCGCGGACTTATTCGTCGTCTCCTCGAGTTCGATCGCTCGTAAGTTCAATGTCTCCCCCTTGATCATCGGTTTAACGCTCGTCGCCTTTGGAACGTCACTCCCAGAATTGGCTGTCAGTTTTGCGGCATCCATATCCGCTCGTCAACAGGGCATTACCGCCGATATCGCAATGGGAAACATTATCGGGTCGAATATATCCAATCTCACGTTGATTCTGGGTCTCACCGCGATCGTTATGCCGGTTGCTGTTCGAAAAACGATGATCCGAAAAGAGTTTCCCTTTCTGATCGTTACGACGGTTCTGATTCTCGTTTTTGCACTCTTTTTTCAAGCGAATCATGAGATTGCCCGATTCGAGGCGCTCATTCTTTTGGCTTTTTTCGGCTTTTACATGTATCACATGTTCCGTACACCGAAAGATCCCGATCAGATCGAAGACATCAGGGTCGTGAATGTCAAAAAGGCGATTGCACTCCTTCTGATCGGCATCATCGGCGTCTCTGCGGGTGGTTATCTCGTAACGACCGGCGCGGAATACATTTCGATTCAATGGATCGTTTCAACCTTTGATGTGAGCGTTACGAAAGCAACCACGCTCGTGGGTTTAAGTGTCGTCGCACTCGGTACTTCTCTTCCCGAACTCGTGACGTCCGTCATGGCCGCCCGCAAGGGGGAAAACGAGATTGCACTCGGTAACGTTGTCGGATCTAATATTTTCAATACGCTTTTTGTTGTCGGCCTTTCCGGTACCGTCGTTCCGCTTGGTTTAGGCCCTGAAGTCATCTTCGATATGATCATTGTCATCGGTATCACTTTGACCGTATTTGTGTTCGCATACACGAAACTGACGATTTCTCGAAGAGAAGGCATCATTCTTATTGCGCTCTATGTTTCATACATCGTTTTCATCGTCATTCGAGGTCTTGGAGCCTTTTGATTTCGTGTTGTCCGCGATAAATGTACGTATTACATCACCTAAGCGAGATGTGTGGCAGATATAGTTTGCGTGATCGCAGTCTTTAAGAATTAAAAGTTTGCTATGGGGAAGATGTCTTGCGATCGAATACGTGTGGGCACGATGTACCACATCGTGTTCACCGGCTAGAACGAGCGTCGGGATGCTTATGGTCATAAGCTCCTCTTTTTTTATGTTCGGTTCTTTGAGCATCAACAAGTCCGAAGACCGGTGATAGGCGTCATAATCACGATTGATCGCTTGACGACAACTCTTTTTTAAGCCCTGCGGATTGAGATTTGCTCCCGCAATGATCAAGCCGGATAACAGTCGGGGCCGCTCGATCGCGATCATAAGACCGATGATTCCCCCATCGCTAAAGCCGAAAAGAAAGGTGTTCTGCAAACCAAGTGAATCGAGCAGACCGATCATATCCTCGGCACAGGCGAAGTAAGAGTAAGCACTGGCGCTTATGCTTGAGCCATGATTTCTACTATCGATGAGATAGAGCGTGAATGAATCTTTCAAAGTTGCCGCCAATTCCATAAAGATTCGATGATCTTCGCCATTGCCATGCAAAAAAACAAGCGGTGGTCCACTTCCGATTTCAAGGTAATAAATCCGGGCATCGTCTCTTTGGTAAATCATAACATCATCCTATCGAAAAGAGCCCAGTGGGCCCTTTTATTTGTGTCAATGTGCATAAGCCATGTTCTGTACCCGCGCCGCGGGTGTGGCCATTGATCTCTACTTCCGTAGCACGCTTCGACTTCGTTTCGTCTCTACGTGTGCCCCTACCATATTTTGGGTTTCTAGCTTGAGGGGTTTACCGCGTTTCATCCGCCTGTTTCCAGACAGCTCGTCTCTGTGGCACGTTTTTCTGCTTTCACCATAGTCGCCCGTAGGTGATCGCACTGCCGTTACGATTGCTCGTACCCTAGGTTATGGTTTCCCTAGGCACAAACACTACATCCCTCACAGGATGTGCTAGCATGGACTTTCCTAACTCGGATAAACCGAGCTCGGCCACCTTCCATTGACACAGGTCATTATAACACAGAACTCAAACATTATCATGAAAAAACAAAAAAGCGCACGTTTTTCGTGCGCCTTTTCCTTATTCTTCGCTTTCTTCTGCGGTGTCTTCTTCTTCGGCACCTTCAGCAAGATCTTCATCGAGATCTTCTTCTACTTCTTCTTCCATACTTGCTTCCTTGATGACGACAATCATGTCTTCGGGATCGTCTTTAATCGTAATGTTCTCATTGAGTTCGAGATCCTTGACATGGATCGCATCCCCGATTTCCATCTTGGAAATGTCGATTTCAATATTTTGCATACCGTTTCCTACCGTAAATTCGGCTTCAATCGAACTCAAGCCTTCTTGTGGGTAAGCTTGTGTCTGATAGAATTTCTCTTTACCAATGATCACGATTGGAATTTGTGCCGTAATCGTTTCCGTAGCCGAGATGCAATGAAGATCGAAGTGAACGATTTCCTGTGGCTTGAGGATATTCGATTGGATCTTCTTGATGTAGACGTTATGGACTTCACCATCAAGTTCGACTTGGAAAGTCATGTTCTTTCCGTAGTTCTTCAAAGCATCCTTGATATCCTTATCGTTGGTCTGTACGGAAACCGAATCGATCGATTTACCATACATGACACCCGGAACGAGCTGTTGTGCACGAACACGGTTGAGTTTTTCGGTTCGTAGGGATAGTTTCATAATAGACTCCTTTCATTCATGCTGTGTTTTGCCATATACTATTGTATCACTCTTTTGTTCTTTTGTCTACGTTTTTAATGTCTAAACAGATTTACTTTTGGTCGCTTGACAACGCATCTTTTCGCGACAAATCGACCCGACCCTTTTCGTCGATCCCGATACATTTAACGATGATCTGGTCACCAACCGAGACGATATCCGTTACTTTTTCAACCCGCTTGCGGGCCAGCCTGGATATGTGTACGAGTCCTTCGGTTCCCGGCCAAAGCTGGACGAAGCATCCGAAACGTTCGACGCGCGTTACAATACCTTCATAGATTTCACCAACGAGGGGTTCACGTACGAGGTCAAGTATGCGTTGTGCGGCACTTTCGATCCATTTCGTTTCCATGTGCATGAGGAAAACGCGACCGTCCTGTTCGATATCGATCTTGACCTGGTTGTTATCCTCAATGATCTGAGTAATAATCTTCCCGCCGGAACCGATGACATCGCGAATCTTTTCAGGTTTAATCTGAAGCATTTTAACCTTAGGCGCATATTTCGACAACTCCGGACGTACTTCAGGAATGACGCGCTTCATGTGGGCGAGAATATCGAGACGTGCCTGTCGGGCCTGAGCAAGCGCTTCTTTCAAAATATCTTTGGTAATCCCTTTAATCTTGATATCCATTTGTAGCGCTGTAATACCCTTTTCAGTTCCAGCGACCTTGAAATCCATGTCACCTTCATGATCTTCCATACCTTGAATATCGGTTAGAATCGCGTAATCCTCGCCATTCATGATTAAACCCATGGCGATTCCGGCAACGGGTGCTTTGATCGGTACCCCAGCGGCCATCAAAGCCATGGAACCCGCACAGATCGTGGCCTGTGACGATGATCCGTTCGATTCGAGAATCTCCGACACGATGCGTATCGTATAAGGAAATTCCTCCTCATTAGGAAGGACATTGAGCAAAGCTCTTTCACCGAGCGCACCATGTCCGATTTCACGACGTCCTGGATGCATGTAGCGACCCGTTTCGCCAACGCTATAAGCGGGAAAATTGTAGTGCAGCATGAATCGTTTAGAGTCTTCTAGACCGAGGCCGTCGATAATCTGGTTCTCACCGAGCGCACCGAGTGTTACGACACCAAGAGCTTGGGTTTGTCCACGGGTAAAAAGCGCGGACCCATGTGCTCTGGGAAGGACATCAATGCGGGAGTCAAGCGGACGCAATTCATCGACATTTCTTCCATCGGGTCGAATTTTATCCACCGTAATCAGACGTCTCATTTCTTCGGTGACGATGTCATCGAGAATGGCCTTGATCTGTTTTACATAGTTTTTATGCGCATCTCCATCAAACACACGAACGCCATCGATGTCCGTGAAAAAACCCTTGACCTCGAAGTGTTCGACTGTCTCATCCTTAATATCAGAGATCGCTTTGCCTCGTTCGAGTTTTTCCGGAATTGAAACGGCTTCGATCAATCTTGACTTGGCATAGGCTTCGACATCTTTTCGCACATCGTCTTCTACTTCAAAGACTTCATATTCCATCGTCTCTTGGCCGAGCTCCTGATAGATCGTTTCCTGGAACGAGACGAGTTTTTTAATTTCCTCGTGCGCGAAAAGCATCGCGTCGAGAATATCATCTTCGGAAACTTCTTTCGCACCCGCTTCAACCATGTTGATCGCGTGCTTCGTACCCGTGACGATGAGATCAATCTCACTCATCTCGACTTCTTCGGGTGTCGGATTGACGACGAGTTCACCATGAACGCGTCCGATTTGAACACCGGCCATAGGTCCTTCGAAGGGTAACCTGGAAAGTCCTAGGACGATCGATGATCCGAGCATGGCTGCCATTTCGGCACTGCAATCGGGATCGCTGCTCAAAACCGTATTGATGATCTGTACTTCATTTTTGAATCCTTTGGGAAATAGCGGACGGATCGGTCGATCGATGAGTCTCGATGTGAGCGTTTCGTGTTCGGACGGCCGACCTTCTCGTCTGAGAAATCCTCCAGGGATTTTTCCTGCAGCATAGAGCTTTTCCTGGTAGATGACCATCAGGGGGAAGAAATTCATTGTTGAGGGTTCTTCTCTCGCTGCAACGACGCTTAGCACTGTAGAGTCACCGTAAGTAATCAAAGCAGCGCCAGCAGCTTGCTTGGCGACTTCGCCGATTTCAACACGTAGTACTCTACCGCCTAGTGTCGTCTCGAAAATCCTTTTTTCCATATAAAATCTCCTTCATTTTATATTTTCCATATTCTTCTCTTTAACCTTATCTATATTACCATAAAACCGGGTAAAAGTATAGAATTAAGTCAGATATAGGGAAAATCGTCTCATTCGATAAAAAAACCAGGGCGCTGGCCCCGATTTTTTTGTCGACTGTTTTATGTCTAACGACGTAATCCGAGTTTCTGAATGAGTGTTTGATATCGTTGGACATCACGTGAACGCAAGTACTTGAGCAGACGTCGTCTTTGTCCGATCATGCGGTAAAGACCTCGGCGTGAATGGAAATCGTGCGTATGTTCGCTCAAATGCTTGTTGAGATCGTTGATCGAGTAGGTCAATACTGCGATCTGGACTTCGGGAGATCCCGTGTCACCCTCGTGTATCGCATACTCCTTGATGATCTCGGTTTTCTTTTCACTGCTTATTGCCATGTTTTCTTTCCTCCTTCGCGTAACTAAAGATTCGGTCGGCACTCCTGAATCCTTGTTGGCGTCCTTTTCATTGTACCACGTTTTTTTAACAATGCAAGTACTAAATCTTGACGAACTGATCGACCGTAATGATGAACACGGTCGCACCACCGACTTCGACTTCGATTGGCATGGCGGAAAAAGAACCGAACTCGTTGACGATGGTATTCGGTACGAGCTTCGATCGTTTCTTGCTGTGGGCTTCAATCACTTCCAGAGCGGGAGCGACTTTTTCATCGTTGACACCGATTAAAAACGTTACGTTGCCGGAACGCAAAAAACCACCCGTTGTCGAAAGTCGAGTCGAAAAGAACTTTTCTTTGACTAGAGCTTTCTGAACCCGATTCGCATCATCATTGGAAACAATCGCGATGATCAGTTTCATGTGACATCACCTCTCTACTTCTATATTTTATCATAAATACGTCAAATTGTTAGTTTTCGTATGGAAGATTCGTCTTCTTGCAGTTGCGTGATCAACGCTTCTTTACTTTCGAACTTTTTTTCCGCCCGCAAATAGTGCAGGAAGCGAACGGTCACGTTCACACCATAGATCTCACGATTGAAATCAAGAACATAGATTTCGAGTCTTTTCTCAGCCGTATAATTAAGCGTCGGATTGTTTCCGATGTTCGCCATGCCGTGATACCACGTGCCCTCGATTCGGACGCGGACATAGTAAACACCGTTTTTCGGCATGAAATAGCGATCGAAGTCAATATTGGCCGTCGGAAAACCTAGTTTTTTTCCGACGTTGTTTCCGGGAACAACCAGACCCTTAATCTCATAGTGTCTGCCAAGCAACTTGCGCGCCCCACCAAGATCAGCCAGACTCAAAAGGTCCTTGATGTATGTCGTTGAAACGCGCGTCCTGTTATAAACGATGTCATCAACGATGATTACCTCGAAAAACGCCTCGAGATCCTTAACTGTCCCTTGACCGCGGTAGGCGAAACGTGCATCTCTTCCGATGACGACACGCGTGACAGAGAGTCGTTGCAAAAAGGCGATAAACGCCTCAACATCAAGTTCTGAAAAGGTCTTTGTAAAAGGGATAACGAGTAAATAATCCAGTCCCGATTCCTGCAAATGCGCGATTTTGTCCTCCGGTTTCATCAACGTGTAAAAAACATTTTTTCGTAGAACGGCCTGCGGGTGCGGACTGAAAGTCAGGAGCGCGTGTCTCGTATCATTGTAGGAAACGACGCGATCGATCAACCGCTGATGACCAAGGTGTATACCGTCAAAGTTACCGAGCGTAAGCGTAATCGGCTCTTCGATTGTAATCGTATCATGGGCAGCGCGAATGATCTTCATTTTTATCTTGCATACTCGATTCATGATTGTTCATGACGTATGCCTCCTTTCTGCTTTGTGTTGAAACGTCCTATGGTCATTTCGTTTCACGTAGACGTCCATGGATTTCTTGAAAATGATTCAAAAGATTAAAATCGGTTTGTACTCCGATCCGTGCGGTTCATAGTAGGCGATCATCTCACCTTGTCGATTACAGACGACAAAAGGCTTTGTCGTCGTTGTCTGGCGCTGATCGAGACGGATACCGTTTTTAACGAGACGAATCAAATAGTCCGATAAAACGATTTGGGGATAATCCTGGAAATACGTCTGTAATGTGATCAAATCCTCGGGTTCAACATCTTCGATTCTTTTTGCTTGATCGACGTGATAGGCCCCAACCGACGTACGGCACAATTGATCCAAAGCGGCGAACTCGTCGATTCGCGCGGCAATATCCAAAGCCAGGCTCCGAACATAGGTACCCTTCGACACGCGTGCTTCGAATCGATAGCTGTGATCCGCGTGTTCGATCAGTTCGATCGATCGAATCGAAACTTCCCGTGTTTTCCGTTCGACATCCTGACCTTCTCGGGCGAGTTCATAGAGTCGTTTTCCCTGGTGTTTGATGGCCGAATACATCGGCGGCAACTGTTGATAGGTACCCAAAAAAGATTCGATACTGGCTTTGACCTCGCTCGGTTTTACGCGAACAGGCTTTTCATCGATGACATTACCGGTCGTATCGAGCGTATCGTAGTGTCGTCCTAATACCATTTGGGCGACATAGGTCTTGTCTAAACCAAAAAAGAGATGGCTCAATTTCGTGGCTTTCCCGATGGTCAAAATCATAAGACCACGCGCAAAAGGATCGAGCGTTCCCGTGTGTCCGACGCGCTTCACGCCGAATTTTCTTTTTATGCGATAACAGACGTCATGTGACGTAATACCACGCGGTTTGTCAATCAAGAGAAAACCATCCATATCCTTCACCCCTACTATTATACGAAAAAACAATAAAAAAAGCACGTGCGTGCTTTAATTATCACAACCGATTACTTGAATTGGGTCATCCAAGAGGCGATTCGCTCTTTCGGTTGATAGCCGGCTTGACGGGCGACCTCTTCTCCATCACGGTAGAGAACAACGGTCGGTACGCTACGGATGCCAGCATCGATCGCTTGTTGTCTGAACTGATCGATATCGATGCGATAAAAATCCGTGTCACTCATGTCATTGCTGAGATCTTCGAGCACGGGTTTCAGCATCTGGCAGGGACCACACCACACCGCATAGTATTGAATGACGACGAGTCCTTGCTTGCCAACTACTTCCTCAAAAGGTTGTCCTTGGTATTCAGTCATTAAAAAACCCTCATTTCTTTCATATTCTAGACTACCCCCATTATAAATGCTGACCGTTAGAAATTCAAGTGTTAAGCACTATTTCAACGTAATAATCGTTACTCCGTTCAAACCTTCGCCTTCACCACCGAACCGATGACTTTTGATGAAATCGGACCTTTTGATATAGTCATGGACCGCGTTTCGAACGGCACCACTGCCAAAACCATGAATGACTCGAAACGAATGTGTACCGGAAAGCAGTGCTTGATCGATGGCATCATCGAGAGCCGGTTTGACTTCGTCGTAGCGATATCCTCTAAGATCGAGTTCGAATGGGGCGCGTCTTGCCGGGGTTGCACCGCCGGTGCTTACTCGTTTTTTCGGTTCACGTTCAGACGGTTTGTTCTGTTCTTTTTTTAATTCACTCGCTTGAAAGGTCAAATCAAATTTCCCAAAAACGACGCGATACCGGTCGTTTTTGCTTTCAATGATCTTACCGTACTGTTGGTAGGGTATGATGAAAACGTCATCACCGATACCGAGGCTATCCTGTGAAACGGTTTCTTCCGAATGTTCGTCGGTCATACGAATCCGATGCTTGAGATCGGCGAACTCGGGCTTGGTTACGTGCTGTTTCTTTTGCAGGTCATCGAGAAGTTTTTCGGCATCCTGAATAACCTTCTGCCATTTTTCCTCTTCTTTCTTCCGAACCGCACGAATCACATGATCGCGTTCCTTGTTCAAAACGCGCATTTCCTGCTCGTAAGCGTTTTTGGCCAACTTGGTCTTTTCGAGTTCTTCCATGTATGTCTTTTTCTGCTGTTCGACGTAACCCATTTCATCGCTCAGTTTTTCCATGACGCGCGCGAGATCCGTCTGTCGCCCGCTATGAATCCGTTTCGCTTCATCGACGACCGCTTCATCGAGTCCGAGTCGCTGCGCGATCAAAAACGCATGTGAAGAGCCCGTCGCCCCCATCTGAAGGTAGTAAAGCGGCTTGAGCGTCTTCTTATCGAATGCAACCGAGGCCACCGCCATGTACTCCTCTTCGTAGGCATAGCTCTTGAGCTCGGAATAGTGTGTCGTCACCATCATTCGAATGTTTTTCTTACGAAAGGCATCGAGAATTGCAATCGCGAGAGAGAACCCCTCATTGGGATCCGTGCCGCTACCGATTTCATCGAGTAAAACGAGTGAACGGTCTGTTACGTGTTCGAGCATGTAGACGATTTTCGTCAAGTGCGAGGAAAACGTTGAAAGTGACTGTGCGATCGATTGCTCATCGCCAATATCGGCGAAGACGTGTTCGAAAACGGACAGTTCGCTTTCCTCATGCGCGGGAACAAGAAGTCCGGACTGAACCATGAGCACCATGAGTCCGACCGTTTTCAAAGCGACCGTCTTACCCCCTGTATTCGGACCGGTAATGAGCAATGTCCGCTTGTATTCATCGATCTCGACATCAATCGGCACGACTTCGTGCGGATCGATGAGCGGATGACGTGCCTTAATCAGGTGGATGCGCTGTTTGTCATTGAGTCGTGGTTTGTTGGCGGAAATGCTTTCCGCATAGCACGTTTTTGCTGAAATGAAGTCGCATGCCAAAAACAGGTCGAGATTCTCGATGATGCTTTGATTCGCTTCCTGAATCAATCGCGTCATAGCTTTCATGATCGCTCGTATCTCATTTTCTTCAGCAATTTTTAGACTCTCGAGTTTGGCTGTAATCGCTCGTGTCTGGTCCGGTTCGATATATACCGTCTGTTTGGTTGCGGAAAGGTCATGGATGACGCCCTTGATCTTGTTTTTATACGCATCCTTGATGGGCAGACAAAAGCGATCGTTTCGCATGACGATGACGTTCTCATTTAGATATGCGCTCAAATCGCCCAACAGTTTTTGCAGTTTGTCCTGTAAACTCTTTTCATACCGGTGCATCTCTTTACGTATTTTCAAGAGTTCGGGGCTTGCATCGTCATAGATCAATCCATCTTCGTCCATCTTCTTGCGCAAATAGTCGAGTATCGACTTGTGGTCATGCATCCGTTCGAAATAGGGGTTGATCGATCGAAGAGGTATTTCAAGTCGTTTGGCTTCCCGGAAGTAACTCAAAACGTCCTTTTCCATACTCAAAAATAGCCGTATCATAAGCAGTTCCTTCATGTTGAAATCGCGTTCGATTTTGGCATATTGAAGCAACTGATGGATATCGAAATCATCGATTAGTGGGATATGGCCAAGACGTATGTGCATACTGGCAAGATCGACACATTCTTGAAGAGATCTTTCGATGCTCAAAAGATCTGTCGAGGGAAGAAGTTCGAGTATTTCTCTTTTGATACGCTCGGTCTTGGCGTAGCCACTGACCTTCGTTAAAATTTGATCGAATTCAAGCGTTTTTATCATAAAACTCATGGGTTTCACATCCTTTATCGCTAAAAATATGTTATGATATAAGAGTAAGAAGGTGACAACATGAAACACTATACGATTTCTGTCGATGATCGTGAATTGGAAACATTAAACCGCGTTTATAAGAATCATCTCATTGAGGACCATAACCCTTATCTTCTTTTTCATGCTGTCCATAACGAGATCAACATATTCGGCTATAAAACCGGCAAGGTCTACTTGCAAGGCGAAGAGATCACGCATGAGCTCGTTCAAATCAAAAAACATCTCAAACGCGAGGATTACGAGGCTATTGGTTCCGATGAGGTGGGAACCGGTGACGTATTCGGACCGATCGTCGTTTGTGCAGCTCACGTAAACACAAAGGATATCGCCTTCCTTGAAAGTCTAAACGTTCGCGATTCAAAGAACATCAAGGATAAAGAAATCATCCATTTGGCACCGAAAATCGCTAAGCGCGTCATCCATTCGCTGCTCATTCTACCACCTAAGAAGTACAACGCCCTCGTTGCCAAAGGCTACAATCTTAACAAGATTAAAGCACTCCTTCACAATCAGGCCATCATCAAGACGACCTCGAAACTCGACCACGAGGTGCCGGTAATCATCGATCAGTTCTGCACACCGCAACTCTATTTCAATTACGTCAAGGATGAAACGCTCATCCATCGAAACGTCGATTTCCACGTTCGTGCCGAACAGATCCATTTGAGTGTCGCGGCTGCTTCGATTATTGCTCGTTACGCGTTTTTAGTAAAAATCAGAGAATATGAACGTAAACTCGACATCACGATCATCAAAGGGGCTAGCAAGGAAGTCGACGTTCTGGCCAAAAGCGTATATGATCGATTCGGCTTGGTGAAACTGAGTCTGATCGCCAAGATGAACTTCAAAAACATAACCAAACAAAATCTTACCTGATTCGGGCAAGAAATGATTTAAATGATTCGGGCATATCGACGGTAAACGTCATATGCTCTTTTTTAATCGGATGCGTGAAGGAAAGCTCATAGGCATGCAGAAACTGTCCCGTATCACCTTTTTGATCGCGCGGGCCGTATAAGGGATCCCCGACGAGCGGGTGATCGATGTAGGCCATATGTACGCGAATTTGATGGGTTCGGCCGGTCTCGAGTGCACAGCGAATCAACGTGTAGTCCTGGTATGTTTCCACGACTTCAAAATGTGTTACGGCCTGTTTTCCGCCTTCGAGAACCGCCATTTTCAAACGGTTTTTCGGATGCCTTTTGATCGGAGCATCGATCGTTCCGCTCGTTTCCTTGAAATGCCCGTAACAAAGCGCAATATATTTTCGGGTGATTCGATGTTCGCCCAAGTCCTGACTGAGTAAAACGTGCGCTCGATCGTGCTTGGCTACGACTAAAAGACCGCTCGTGTCCTTATCAATCCGATGTACGATTCCCGGTCTTATGACACCATTGATCGATGACAGGTTTTTCGATTGATAGAGCAATCCATGAACGAGCGTCGGTCCACGATGACTCTCGGCCGGATGTACGACGAGCCCTTCCGGTTTGTTGATAACGAGCAGATCGTCATCCTCATAGATGATTTCGAGCGCGAGATCGATCGGTTTTAAATCGAGGTCTTCCGGTTCGATCGCTTCGATTTCGATCGTATCGTTTGCTTTAAGCGCATACCCTGTTTTGACACGTTTTCCATTGACCGTCACGTGGCCTGAACGAATAAGCATTTGAATATGACTTCGGCTTTCCTCCGGCATGACGCATGTATGAAGATAACGGTCGAGTCGATCACTTTCGTGATCCATAGAAACTTCAATCGTCCGTTTCATGAATGGTTTCCTTTCTTTTCGTCCGCTTTGGCTCGAAAAAAACGAGATCGATCATGAACAAGACGATCGCCGCACTTAAAAACAAATCGGCAAAATTGTTGTAAAAGTTACTCAGATTGACCACGCCGAGAATCGGGGATAAAAAGGGGAAATAGAAATGATCGATCACATAGCCGTAAAGAGCACGATCGAGCGCATTTCCAAGCGTACCACCAATAAAAAGCGCGATCGAAATACTGTAGACCTTCTTATCCTTGAAAGAGACGTCTAAAAACAAGTACCCGAAGATTCCCAAAGCGACTACGGTCACAGCTGCCAGCAACAGGTGTTGGCCTGGCAACATGCCGAAAGAAATTCCGTCGTTCTCGTAGTAATGGAACTCGAGGACACGAGGAATCAACGTGACCGGATTGCCACCTTTGATGAACATAACGGAAATTTGTTTCGTAACTTGATCGATCAATATCGTAAATATAATGATGAGATAGCCAATAAGCATCGTTCTTCTCCTATTCAAAAGAGTGTGACAATAACGATTATACCGGTGATCGACAAAAGCAGGGCGATGCCTATGCTTTCGGTCCACTGCATAATCCGCGTGTTTAGAGGTTCGAGCGACTTTTCATAGTTAGCCAGCAGTCGATAATAGACGGCATAATAGATCAAACTCCAGGATACGGCGAGTAAGACGAGGAGAAGCGAAAGGATGAGGTGGAGGTCGCTATAGATAAAGAGATTGATCGTAAAGAGCACCGGAATCAACAGGATGAGAAAGGACACGCTAAACGCGCCCACGACCGACTTGATGACGGACTTGAAACTGACGATCGCGTTGACTCGTCGATTCAGTGTCAAATATCGTTGGAAATGGGCGCGGATTTTATCAAGAACTCGTTTCATAGCGTTCTCCCATCACTTCTTTGATATCATCCCTGTGAGCGATAAATACCGTTTCGAACGGTAGATCTTCGAAACCGTAGGATTGGAATTCCGCCCGATGTGCTTCGGGAATGAAAAAGAGGTCGACATCCGCATCCATCGCGGTATAGATCTTCTGTTTCAAACCCCCGATACGCCCGATCGAACCGTCGGGTTCAATCGTTCCCGTTCCGGCTAAAACATCTTCAAAAATGTTTATATTTAGTAAACTTACGTAAATGGAAATGGTCTGCATGAGGCCACCACTCGGTCCACCGTATACCGAATCTTCACCGGGAAGACGATAGTTTGGAACCGCTTCGTCGATCGTGTAATTCGGATAGAAAAGAAACGGCAGATCCCCTTCTAGAAATGCATAGGAAACCGTGAATGGTTCTTCATCATTGCGTTGAACGGTAAACGTCACGTCAGACAAGTCGATCAACTGAAGAAAATCGTCATGCGCATACGTCTCATGGCTCATTCCATCAATGGCGATGATCGAGTCACCGATCTTCAGTTCACTTAGACGTGATGGCGCATAGTAAACCGACAATCCCGCATAATGATACGTCATATCAATGGCATCCGACGATTCCGCTGCCAGAAGGTAGGCGTTGATCAGTGCATTGGTGTAGGATACGCGCTTCGTGAGTTGCCCCTGGGCATACTGTTC
>CAYUIK010000052.1:0-6367 GCA_964444805.1 uncultured Acholeplasmataceae bacterium | reverse complement strand
AACGGATCAGACAATGCGGCATCGACACGAATCTAATCGGGTAAAAACAGAAGAAACGAAGGAAAAACCGAACAAATGATTGTTATTGATCATGAAAGTCTTTCAAATGTGCAAAAAAGTGCTTACGAATGCGTTAAGTAAGAGAAATGTAAGCGAGGCATTTGTTACAATAGTTATGCAGATTTGAAAGGGCGAGTGGTGCCATGATGAGCGATCGGAATCATGTAAAAACCGGCAAACGCGTTGAACGCGATCTGTTCGATCTAGCAGAGCTTTTCGCGTTGATGCGCGATGACGAACATATGGATACGATGAAACGAGCATTGAACCTGATCAAAGACCACGTGTCAGCCGATCAGGTTTATGTTTGTATGTACGATCACGGTGAGCACATGGCGAAGATCGCCTACAGCGCTAAGACGGATGAAAAGGATGAAGGCTTGGGATTGAAAGACCTCGCTATGGATGATATGCGGCCAATTGTTGAAAAGCATCAACAAGGCCATGGGTTTTGTTTGAAAGCGACGTCTTCTTTGGACGTATCCGACCGTTTAAGCGTTTTGCTAAAACAAAAAAAAGTTCAAGGTCTTATAACCGAACCCTTGATTCATGAGGATCGGCTCTATGGATGCCTCGTGCTTGAACACATCGACACGCCAATGTCCTGCAACGACAAGACCATTCGCGAGATTCGACCGTTCACACGAATACTAAACGCAGCGATTCGCCGCATCCGATTTCATGTTACGAGTGACTTGAAACAATTGATCGATGCTGTCGGTGTCGGGACCTGGAAGTGGGATCTCGAAACGGATCACACGATTTTCAATGAAAAATGGGCAGAGATGCTGGGTTATCACTTGGAGGAACTTCAGCCGATCAATCTCGATACATGGAAAAACCTAACCCATCCGCTAGACCTTCAGAAGTCAATCGAAGCGATCGAAAACGTCTTGGCGGGAAACGAACCGGTCTATCAGGCCGAGTTTCGCATGAAACACAAACAAGGCCATCATGTCTGGGTCAAGGATGTCGGTCGAATCATCAGTCATCGTGACGGAAACCCCAAGACGATGGTTGGCGTTCACATCGATATTAGCGAGCAAAAACAAAAGGAACTCTATCATCGGGCGATCACACAAGCCATCGATCAATCACCGGTTGGCATCGTTATCACGACAGTCGAGGGCATGATCGAATATATTAATCCCACGTTTACATCCATGACAGGTTATACGCGAGATGAAGTCATCGGAAACTATCCGAGCATTCTTAAGTCCGGATATCATGATGATGCCTTTTACGCTTCGATCTGGGAAACGATTACCAATGGACGGGAGTGGAAAGGCGAACTCTACAACAAGAGAAAAGACGGAACCCATTATTGGGAATCAACATCGATCACTCCGGTTTATGATGATGAAAACGTGATCAGACATTTCGTCAATATCAAACAGGATATCACGAGACGGAAGGCGGATGAAATAGAGATGCGCCTCTACCGGGAACAGCTCGAGTCCGAGATTCAAACGAAAATCACGGAAGTCGATCGCTCGCACAAAGCATCGATTATCGCCTTGGCCAAATTGACCGAATCGAGAGACGTCGATACGGGTCTTCACGTCGAGCGCGTGCAACACTTGTCGAAAGTGCTCGCTTCGAGTTTACGCAAGAATCCAAAATATTCGAACCGAATCGACCATGACTATCTCGAAGACCTCTTTTACGCAGCGGCTTTGCACGACCTCGGTAAGGTAAGCATTCCCGATGATATTCTATCGAAACCCGGGAAACTCACGGATCAGGAATTCGAAGTGATCAAGTTACACGTAAAAACCGGTGCGGATCTGTTACAAGAAATGCTCAAGCACTATGAGAAGAATCCCATCATCAAAATGGGACGACAGATCGCACTCTACCATCACGAACGGTGGAACGGCTCAGGGTATCTCCAAGGACTTAGTGGCAACCACATCCCCTTAGAAGCACGAATCGTCGGTCTTGTCGACGTCTATGACGCCTTAAGGTCGAAAAGACCATATAAGGAACCTTATCCCCATGAAAGGTGTTACGAGATGATCGTTGATGAATCCGGGAAACACTTCGACCCGGAGATCGTCGACGCCTTTATTCGCGTTTCCGATCTGTTTTCGGACATCTACGATTCGTTCCAGTAAAAAATCGATTGAACGAACTCCATAATCGGAGTTTTTTATTCGTTTGAATCACATGAAACGACATGAGATTCCCCGCCATATATTGGCTTTCTAGAGCTGTATTCCTAGTTTCTTTCTTAAAACGAAGGAAACAAGAACGCGACGCTTTCCAAGAAGGTCGCTTGCCCGATCATGTCTTCGAGCGGTTTGGAAAGGATTCGATGGTCAATGCATGGCTTCCCACACGAATATGTTCAAGAGAGCTTGGTAAAAAAGTGAGAAAAAGAAGGTCATATATATACAAAACCTCTTTCGTGGTAGAATAACTATTAGATGCATCGTTCGATCCGGTGGTCATCGATGCATGTCGTGCCTATGGATATGACGTTTATACGAAAAGAATGATGGTTCTAGCATCGCGTAAGACGAACGAATCGAACGGAACACGAAACATCTTATGACAAAAGGTGGAAAACGATGAACAATTACCTGGGATTACTGTTATCCTATGTCTTGATCTTTTTTGTCATTGGGCTTTCCTCGGTATTGCAAAAGTCAAAAATTCTAGGAGACGAAGGCGCACGAAAGTTCATTCACATTGGCGTTTCGAACTGGTGGATTCTCGCGATGATTCTGTTCGATCATGTCTTGTTCGCGATGATTCCTCCCCTCACTTTCATCATATTGAACCATTATTCATACAAGAAAAACCTGATCAAACCGATGGAACGAAACGGACAAGGCCACTTCGGGACCGTTTACTATCCGATATCACTCTTCATTTTAGTCGTCATCACGTTTGCTTATGACGAACCAATGATCGGTGCGATGGGTATTTTAATTCTCGGTTATGGCGATGGAACTGCCGCGATCGTCGGTAAAGCCTATGGCACGCGAACGATCGCTCCCGGTAAAACGGTCGCCGGGACGATTGCCATGTTCATCTCGTCATTTGTTGTCGCGCTGATTGTGTTTATGATAGCCTGGCCGAGTCATGCTTATCTCGCGGTCGCTGTTGCTGGTATCGCGACACTGATCGAACTACATACACCTAAAGGATTCGATAACTTGAGCATACCGCTTGGAACGTCCTTGTTCACATATCTTTTACTCATGTTTTTTTCACTGATCTAAAAGCACCTTCAAACTGCTTGATTGAATTCCATAAAAATCGATTAAAAGAAGAATTATATCGCCCGCACGTACCCAAAACGCCACTAGATCCTTTCGAATGTGATCATTGCGACGAGTTGTTTTGAGCATGACTATGTCATGAATATCGCTTTATTTCATATGGGTTCGGTGTTGTCAGACAAAACGCGTAAAATAGATACAAGGGTATCGTCTTTTTTGACCGGGAAAGGAAACATTTTTTGTTGTTTCCATCCTTTCTTCGATTGCGATACGGATATGTTCGTTTAATTGAATTCCTACCGAAAAGACGTAAAAATCTTCTCTTGGAAGTTAGACAACTTCCTAAAAAAACCTATTCTCATGTTTAGGCATATATTCATCATGAATGGAGCCATCCATTTCTTGTATGGCTTCTTCTTTCTTCTTTTTTGATGCTCGTGCTCTTCGTGGTCTAGACGAACCAATCATCTTTCGAAAGGAAGACCCGATTTTGAGGTCTTTTTTTAATCAATAGACACGTGGTATAATGGTCTGTAAGGGGGATTATGGATGGACATAAGTGGAATTGTATCAAAAGCAATTAAAGAAGCACGATGGCTTTCGATCGAGTATTTAAACCAGGCAAATGACGTGACCCACTACTGGTGTGCGGTAAAAAGGATCATTCCGAAAGAGAAAAGGCTCATCGTCGATACGTTCAATATCACCATGGTGGATCACAAGAACCAAGGTCTTTTGAAAGATGTCTCGATTTACATGTCCGGGATCAAAAAGGCTTGGATTCTCGAGCACACGACCTATGACCAGAGCCCCAGCCTGATTGCCGGGATCGAAGCCAATCCCAAGGATTACGAGTGGCTCAAGTTCGACCGATTTAACCAGCACCTCATCACATATCTTAAGGAATGCATTCACCTTGATTCCGTTCCTTATCAGAAGAAGAGCGTTTTGATCAAAGGAATCGACCTCGAAGAGATTGAAAAACCTGCTGATGGACAGTACATGCTATCGCCTGAACAGATCGGCATCATGACAGAACGAATCGAAAGACTGGCGAAACAGGACGCTCATCGCGGTTTAGAGAAGACTGAGCTTTCGATCAATGAACTCGGTATTCAGACAAAAAAGGGGCTTTTCATCGTCGCTTATCGAAAACTCATGTTCAACCCCAACAGGCGAGCACTCGTTTTAAGTTCCGATACGGTTTTCAATTACGAGTTTCTAGCGGACAAACATGATGCGTTTCGACATAATCTTCACAACTATCTCGATATCGAAACGGAAGCGTTCACCGAATTGTATCTAAGGGAACCGGAACAAGCCAAAAATATGCTTGCTGAAGTGCTTCCTGTTCGAAAGGAGCGACTCGATGATCGTCCATATTTCGTCGACATCGTCAGGAAACACGATCAACGCATCTTCGAGAACCTCGACGCAATCGCCGAGCATAAACAGCGAGGCACCCTTTCCAAACCGCTCAACGCCTTTTTCGGGAATATGGATACGACGAAACGGGGTGGGAAACGGAAATTCGATATCGTTGTCACCGATTCCAAAATCAATGTCGATCAACTCCGTGTCATCTATAACGCCCTCAAATATCCGATAACCTATGTTCAGGGACCACCGGGAACGGGCAAAACCCACAGTATAACAAATCTGATCATTTCCGCTTTCTTCAACGAACAGACCGTTTTGGTTTCATCGAACAACAACAAACCAATCGATGACATCCTGAAAAAGACTAATGTTTTGAAATCGCGCGGCAAGACCATTCCTTTTCCGATATTGAGACTTGGAAACAACCAAGCCGTACTAAAAACGTTGAATGAACTCAAAGACATTTTGAGAGTGCATCGCCGCTTCAAAGCGGAAGATGATAAACTCAAGCGTATCGGCCTATCGAATAGGGACAGGATGAGTGATCTCAATGCCATAATCGAGGACTATGAGAAAAAGAGCGACCTCGAAGAAGAGATCGACGTTCTCAAGACTATGAAAGAGACCCTCGATGACGAGTTCAATTTGAGTCTAAGAATCGATTCTTTAATCGATCTAAAAGAAACCGAATACAGAAAAATAGAACGAATTACCGATGAAGACGTGCATGCGCACGTCGTCAAGGCCGATGATACGTTCTTGACCTGGGCTTTTTTCACGTCGATCAAGCACTTGAATAGACTTGAAGAGCCCAAGTACAAGGAACTGCGTGGCATCATCGACCACGACAACGAGGAAGAGAAACTCAGGCTCTTTAATCGGTATGTTAAGAACGGTGAACGATTCAAAGAACTCCTTAGAGTTTTTCCAATCGTCATGACGACCAATCAATCCGCTTACCGACTCGGTGATCCCGAGCCCATGTTTGACCTCGTCATTATCGATGAAGCGAGCCAGTGTTCAACCGGTTATGCGCTATTGCCGATCATGAGAGGAAAACGTCTGCTTCTTGTCGGTGATCAGAGCCAATTGCGGCCGGTGATCACCCTTGCTCGCGAGAACAACGTAAAACTACTCAAAAAGTACGGCATACCGGAGGTATACGATTATATTGAGAATTCGGTTCTCAAAGTCATGCAACAGGTCGACAACGTATCGAGCAGTCTTCTTCTTCGTTACCATTATCGCAGTCATCCGGATATTATCAACTTCAGCAACAAAAAGTATTACCAGAGCCAGTTGAAAGTGCAGGTAAAAGGGGATCTTCACAAGCAGGCTTTACGTTACATCGACATCGATCATCAAAAGACGACTCGCCCGAACGAACGGAACACCTCGGAACATGAAGCCAGAAGCGTGTTCGAAGATATTAAAGCCCGAAAACTCGACGATGTCGGTGTTATTACACCTTTTCGGAATCAGGCCAACGAGCTTCGAATGATTGCTGAAGATATGGGCTTGGAAAATGTTTCAATCGGAACGGTACATACGTTTCAGGGTGATGAAAAGGATCACATTTATTTGACACCGGCGATTACGAAATACAGTTCACCAAAAACCTTTGACTGGCTCAAAAACAACGAAGAGCTCATTAATGTCGCAACGACACGAGCGAAAAAGGAGTTCGTGTTGGTTGC
>CAYUIK010000051.1:0-62241 GCA_964444805.1 uncultured Acholeplasmataceae bacterium | reverse complement strand
CCTCTAAGTGGTTTTCTTTATTATGCAGTGTTAATATTTTACCTTTACGCAAATGGAGAAACGACCCTATATAGCGAAAAAAAAGGCCTGACACAACTGTCAACCCCTTGCTTTCAGTATGGCGGAGGAAAGGGGATTTGAACCCCTGCATCCTTTTGGGACCTACCCGCTTTCCAAGCGAGCCTCTTCAACCGCTTGAGTATTCCTCCGTATGGCGCACCCGACATGAATCGAACATGCGACCTCAACCTTCGGAGGGTTGCGCTCTATCCAACTGAGCTACGGGTGCTCGTCGCACGTGATCAATCCGACGCGATTTATATTTTACCATGTAATTCATTAAAAGTCTACGACAAAACCGTCTTTTACAACACTTTTAAAGGTTAGGTTTTTTACATTGATTTTACAATGTGTGTTATAATCATAAGTGCGCATATCCAAAGCACTTCAAAAAACGAGATGGTAGTGATTATGAACGCGACACTCAACCGATATGAAAGAAAATATTTGATCGATCCTATACAAAAAGAGGCCCTGCTCGCCCTTTTCAAACGCTACCTTGACTTTGACGCATACTCACAAAACGAATCGTCTTACCGAGTGCTAAACATCTATTATGACACGCATGACTATAGCGTCATTCGAACATCAATCGAGAAACCGATCTATAAAGAAAAATTGAGACTTAGGTGCTACGACTACCCACTCTTGGAAGAATCGATCGTCTATTTCGAGATCAAGAAAAAATATCGGAGCCGCGTCAACAAAAGACGTATTCCCATGACGTTCGCTCAAGCAAAATCATATATCACAACCGAAACGAAACCGTATTTCCATGACTATACGCATGCTCAAAAAATGGACGAAATCGACTACTTGATCAAAACCAGACGCGCCGAACCGAAAGCGGTCGTTCGCTACGCACGTCTCGGCATGAATACGAAAGACAACGGCCTTCGGGTCACCTTTGATCAGGACATCGAGTTCACATCGTGTTTTACGTCCTTCGATGATCTTGAGAAAACCACGTTTTCAAAGGTTCTCGCATCAAACCAATATGCGATTCTCGAAGTCAAATCGGATCAGAATTTTCCCTTGTGGCTCGTAAACGAACTTTCTCGTTTGAACATCTACAGCCAACCCTTTTCGAAATACGGAAAAGCATATATGCAATACTTAACAGGAGGGACCCCCAATGATGATCTTCTATATCACGCTTGACATGAGTGTCCTGACACTCGAAAACATGCTCTTGGTTCTGAGCGCGGGAACGATCTTCGGGCTCATCATGAGCTTCGTTTTCGCCTATACGCACAAGAAAACGGTCTATGACCACACGTTTCGGATGACGCTGATCTTGCTTCCGGTCGTGATATCGATCATCATCATGCTCGTCTCGAACAACCTTGCTCGGGCGTTTAGCCTAGCCGGAGTCTTTACGCTCGTCCGTTTCCGGACGGCCATCGCCGACTCAAGAGACATCGCCTACATCCTTTCAACAGTCGGGATCGGCTTAGCGACTGCGCTCGGTTATCTCGGCTATGCGTTAGTTATAACAGCTTTCATTTCCGCCGTCTTGTTATTGTTAAATGCGTTCCATCTCGATCAGGAAAAAACGAGCCATGCGAAACTTCGAATCATCGTTCCTGAGAACCTGAATTACGCCAACGCTTTCGATGACATCTTCTCTAAATATCTCGATCATTTCCAGCTTCAACGCGTCAAAACAACCGATTTCGGTTCTCTTTTCGAACTGACCTATCTCATCAAGATCAAAAAGGGTATCGACCAGAAAAAGATGATCGACGAGCTGCGTGTCCGAAACGGCAACCTCAATATTACATTAAGCTCCGACTACGTCTCGCTTGTGAGCGAATAGCTCGTCTTAAAACATAAAAAAATGCGAATAAAATTCGCATATAACAACCGATGGTCGGGACGACAAGATTTGAACTTGCGACCCCTTGCACCCCATGCAAGTGCGCTACCAAGCTGCGCCACGTCCCGAACGGTCGAGCGAATATATTATACCAAATTTATTGTACAAAAAAAAGAGCTTGACGCTCTTTTATTTTGACTTATTTCGCCAAGGATCCCATCGGATCCCATGGTTTTAGAACGGTCGGTTCTTCTTTCCAGGCCTCGAGATGTGTTTCACACATGTACTTGCGGTGAATAACGGCTTGATAGACGTAGCGATCGAACCACGAATCACTCGCTAGAAAATAACCTTTTTCTCCGTTCTTGTCACCCCAACTGTTCTCGATCTTCCAACGATTTGGTTTCCCGTCAGCGAGATTGACCGCTGTCAGCACCATCGCGTGGTTCATCGCGCCTTGGCTGTAATCGAGTTCATCTTCTTTTGTCATATGCAGGCTCATTTCGAGCATATTCTCATAGTCAAACGACTGATCATCCCAAAAGCCACGCGTTCGATTCCCAAAGCGTGCGACATCGGAACCGAACCAGACGATTTCATTGGAAAGGAGTTGTCTTAAGACGAGTGCTTTCAAGTCTTTCATCGGCAAGTTCAAATATTTGATATCCCTTCCCCCGACGACATTCCCGAGATAGGCGACCGTATAGGTCTTTAAATAGGGCTTGTCTTTGGTCGGTGCGTGGATGACGCTGATGTAATCTTTGAGCGTATCGCCTAAGTGATCCTGATAGAACGACTTCGGCGTCAAACCCTTGATGATGTGATAGTTTTCATCCTTGTCGACGTATTCGAAATCGAAGTGTCGTGGCGGTGTACCGAAATTTGTAACAAGGAAAGTGTAGAGCTCTTCCAATGTCTTTTCTTTGAGCTTCTCACGCTTTTCTGCCGACTTTTCTCTGCGCGCGTTCGCGGCGTACTGCCGCAGTTTGACATTGATGATCTGGTTCATGAACCTGGTCTTTTCCGAGCTATCGGTTTCAACCATGTGTTCCTTCGGTACGACCCCATACTTTTCAACTAAAGATACGAACATATCCCATTGGCCGCCATCCTGGATCCCCTGTTTCAAAATGTGTTGCAGCGTCCGATCATCCTGGTCACAATCCAAAAAGTCGTCGATCGATTCGATGAAGTAGTTAATCTTTTCGAACTTGTCCCAAAAAGCGATATAGTTTTGTGACAACTCGAATGACTTCAAATTGTACTTCTTGGCGATGGTTTCTCGCAAGACGTTCAATCCGGCAAAGAGCCAGCATCGTCCGCTCGCTTTCTGATTGGTCACGGGAAGCGTCTTGATCTCATTCGAGAAATAGAACTGCGTTGCGGGCTTACGCTCCTGTTTTTCGAAGATGTCTTGTAGCGTATTGTTCATAATCACGCGCTGGAGCGCTTTTTGAACAGGCTTTTTGTCATAGCTTTTTTGTAATGATTCGGTTTTTTTTAACGTGATCTCTTTCATATCTGCACCCTTCCTTTGCTCATAATAGTCTCAACTCGCGTTCGTCTTTAAACGATTCGACGATCGCGTAATCGTTATCCTTGACGACAACGAGGCTCGTGCTGACGTAATCGATGATATTCGATACGCGCTGTGGCGGTACCGCAATCAGCAATTGAATGCTCAAACTGTTATAGAACTTCATCATCGCGTCGATCCTGCTCTCATCCATGTTGTTGAAGGCCTCGTCGAAGAGGACGATACAACCGGAATCGATCCGCTTGTTCTTGGTAAGGAGTTGTTGGAAAGACGCCGCGATGACGATATAGAACGGTACCTGCGTTTCGCCCCCGCTCTTCTCCTTGGACACTTTCGAGAAGTAGGATTTGTTGCCGTTCAGGTTCGTAACTTCGATGTCATAGGACATGTAGTTTCGGTAGTCGAGAAATTGGTATGTGAGTTGATCGTGTTCGGGATCGTTCGAGGCGATCTTGTCGAAGAGTTCCATCAAAATGGATTCGTTCTTCTTGCTGAGACCTTCGGTAAAGAGCGTATGCTTCGAAACCGAATCGTTTCCCATGATCATGTCGTAATACATCTTGTATTCGGGTACGTCGCTGGCCTCGCATAAAAGCTGATAGGAATCGCTACCGAACGTTTTTCCGCTTAGAGCGACGTTTAAGTCGGCGATCTGTTGCTGGGCGTTTTCGATCGACGCGCGCAGCTTGTTGACGAACTCTTCTTTGAAGCTGATCTCGGAGTTTCTTCTGAGTTCGATCGCTTCCTGTTCGTAGCGGACCAAGTTATTGTCGCGGATGATCGTCGCTTCCTGTTCGAACTTCACGAGGTCTTCGAGTGTCGGTGACGCCCCGAAGTGGTAGGCGATGATGAACCCTTTCATCAGGTTCACGATGTTCGCCTCGCCCTTGGTAATCTGGGTGGCGAGCGACGTCGAGGACTTGGCGAGGAAAGTCGTAATCTCGTCGTGATCCTGTTTGAACTTGAGTTTGAGGGCGTAGAACTGGGTGTTCGCGGCGCTCAGCTTTTCCGGATGTTTCGCCGCAAGTTCCTTTTGGCGAACGGCAAATTCATCGAGTTTTTCCTTGATTTCTTCGATGTAATCACGCACGCGTTGGCGATCCTCGCGCTTCGTTGCGATTTCACCGATAATTTCTTCGGAATTAAGTCTGAGTTGCCGTCTGGATTCCTTTTCGCGATCGATCTGCGCTTCGAGTTCGGCGAGGTCCTTGTTCTTTTCGAGTTGATTGAGTTTCTCTTCGATCTGCGTGAACTCCCGACGCGTCTGCCGGATTTGCTCGAAAAAGCGAATCTGGTTTTGGTGGACGAGTTGGTTACTTCTCGAACGGGCGAGCAGACGAATGATGCGATCGTTCTTATCCGTCAACCGGTAGAGATCATCCATCTTGCTTTCGAGGCCCTTGATATGGTTGGTCTCAAGCTTGATCTGCATGAGCGTAGCCTCTTGTCCGATATAGGGAACCTCATAGGCGCGCGGATTGATCTGACGGGCCGTATAGTTACTATAGGTCATGCATGTCGGCGTGATCGAGCGATGATAATTTTTCAAGTCATGGACGTTTTCGACGCACTGGACCGAATTGAGCAGCATATTGACGTAATTGCGGGCATAGCGATAATCGGTCGTGATCTTTTCGGCGAGTGAACCCGGCGTGATCTTATCATAACGTTCGAGCTTCCTCGTATTGACCAGACCGACCCCGTAAATCCGCAATTCCGTCTTGACCCGTTCGTAGATGTCCAAGGCATCGTTGAAATAATCGGGATCGACGATGATGTCGAATCGTTGCGTATTGAGAAATCCTTCGAGGGCATTTCGCCAGTGTTCGTCATTGACTTCGATCAGTTCACAAAGAGGACGGACACGAACATCCTTATGGTAGTGCTCGGAGAGCCCGTCATTGAGCGCGTTGAGAAGACTTTCGACGTAGAACGGATACGTCTTGACGTACCGGTTGAGTTTGTTCAGTTTACCTTGGGTGACGCGCATCTCTTCGGAAAGTTCTCGTTTTTCGTGTTCGATCTTGTCCTTTTCCGTGTGATAGGCTTGGCCATAGGCCGTGACTTCAGCTGCGAGTGTCGTAAGTTGATTCGTAAGTTCGGCGGTATTCATCTTGTCCTGATTGCTCTGGTAGAAATTTACGAAACTCTTGATCGCGGTCACGGGCATCAGGTTGACGAGTTCTTTCATCGTGTCGAACTCGTTGTCGAGCATTTCCTTGACCTGCTTGAGTATTTCCTTCTGGGACTCGTATTCGGCGGCCTTCTTTTCCAAGGCCTCCTGATAGGATGTCAGCGTTCGACTCAAGTCGTTGTCGTTTTTCGCGCGTTCCAGGTTCAAAATCGTCTGGTCGCTTTCATCGATCTGTTCGTCGATATGCGCTTTCTGTTCCCGCAAGTATTCGAGTCTCTGTTCGATCGTCGTCAGTTTGTTTTCGTTTTCCTTGATGAATTGTTCCCGTTTTTCAACCCAGTTCAGCTGATCGATGAGCTCATTGATCGAGCGCTGATTGCGGTTGAACTCGATGTCCTCACCCGTCTTGATGATCTCATCGAGTTTTTCGAGTCGTTCCCGATCGTTTCGGATCTGTTCTTCGACTTTTTTGAGCTGGGCGACGTTGTTTTTTAGCGACTGGATGTCGATCGGATCATCGTCCAAAAGGAATTCGAAGACGAAAGCCTGGAGGTCAATCGAGCGGAAAGCGAGCGCTTTCGGCAAAATCTTGGCATACTTTCTGGCATCCATGCCGAAAAACCGAGCGAGCGCAGCCCGATAGGCTTTCTTCGATTCGAAGGGATTGAGCTCGAGATTGAGCGACTTGAAGTGACTTTTCATATCCTTGTAGTCGCGGGGATATTTCTTTTTCAAGAACAGGTCGTCGTGAATCGAGACGTCCTCGAGAATATAAAATTTTTCCTTGAGGGCCGCCGTCTTGGGAAGGTCCAAGAGACATCCGATGATGCTGAACTGTTTGGTTTGCTCGTCGAAGAACTCGAGTGCGACGTGGCACACGACGTCCCCATTTCTGAGAAACTCCTTGTTTTCAGCACCGATTCGACCACGAACATAACCTTCGAGCGTCCGCTTGGCATCATCGGTCGCGGCGACGTTGAATTTCGTTCCCCCGCGGCCGCCGACAAGCATGAACTGCATGGCATCGAGAAGCGTGGATTTCCCCGATCCGTTTTCCCCCGAGATCAGGGCGTTGTCCTTGATATCGATCGTTTCATTGCTGAAAAGATGCCAGTTTACGAGTTTAATCTTCGTCAGTTTCTTCATCGCTATCCCCACCTCCTTCAACGTAACTGTCGAGTTTGGCAACGACTTCCTTGATATTGTCCAAATTCGTTACGAACAGGATCGTCGGGTAGATCTTAATCCGGGCGTCGTCATGAAGTCCCCGATCGATATAATCGATGATATTGTAACTTCTCAAGAAAGAAAGTGCCGGGCGAAGCTGTTCCTTCGTAATGCGCTTGTGGTCGAGATAACCGATTCTGGTCAGTTCGGCATGGATTTCATGTAAATAGATCTCGACGTCCTCATCGAGCGTGACGAGATCCATCTTCCGTTGATAGAGGATGCGAATGACGAGCGTCATCACGCTTTCCGTCTTTCTAAGGCGCATGTGATTGAACAGGTTGACGTTTTCGATGTAGACGACTTCGTATTCACGCGCGATCAAGAGTTCGAAATCGATGAGGGCGAAAAACGCCTCGAAACTCTCCTTGTAAGCGAGAATGAAACGATAGTCGTTCGTATCGCCGACTTTGCGACGCGTCAGAAAGTTCACTTGCAAGAGCTTGTTGACGATACGGGAAAAGATGGTTTTCTCCCCTTCCTTGAGCGTAGCATATTGCTCGTGGAACTGGGTTAAAGCTTTCGATTTGTTCATCCCCTATACTCCTTGATCATGAAATTTTGAAACCGGATATGGTTGATCATACACTCGCGTCCGAGCAGTTCGATCTCATAGTGCATGCCGATCGACTTGGAATACATGAAGATCAAAATGAGTTTCACGTAGTCCTCCTGGGTGTCAAGCGGAACTTCGGATGCTTCCATCGCCGAGCGATTTTTGAGGAGGTTTTTGACATAACGGTCGATCTCGCGCTTGCCGTAAATGTTGTTCTTGAGAAGATCGCGCACTTTTTGTTGCCGGTAATCCGCGGAAATCATGTCCTCATCGAAGATCAGTTCCTCCGGAATGACCTCCTGACGGGTACGTCTTTGATTGTAGAGTGACTGAGTATCTAAGTTTTTCATCTGAATGAGTCGGACAAAGCGATTGTATTCGACATCCTTTTGTTTCAGAACGACCTGGAAAAACCGATTGAAAATACCTTCGATGTCATCGGATCGATTCGTCAGGAAAAGAATCTTCGATGCCGCCGCACTGATGTATTGCTCATTTTTCCGGTCGATCGCGAGAATCAAAAACTCGAGTGCACTGAAACTATCCGTGATGTATCTTAGACGATCCTCGACATAGATGAACGCGTCATTGTAATCCTCGATCCGCTTGATCGTCTGAGCGTTTTTCGCGAGCAGGTCCATCGTTTCGGGATCGTTGATGACGTTGGAAATCGCGGAGAGAATCGCGCGCTTGTAGCGCGGAAGACTGTCGGTCGTCTTAAGATTGTAATAAGCCGAATCGAAGAAATCCTGTTTGTATTCGACGAGCAGTTTCTCAAGGAGTTGCTGCAGGTCGTTTTTCGATCGCTTTTTGGTGATGTCGTAATAATAGCGGTAAATATTGGCTTTCAGCGTCTTGAGCTTGCGGATCATGTCGTTCGTTTTTTGATACGCCTGTTCGATCACACCGATTCCTTCATCGATATGGAACGAGGAAAGAAGCGAATACACGGTGAAGATCTCACCCGTGTATTCGTTTTGCGTGAAATTAACGATGTTCTCGAGTACGTCGATGATCTTGATCGAATAGTCGAAGAGATTGATCGACGTCTTGTAGTCGCCGAGTTCTTCCTCGCCGAGCCAGCCGTTCTTTTTGAGAATGCTCAAAACGTGCACGGCCTTTTGGCGACTCGTTTTGGCGGATTCGCCTTCGTCGACGTCGACGAAGTCATCACCAGGCTGATCATCAAAATAGTCGATCAATCTTTGAATAACGAATTCTCGGTCACCTTGAAAAGCGTCCTCGATGCTATCGAGGGCGTGATAGATGACGAAGATGCAGTCGATGTACGTATTCTTGTTGGGCGAGGCGAGGACACTGAAAAAATTGTTGTGGATGGTTTCAAATAAATGTGCCATCGATGTCTCCTTTGAACTTAATGAAAAAGTAATATGTGTTGCCGTTAACACTCTATATTGTATCACGTTTTACGGCATTTTCCGCCCTTTTCCGTTTATTCGAACGTTTTTCGCCTAAAAATATTACCCGATTTCGCTCATGGGCAAAGAAAATGCGTTCTTTTATTTCATCTCAAAGAGATGAAGGGGTATCGTTGCTTGTTAAAACGAGAAAAAAAGACTCAGCGAGTCTTCTTCCTCATACAGTTATCGCCTTCGCAGTATTCGCTCGAATTCTCGATATAGAGGGCGCGATTCAGACAGGTGATGAGGTCCTTGATCGTTTGTAGTCCCGACAATCTCATTTGCTTGTTGATACGCATGTAGGGAATCTCGTGAATGCCTTTTAAAATGGCGTTCTCACGATTGCATGCGACGGCATGTTGGTATCGCGTCGATTCGAGGACGTCATCGACCTCTTCTTCATTGAGACCGATTTCTAGAGCGAGAGCGCGGAGTAAGGATGTGTCACTGATGTCCTGGTGTTCCTCGTAAAACGCCTTGAAAATGCGTTTATTGAAAGCATAGGCTTTATCCTGGTGTTTGGCGAGGTGCGAGAGGCGATGGGCATCGTGCACCGAAACCGGGGTTACTTTGTCGACGTCTCTGATGTCTTTAAGAAGTTCGCTCGTTTCCTCAAAGGTCAGAACGTGATGCTTGCCGACGACATCATAGATCGTGCAGGATTCGTGCATATTAAAATTGGGGATGACCTCATAGCTTCGGTAGAGAACCTCGAGATCATCGAAGTGGTAGTTTTCGAGGACGAACTCGAGGTTCTTGTGGTTTTGATAACTCAGAGGACAAAGATAGTCGAACCATATTTCGATTTTCATCAGATCATTCCGTCCTTAGTGCTTCTACAGGATCTTTACCTGCTGCTATTTTAGCAGGAATAAGCCCAGCAAGCAAGGTTAACGCAATGCTGACGAAAATTAAAAGTAAGGCCATCCATGGCGTCAGTCGCGTAATGGAGCGCACGGAGGCGAGGCGATAAACGAAGAGATCGATCAACGGATTCAACAAAAACGCAACAGCGATACCGATCGAACCGGCAATGAAGCCGATGATCATCGCTTCGGCGTTAAAGACGCGAAGGACATCCTTTCTACGGGCGCCGATGCTCTTAAGTATGCCGATTTCCTTGGTTCGCTCGATGACCGACGCGTAGGTCACGATACCGATCAAGAGCGAGGAAACGATGAGGGAAATCGCCGCGAAACCGATGAGCGCGAGCGTGATCGACGTGATGACTTCACCGAGTCGTTCCGTAATGCGCGCGCCGTAGTCGGTGTGAAAGATCATCTTCTCCGTTTCCGTAACGGAATCGAAGCGGTCATTGTATCGTTCGAGATAGGTTGCGATCGCTTCTTTTGCTTCGAAACTTTTCGGATAGATCGTAATTCGATTCGGCATCTGAGGCGCCCCCAGAGCGACTAAGCGTTCCAAAACGGCTCGTTCGGTCAGAGGCGCTCCTGTCATGACATCGACATAGGTGTTCGCCTCGTAAGCCTCTCTCTGGGCAATAACGATGTTCGAACGTTCGGCCATCTCGAGCACGTATTCGGTCAAAGCGGAAGTATAGCCGATCCCGGTGCCGAGTAAGCCCGTCGAGGCATCGGGACGGATGCGCAAAATGCCGACGACTTCGATCGTTTTTGCCTGTGGTTCGTAAAAGGCCGAGAGGTCCTTTTCGAATAACGCCCTCGTCTCATTGAACACATAGTAGTCGTCGTAATCAGGGAGAACGAACGTCGTATCGAGCAACTCATCAAAACTGACTTTGACGTCATCCCCGGGATATCCGAGTGCACTCAACATCGTATCGAGCAATTGGTTTCGACTGTTGATGACGATGACGGTCTCAAGGGATCCTTCTTCCGGCAGGCGCCCCCTTAGGATATCATATTGTGCTTCGATATACGTCTTATCGTCGACGGCGAGCTCGCGGATGCGAAAGGCGTTCGGATTGATCTCGATGATGCCTTGTGCGGCCGTATTCTTCAAAAACGTCGGCTTGACCGAGTAGTGTCTGGTCATATCCTCATAGAGCTGCGGATCGAGTCCATCGAGATAATCGAGATAGTTTTCGGTCAGCGTGTTGACGTGCGTTGTCGGGCTGTATCTGGTTACGGGTACATAGGGCGTCACGATTTCATCGTCCGGAAAGCGAGTGGGAAGTTCGAATTCGCTTGACAAGGAATCGTCTAACGACCTGTTTTCGACATAGGCGATTCGGTCGATCTGAATGGGAATGCCGGCAAGAAGATCCTTTTGTGCCTGATCGACATAGGATTGAAAGCCGAAAACGAGCGATATGACGAGCGCGACACCGATAATCCCGATGCTGCCGGCAACAGACGTCATGATCGTTCTAATCTTTTTTGTCCATAAATTGTTCATACTGAGACCGAGCGCTGTCACGTAGGACATCGCCGTTTTCAAGGATGCCCCCTGACGTCTTTTCGTATGTTCTTCTACTGTCCGATCATCGCTTTGCACATGACCGTCAAGCAAGTGGATGATGCGGTCGCTGTATGTCTGAGCGATCTGTTCGTTGTGGGTCACCATGATTACCAGTCGCGTTTTTGAAATGGCTTTTAGGATATCCATGATGCGTGTACTGGTTTTGCTGTCGATCGCTCCGGTCGGTTCATCGGCCAAAATGATATCCGGATCGTTTACGAGCGCACGGGCGATCGCCACGCGCTGTTGTTCGCCTCCGGAGAGTTGATTGGGTTTTTTGTCGTAATGATCGGTCAACCCGACGTCATCGAGGACCCGTTTGGCCTGTCGTTCGCGTTCGCTTTTCGCGACTCCGGATAAGGACAGGGCGAGTTCAACGTTTTGCAAGACGGTGATATGCGTGATTAGATTGTAATTTTGAAAGACGAAACCGACGCGGTGATTACGGTAAGCATCCCAGTCGTGTTCGTCATAATCGACGGTTGAAACCGAATCGATCGCCAGTTCGCCTGCCGTATATCGATCGAGTCCACCGATAATATTGAGTAGGGTCGTCTTCCCGCAACCCGACGGTCCGAGAATCGAAACGAATCCGACGTGATCAAAGGAAAGATCGATGGAATCGAGCGCGATCACACGTCGATTGCCGACCTGATACGTTCGATTGATTCCTTTGAGAGTCAGCATGTGCAAGTCTCCTGTCTAAGTGCATGTTTTATTGGAACGGTGTGTTTTACGCTTAATGGCCTAGACGGTCGTAGACGAAATCTTCATCGATGACCGTACCGATTACGAGTCGTCTTTTCAAGGCGTTCGCTTCAACCTTTTCGAGGTCTTCGCTCGTGATCGTGAAATCGGCGACATATCCTGGGTCGATCACGCCTCGATTCAATTCCTTCGTCTGTGCATTGGCATATCGCGTATAGAGTTCGATCGCCTGATAGGCTGAAATCTTCTCATCCTTATAATAACACGAATGGTCGTGTTTTGAGATACGCGTGATCGCGGCATACATGCCGAAAAGCGGATCGGGTTCCTCGACCGGCGCGTCACTACTGCCGGAACAGATGATTCCACCTTCAAGATAGGACTTCCATGGATAGACTTTTTGTGGGGGTTTTTCAAAAAGATCGAGCGCCCACGGCAAGTCACTCGTAAGAAACTGCGGTTGTATATCGAGTGTCACCGGCATATCGGAAAGGTTCTTGATGGCGTCAAGCGTCGCCATCGAGGCGTGAATGATGCGATCTTTTTGACCCGCTTTCGGCGGATAACGCTTGAGCCATTGGATGATCTCATCGAGTCCGCGGTCACCGATTACGTGAATCGCGAGCGTCAGATTCAAAGAACGGACGCGTTTGATCAGATCTTCGAATCTTTGGTCGTCAAAGATTTTCAAGCCCTTTGAACGCGAACCGAGATACGGTTCGTGCATGAGCGCGGTCTTCGAGGAAAACGTTCCGTCATAGAATACTTTGACGGCTCCAAGTTCGAGAAAGGCGTTTTTCTTTTGTGTCTTTTTCAAGTAGCGTTCGTAATCGTCTAGCACCTCGTGATGGACGAGAAGGTGTGCGCGAAACGCCTTTTTTGCGAGGACGTCTTGAAAGATTCCGAGCGTTTCCTCAAACCCGTTGTAATACGCGAGATCATCGCTGTGGCCCCCGGTAATCCCGTAGGCGTAAAGGTCGTCGATCGCGGTTTCGAGCATATAGGTAAGACGTTTTTTCGTATGCATGTGCATCGCTCGCATCGCTTTTTCCGCCTCTTCTTCCGTCAGAATACCCGTCGGATCCGACGCGTCGATGCGGTCCAATATGACCTGGTTGACGGTTACGCTGTGGTAATCGTTATGTCTGAGCAAAATCGGTTGTTCGAGGCTGATGGCATTGAGGTCGAAAGCTTCAAGACCGATGTCGAAATAGCCTTCGATAAAAAGTGGTTCACCTTTGAACTGTTCCTCGATGAAACGCAAGACGCGTACGCGGTTTCGTTCCAACTTCAAATTCGGCCTGGTGAGCATCTGGCCGTATCCGAGCAGATGCAGGTGCGCATCGACGAATCCTGGGTATACGTGCCCCCCTTTAAGGTCGACGACTTCCAATGATTGATCCGGACAAAGGTCAGAGCCGATTGCTTTTACGACACCTTTGTCCGTAATCATCTCCGAAACGCAGGCACCCGGTTCTCTCATCGTGTGGATCGTACCGTTTTTCCAATGTTTCATTCAAAGATCACCTCCATGATCCTACGACCTGTTTTTCTTGATCTCTTCATATGTCGCAGCGAATATACCGAATCCGATTCCGACGACCGGCCATATGATCCACGTGATATCCCATCGTCCGGTTAGAAAACTGGTCAATAGATAGACGATGACAGCCAGGGGAAAGACGATGCCGGCGACGATGTCTGTGACGCGGTCCTTTTCCTTGCCTGCTTGTGAATAGTCGCCCTGCTTTAAAGCCTGATTGTATCCGCTCATAGGAACGCCGTTGGCAACAAGACGGTAAACCCCAATGCCGACGATAACAAATCCGATCGAAGCCAAAACGGATTCCGCCTGGTCGACATAGGCGCTCGCCACGAAGAAGAAAACCGAGGAAACGATAATCATGACACCAATGAAAACACCGATTTGATAGGTCCGTTGATACTTGGCGATTCCCTGTTCCATGGCGTCTTGGGCGTGTTGGTCGAGCTTAAAATCGTTTTCGAACGGCTTGTTCACGTTTGCTAGACTCAAACCGGAAAAGACGAACAGACCGACGGCAATGAAAATCATGAGAAACAAGAAGAGTGCCTGCAAAAGTTCACTGTGATCGGCAATGCCGACCAAAGACAAGACGTTCTTCATGCTCGCGGAAACAGCGACGCCAAACAAAATCAGAAAAACGCCGAGTCCGATGAAACGACCGTAAATCCGTTTGGCTTCGATCATCTCATCACACTGCTGCTTGTCGATGACGCGAACGTCTTCTTCTTCCTTCGCTTCGATTCCGAGTTCCTCGAGCAATTCGTCGATATTGCCGAAATCCGCGATGACAAGGCCGACAGCCTCGTTCTCGGTTTTACCCGCCGACTTATGCTCCTCATACTTTTCAACCATGATATCGTAGAGTTCTTCTTTGGCCTTCAGCACGTCTTCCCGTTTTGGGAGCGTACTGAACAGATTTTCCAAAAACGTACGAATCGTATTCATGTCTTCCTCCTAAAAATTATGATATGAATGTGTTAACGACTTCCTGGGTCGTTTGCCATTCTTGCCTTTTTTCTTGCAAAAACGCTTTTCCTTGCGGTGTGATCGAATAATAGGTACGCCTTTTCAACGACTTGTCTTCGGCATGGAAGGGTTGTACGTATCCGTTTTTTTGCAGTCGATTGAAAGCGGAATAAAGCGTCGTCTCCTTGATGACGTACTTACCATCGGAGCGCTCTTTGATCGTTTTCGATATCTCATATCCGTAGGATGGACCGGACACAAGAATTGAAAGTATGATCGTGTCGTTGTAACCCCGTATGATATCACTGCTGATCATCGAATCACCTCTACTCTATCTATCGTAGTATTTTCAGTATATCACACTTACTACGACAGGTAAAGTACTTCTTTAGACTTTTTTTTCAAGACTTGCCAAATCGGGCATTCTCGAGTAAAGTAGAGGTGAAAACGAATATACTCAAATAAAGGAGAACGCCATGGATATCGAGAAAATGATTGATGCGATGACACTCGAAGAGAAAGCGTCGCTTTGTTCGGGACAGGACGTTTGGCATACCAAATCGATTGAGCGTCTCGCGATCCCGAGCATTCTGATGACCGATGGTCCGCACGGTCTACGGAAACATTCGGGATCGATGGACGATATCGGAATCAAGGAAAGCGAACCCGCCACCTGCTATCCGCCTGCCGTTAATCTCGCCTCGACATGGGATTTGCAACGCATCGAAGAGGTCGGTCGACATCTCGCGATCGAAGCGAAATCCAAGCACATCGATGTCGTTTTGGGGCCGGGAACAAATTTGAAGCGACACCCTTTCGGGGGACGAAACTTCGAATATTTTAGCGAGGATCCCTATCTTTCGGGACATGCCGCTGCCGCGATGGTCATGGGATTGCAAAAAGAACAGGTAGGGGCTTCTCTCAAGCACTACGCCTGCAACAATCAGGAAACCGCGCGCATGTTCGTCGATACGATTCTCGATGAGCGTACGCTGCGTGAACTCTATCTAGAAGCTTTCGAAATCGCGATCAAGAAGTCGAAGCCGTGGACGGTCATGACCGCGTATAACAAAATCAACGGTGACTACGCCGCGGAAAACGAGAAACTGCTCAAGGATATCTTACGCGACACATGGAACTACTCAGGCACGACTGTCACGGATTGGGGCGGAATCAACGATCGTGTTCGCGGCCTCAAAGCGACTCAGGATCTCGAAATGCCTTCGAGCAAAGGCATCAACGATCAAAAGATCGTCGAAGCCGTCAAAAACGGGGATCTCGACGAAAGCGTCTTGAACGATACGGTTCGACGTATCCTCAAACTGATCGAAAAGACGCAGAAAGATCAAAAGATGACGACGTTCGACCTCGATCGACACCACGCCTTTGCCCGGGAAGTCGCCGCCGATTCGATGGTCTTGCTCAAAAACGACGGTATCCTCCCGCTGAACTTACAAAAGGATGTCGCCGTAATCGGTGCTTTCGCACAACACCCGCGCTATCAAGGCGGTGGCAGTTCCCGGGTCGAACCGACCCGGCTCGAGTCTTTTCTTGACGTCTTGAAACAAGAATATCCCGCTGTCAAGATGTCCTATGAACAGGGGTATCACCTCGATCAAACGGATGTTGACCCGATGCTGATTGAACGTGCTGTCGCGGGCGCGAAAAAGCACGAGGTCGCCCTGGTTTTCGCCGGACTTTTCGATATCGACGAAGCCGAAGGCTACGACCGGGAAACACTGGACTTGCCTGCGAGTCAAAATCGACTGATCGAAGCGATCGCTCAGAATCACGACCACGTCGTGGTCCTGCTTTCCAATGGCGCGCCCGTCACCATGCCATGGCGTAATCATGTGTCCGCGATCTTCGAGTGCTATCTCGGTGGTCAGGGACAAGCTGGTGCCATTCTCGACCTGATTTACGGGAAGACGAATCCTTCCGGTAAACTCGCGGAGACTTTTTTGAACAGCCACCTCGAACTCCTATCCGACCACTTTTTCCCCGGCACAAGACGCGTCATCTATAAAGAGGGCTTGTATGTCGGTTATCGTTACGTGCGTTCCGTCGCTTTAAAGCCGCTTTTTCCCTTCGGTTACGGACTCAGTTACACCACGTTCGGCTATGAGAATCTAAGAATCGTATCCGACAACGATCACGTAACGGTATCGTGCACGATTCGAAACGAAGGCACGAGAACGGGTAAGGAAGTCGTTCAAGTCTACATCCAAAAGGGCGACTCTTCCGTCTATCGACCGAAGATCGCTTTACGTGGTTTTGCCAAGATCGAAGTCGCGCCAAACGAAGCTCAAGACGTCACGATCGAACTCGATCAACGGTCGTTCGAATACTTTGACGTCAAAACAGATCGTTTCGTCAAAGAAGGCGGGACATATGACGTACTCGTCGGGGCGTCTTCCGATGATATCAGGCTCGAAGGTCGAGTCCTGATCGAAGGTGAGCAACCTTTAAAAGTCGCATCCCCCTACGATACGATCGATGCTTTGTTTCTTCCGACCGACGCCGACTTCGCGTCTCTCTATGGAAAACAACTCGAAAAAGAAAAACCAATCATTCCCTATACGCGCGCATCCCCGCTTTCAGATCTTTCCTACCGTTTGATCGGAAAAATCATCTTGAAACGGATCATGAAAAAAGAACTCGCCGACATAACCGATCCCAGCGAACGAAAAATGACGGAAGCATTCATCCGGTCCCTTCCCCTAAAAGGTCTCGTGTCCTTCGGACATGTATCGCACGAAGTGGTCGATGCCTTGATTCACCTGCTTAACAGACGCTATCTCAAAGCCTTGAAGTCGTATCGAAAAAGGACATCAAAATAACTTTTTGATGTCCTCGTAAGCGTATCCTTTTTGGTAGAGTTTATGTTTGATGAATGGTTCGAGCTTGGCTCGATCCATTTTTTTTTGATAGGTTAGAAGCAACCTCTCATAATCCTTTTTCAACAAGGCTTCTTCATCAGCAACATAGTACTTAAGGGCATGCTTAAGTGCTTCATCGACGATTTCTAAAGGGAAGCCCTTGTTGATGACGTGTGTTTTTAAACTTAAAACGAGTTTCTTTTTGTTTTTCGTCCGATTCGCCTCGATCCGCTTTTTAACCAGATCGAAGACGATCTCGTACGTATCATAGTTCAAAACCTTCTCGATTATGTCGGACGAAACGCCTTTTTCTTTGAGTTTGTCTTCGATCTTGCGCGGCCCTTCGGTATGCTTCTTGATCTCAACATAATAGGAGGCGTAGGCGTCATCATCGACGTACTTTTTCTCTCGATACGTATCCAAAAGTTGGCGGACACATTTTTTCGAAGCGCCCTTCTTTTCAAGATATGTAGCGAGCTCGTATTCCGTCTGCATGCTTTTCAACCGACGGAGAGCGAGCTTGTCGTAAAACACGCGTTCATTTTCGTCGAGCAGTTCGAAATAATCGCTGTCGCTGAGCTCCATACCTGGTCGAAGCCGATATTTGCCGATCAGTTCGAAGGCGATTTCATGTTCACTACCCTCGATGACAACGTGTTTTTTCTTACCCTTTTGCCGGATGCTTTCAACCGTTTTCATGATGGGTCAATCAGTTGGTCGACGAGCGCTTGCAATTGAACATCCGCACCCGGATCGTTGACTTTTTCAAGATACATATCGTGGATGCTCATGGCCGTCATGCGGTCTAATGCACCCGTGACATCGAGTCCGAGGTCGTTTTGATAGCGTTCGAACGCATCGTTCGTATCCGCGTCGAAATAACCGTCTTGACGAAGCAGATCGTCGCCGGTCAACTCGTAATAGACATTCAAAAACGCCTGATAGGCTCCCAGACTCGGCCTAACCGAATCGAAGTCGAGATAACCCTCGTAAAAGGGGAGAGCCAGGTTATAAAAACCACTCTGTTCGATCGTGTTGACTTCGAGCGGATCGGTCGCAACATTTTTTCTGTCACCATAGAACCACTCGCCTTCGGTATAGACGAGAGCGTATTGAACGCCGTCGATCTCATCTAAGGAAATGGTATTTTGATAGACACCCTTGCCGAAAGTAGGCGTCCCATAGAGTTCATATCCGCCATGATCTTGCAATCCGGCTGCGAGAACTTCGGCAGCGGAAGCGGTGTTTTCATTGACAAGAGCGACGATGTCATAGGCCTTGGCGGATGTCAGTCCGCCATTAAACGGTCGGTTCGCATCGTCTTTGTCGATCATTTCAAAAACCGGGCGTTCGACATCCTTGACGAAAAGCTGTTGAATGATCCCCGGCAACAAGCCTTTCTCTTCGAGATTGTGAAGCGCGGTAAGCGCGCCACCGGGATTGTCCCTTAAGTCGATGATGAGCGTTTTGTTTTCCGGGTCATCCATCAATTTTTCCTGTTCGAGTTCGAAAAGGACATCGGCGAAGACGGTGTTCGTCCCGAGCGTAACGTCTTCGCGATAGGCGGAAAACTGCGAAATCCGTATGTAACCCAGTGCATCAAATCCTAGGTCCTTAGAATAGGCGGTCGGTGTCAGGATTTCTTCGAATTCGATTAGGACGCGATGCCTGTTTCGATCGGGATCCTGAACGATTAAAGTCCGCGTTTCCCCTATTTCGGCGCGCATATAGTCCAAGGCGTCCTGATGACTCGCCAGGGTATCGAAAAAGACGTCTTCGCCTTCCCATTCGACACCGACGATCAGATCGTTCGGATAGAGATTAGAAAATGCCGGACTGCCATACTGAACGCTTTGTACGCGTAAGTCGTTTCCCTCCGGCAGATAGTTGATGCCAACGCCTACGAACCGCTCAGCATCACCCGGTGCGATACCGACGGGCGTCTGAGAAAGTCGCGTATAGGGGTCATTGTTGGCCGCCGCATAGGCATCGATGATCGCTTCCATTTGGGCGACGAATGCTTCGTTACGCTCGGCATCGTCGATGTCGTAGTAGTAGTGTTCGTCGAAACGCTCGTTGATGGATGAGAAAAGATCGTCTCCCCCATTCGTCGGGTTGATCACGACGATACGTGATGCATAGAGTCCTGTTAGAAACGACAGTATGACCGCCGCGATGAAGATGATTCCTAGCCTTTTGCCTGCCATGCGTATGCCTCCCTGCTGAATCCTTCTCCGAGCGCTTCTTTCGTCTTCGTGACAAAGGTGAAGGCTTCGGGATCGATTTCTTTGATCAACATCTTAAACGAATAGAGTTGCATGCGGTTGACGGTACAGATGATCATGTCTCGTTCCGACCCGGAATATCCGCCGATGACGCGCACCCTGGTCAATCCGCGTTTCAGTCGTCGATAGATTTCCTGCTGGACATCCGGACCCTTGAGCGTAACGATGAAAACCGTATAACCGGGTCTTCCCTCGATCGCCACCCGGTCAATGATGAACCCGGAAATGAGCATGGCGAAGACGGCATAGAGACCGAGCTGCAAGTCGATGATCATCGCGATCAAAATGATCGTTCCATCCGTGGCATACATCGCCCAGGAAAAAGGGATCTTGAGATATTTGTTGGCGATCTTTTGAATGATATCGATACCTCCGGTCGTCCCGTTGTTGCGAAGGACCAAGCCGAGACCAAGACCAACGAGCAGCCCACCAAAGGATGTTCCGATCAAAAGCGGGCTTTCCGACAAGTGCTTCATAATCATGTCTTCTTCCATGAAAAGTTCGAACACGAAAAGAATGCTCGGCGAAAGAAGCGATGCATAGATCGTTTTCCAGAAAAACACGCCGCCAAGAAAGATCAGTCCAACGATCAACAGCGCACCATTGACGATATAGATGAAAAGACTAACGGAAATGATTTCCTTGAAAAATACGGCAACCCCCATAACGCCACCAATGACGAGTGCTTGTGGCAATAGAAAGAAATAAAAGCCCACAGAAAGCACGAAAACGCCTAATGAGATCTCCGTCCATTCCTTGAGCTTGCGTTTACTCACGATGCATCACCCTTTTTGAGATAGGCGTTGATCAGGGCATCCAAATCCCCGTCCATGACAGCTTCGACGTTTCCGATCTCGTGATTCGTCCGGTGATCCTTGACCATCTGATAGGGGTGGAAGACGTAGGAGCGAATTTGCGAGCCCCAGGCGATGTCCTTTTGTTCGCCCTTGATCGATTTGACTTCTTCTTCCTGCCGACGGATTTCTTCCTGCATGAGTTTCGCTTTTAGAATCGACAGCGCCGTTTCCCGATTTTTGATCTGGCTGCGTTCATTCTGACAGGTCACCACGATACCGGAAGGCAAATGGGTAATCCGAACGGCCGAATCCGTCGTGTTGACCGACTGGCCGCCGGCTCCACTGCTTCGATAGACATCGATCTTAAGGTCGTCATCCTTGATGTCGAGTTCGATTTCATCGTCGAGTTCGGGCATGATGTCAACCGATGCAAACGACGTATGGCGTCGCGCATTCGAGTCGAAGGGCGAAATGCGAACCAGACGGTGAACGCCTCGCTCGGCTTTGAGATAACCGTAGGCATAAGGTCCCTTGACGTGCATCGTCACGCTCTTGATTCCCGCTTCATCACCGCTCTGATAATCGAGGATCTCGACCTTGTAATGCTTTTTTTGGGCATAGTGCTGATACATGCGAAAAAGCATGTCACACCAGTCCTGCGCCTCGGTGCCACCGGCACCGGGGTGAAGTTCCACGATCGCGTTGGCGTCATCATACGGTCCGTTTAGAAGCGTTTCGATCTCAAAGGCCTTGAGTTCTTTTCTAAAGCGGTCGATATCGGTTTCGAGGATACTCCATTCTTCGGACTGTTCTTCGGCGATCTCGAACCAGTCCACGACATTCAGGTAGTCCGCTTCGAGTTTCTTCAAAGCGTCGACTTTCCCTTTGATCTGATTGGCTTCTTTCGATGTTTTCTTGGCTTCTTTCGTGTTCTTCCAAAATTCCGGATCCTGCATGACGCGATTCAACTCCTGATAACGTTTGAGAAGCGTATCGGGATCGATCGCGTTTCTTAGCGATTCGAGCGTATCCTCATACTCCGCGAGGACTTTATGTACTTCGTAACGTTCCATCGTTGATCTCCTTAGCGCCAGGGCAGATTTCTTTGGTTGCGGTTTTTTCTGACTTTCGGTTTTTTCGGTTTCCCGGAATCCGTCCGTCCCTGGTTCGTCGACGTGTTCTTAACGACTGCTTCACGCTCGACGTTATACTGGATCTGTGCCCGCAAGACATAGCGCGTAACGTCTCGCGCGATGTTGTTGACCATCTCATTGAACATGCGCAACCCTTCACTTTGATAGATGGTCAAAGGATTGTCTTGGCCGTAGGACTGCAAGGACACACCTTGTCTGAGTTCACTCATCGCGTCGATGTGACGCATCCAGTACGTGTCGATGACGCGTAACATGACGACTTTGAGAAACTCATTGAAAACCGCCTCGGGGACGTTTTCTTTCTTCTGATCGATTTCGCGATTGGCAAGTGCGACGATATATTCCTTGATTTCGACTTCGTCGTATTGTTGTAAGGTCTCTTGATCCAACGTTTCCGGTGGGAAATAATTGCCGTTGAAATAAGCGACGATCGCGTCATCGTCAATTTCAAACTGATTCTTACCGACCGGATGGATGTGCTGATCGAGAACACTCGAAATACTGTTGGACACCGTCTCACGCACATGGCCTTCGATACTGTCGAGCGTCAGGACGTCACGACGTTCCTGATAGATGACTTCTCGTTGTTTGCGCAGGACGTCATCGTATTTAAGGACATTCTTTCGCGCGTCGTAGTTGTTCCCTTCGATTCGCTTTTGAGCACCGGCGACAAACCGGGAAAACATTTTCGAAGCGAGCGGCTCACCCGTCGTGTTGATGCGTTCGAGCATTTCGATCCGTCGTTTAAACGTCTCGCTCCCGAAACGCTGCATCAACTCATCTTCGGCGGAAAGATAGAACCGGGAGTATCCCGGGTCACCCTGACGACCACTTCGACCACGCAACTGATTGTCGATCCGCCGTGATTCGTGTCGTTCACTGCCGATTACGGCAAGTCCACCGAGTTCGACGACGCCTTCACCGAGTTTGATGTCGGTTCCACGACCAGCCATGTTGGTCGCGATCGTAACCGACTTCTTTAAACCCGCTTTGGCAACGATCTCCGCTTCGCGCTCGTGATTCTTGGCATTGAGCACTTCATGGGGAATACGTCGCTGCCGGAGCATGCGGGAAATATCTTCGGACGTTTCGACCGCGATCGTTCCGATCAGCATCGGTTGACCGATTTCATATCGTCGTTCGATTTCATCGACCAACGCGTCAAACTTGTCCTTCATGTTCGCGAAGATGTAATCCGGCTCATCGTTACGAATGACCGGCTCATTGGTCGGTATTTCGACGACATCCATGTTATAGATATCGCGAAACTCGTCTTCCTCTGTTTTCGCAGTACCGGTCATACCGGAAAGCTTTTTGTACATGCGGAAAAAATTCTGATACGTGATGGTCGCGACCGTCGTCGTTTCCTTCTTGATCCGAACGCCTTCCTTCGCTTCGAGAGCTTGATGCAGGCCCTCGCTGAACTGGCGTCCTCTGAGAATACGTCCCGTAAACTGATCGACGATCAGAACTTCATCGTTGTCGACGACATAGTCCTTGTCGCGGAACATGATATAGTTCGCACGCAGTGCATTGTTGATGTGGTGCACGAGCGTGACGTGTCTGAGATCGTAGAGATTATCGAGCTGAAAGATCTGTTCGGCCCGCTTGATCCCGGAAGGTGTCAGTGCGATCGTTTTAGCTTCGATATCGATCTCATAGTCCTCATCGCGTAAGGATTTCGCGAAACGGTCGGCGGATTGATAGAGATTATAGTTCTGCTTTGCGCCTCCGGAGATGATCAAAGGCGTCCGTGCCTCATCAATTAAAATCGAGTCGACTTCATCGATGATCGCATAATTAAGCCCACGACGGGCGACCATGTCGCGCGCATAGAGAACCATGTGGTCGCGCAAATAGTCGAATCCGAGTTCACTGTTGGTCGAATAGAGGATATCACAGTCGTAAGCTTCCTTTTTCTGTTCCCGCGTAAGATCACGCAGATTCAGTCCGACCGTCAGTCCGAGAAAGCGAAACAGCTCACCGATCTCCCCGTTCGCCTCACGCGAAGCGAGGTATTCGTTGACGGTGACGATGTGAACGCCTTCACCATTCAAAGCGTTCAGATACGCCGGCATAACGGCAGTCAGCGTCTTTCCCTCACCGGTCTTCATTTCGGCGATGTTACCACGAAAAATACTCGCCGCTCCCTGCACCTGCACGAAATAGGGAACGAGTCCCGTGACGCGCTTGGCTGCTTCACGCACGAGCGCATATGCTTCGACTTCCAAGCTCTCGAGCTTCTCGCCCTTTGCATACCTTTGTTTGAATTCTTCTGTTTTCTTCTTGAAATCCGAGTCATCGAGCGCTGCCATCTCACCCTCGAGTTCGAAAACCGCTTCCGCGATTTTTTTGGCCTCTTTCAATATCTTTTTACCCGGATCGAACCACTTTTTCAACATAGACACACATCCTTTGCATTCCCTCTCATGATACTATAATATAGCCGTTTTGACAAGTCATTATGCCTTTTACAACGATTTAACATAATCGTTGTAATTCGTCCTTTCGGATACCTTTGACGGCGACATATATCGAAGATTTCTTTGCCCCGTTTTTTTTGGTCATACGAAAAAAAAACGCCTTTCGGCGTTTGGTTGGTTCTAAAAATCGAATGTGACGTCCTGTCGCTTGACTTCTTCGGCTTCGAAGAAATCGCGCTTGCCAAAGTTTTTCCAACGCGCGATGATATTGCTCGGAAAGACGACGACTTTCTGGTTGTAATAGGATACGTTCGAGTTGTAGACACGACGAGAAGCCTGCAAATTTTCTTCGACTTCAAACGTAGCGTCCTGCAGTTTGAGAACGTTTTGTGAGGCTTTAAGATCGGGGTATTGCTCGACGACGACGTTGAGTCTTTGCAAACCCTTGGATACCTCATTGGCGAATTCCTGTTTTTCATTGATGCTCGCGGAATGCCCGGGCTGTCTCAGTTTGACGACTTTCTCAAGTGTTTCCTGTTCGTGCTTCATGTATCCTTTGGTTGCTTGAAACATCTTGGTCAGAAGGTCAAAACGCTTCGTCAATGCGACGTCGATACTCGATTCCGATTCATCGATCTTGACGAGCATGCGTCGGAAACTGTTTGTTGTCGTAATGATCCATACGACCACGAAAAAGGCGATAATACCTACGACTAATAATACGATTCCAAATTCTTCCATGTTTTAGCTCCTTTTTGGTTTTCGATTGAACTTATCGCTATCTAAACGCACTTCATTGATGATGGCGGGAATGATTTCGATATCACTTCTGAAATCATTGATCGCCTGATCGTCGAGCGAGCGCGAAATAGGTACTTCCAAATAATCCTTGCGGTCATTGATGCCGATATGCAGTTCATTGTCGTGAAAATAGAAGAGTATTTGTCCACGGTGCATGCGTTCGAGTTCCATGAATTTTTCCATGATGACGGGCGTCAGATGGTAGAAAGCATACTGCATATCCGAAGCGTAGATCGCGAACTTCTTATTAAAAGTGATGCTTTCGGTCTCGACTTTTTCGAGTCCCCGATGGTTCATCTGATAGCCCCGACCCTCAGCGATCTTGAGCGTACCTTCAAACGCACGAGGAAACTGATAGATGTACCAGCGACCTTTAAAATACGTCTGGTAGCTAACGTGCGTATTTCCTTTCGAATCACGCGTCTCGACCCGCTCTTTGAGGTCGACATCCGATACTTCGAACGATACGCCTTTATACGTCCCCGCTATGTAGTCCTCACCGGAGAAACGGTCGGGGGCCTTGATCATTTTCGTCTGATTGATCCGATTGATCGGAATGCTTTGCTTGTGACTGTACGTGACATCCTCGAACTGTGTCTTGAGCATCTCAATGATGAACTCACTCTTGATCAGTTTTTTAAACGTCTCGGCGTGTTTTGCCGCCTTCGCGCCGAAAACGATGGCAACTACAAGCAAGATCCCGCCGATTAAAGCGGTAAAGGGTTCGATCGCATCCCCACCGATTCCAAAACTTGTAATAAACAAAACAATGGCCAGACCACCGAATAGGATACCTTTGTTCCGCTCTTTTTTGAACGTCTCATAGAGTCCTTTTCGTTTCGTTTCGATCGCTTCAATGCGTTCGTTCATAATGTCAACTCCCGTCTATCGATATTTACTCGTTACGGTCATTATATCCCAATTGTTTAAATAATTCAACGCTATCGAGCCGTTCCCAAGTAAATTCTTCCTCTTCACGACCGAAATGACCATAACAGGCGGTTTGTGCGAAAATCGGCCGCCGGAGTCCGAGTCGATCGATCATCCCTTTCGGACTGAGGTCGAAGTGCTCGGTGATGAACCGACTTAAAACATCCGACTGAACGACACCGCTATTGAACATGTCGATGTTGATGCTTACCGGTTTAGTGACACCGATCGCGTAAGCGAGCTGAATTTCACACGACTTGGCCAGTTTTGCGGCAACCACGTTTTTGGCGAGATAACGCGCCATGTATGCTGCGCTGCGGTCGACTTTGGTCGAATCCTTGCCGGAAAACGCACCGCCACCGTGCCGAGCGTAACCGCCATAGGTATCGACGATGATCTTTCGTCCGGTCATCCCGGCATCGCCTTCGGGACCACCGATGACGAACTTTCCGGTCGGATTGATCTGATAGGTCGTCCTCGTCGTATCATAATCGGCGAGCACGGGCTCGATGACCTCATGTATGATTCTTGTTTTCAATACGTTTTGGTCAAGACCTTCCCGGTGCTGTGTCGATAGAACGACGTTGTCGATGAAACTCGGTTTACCGTCCTCATAGGCGACTGTCACCTGCGTTTTCCCATCCGGACCGAGTCCTTCGATCACCCTTTGCTTTCGAACATCAGCAAGACGACGGGCGATTCGGTGTGAAAGCGCGATCGGTAGCGGCATGTATTCTTTCGTTTCATCGGTTGCGTAACCGAACATGAGTCCCTGATCTCCCGCACCGAGCACGTTTTCTTTTACGCGATCGACGCCTTGGGCGATATCGCCGGACTGTCCTTTGATGCGGACATCGATGCGAGCGGTTTCCAGATCAAAGCCCGAGTCCTTTTTTCCATAACCGATCTTTGAAATCGTTTTTCGGGCGATCGCTTGGAAATCGATTTTTGCCTCTGTCGTGATTTCACCGAAAATAAGCAGGTAATTCTTCGTAATCGCGGTTTCACACGCGACGCGTGCCTGAGGATCTTGTTCTAAACAGGCATCGAGGATCGCATCCGAAATCAGATCACAAACTTTATCCGGATGACCCTCTGTCACCGATTCACTGCTGAAATATGTCGTCATTTTTGTCTGTCTCCTTTTGTCTGAAAAAAAATACGCTTTTCGAAGGAAAAGCATACGTTTTCCTTATTGTTGGGATTTACCCCTCGTGGTTAGCACCTAACTAAATAGGTTGCTGCTACATCGATGGTCACTAGCCTCCGTAGCTCTTAATAAGTCCTATGAACTTGTCTTTTCATCATACTACGATTCGAAGATAATGTCAACTCGGATCAAAAGTTATTGTAGATCTCGAGAAAATCGTCGGAAAACTTGAAAAACCGTTCCTTAAGATCATAGTCGAAATAATTGGAAAGCTCGCTGCGAAATAGTTTCATGACGGCACTGTGTGCGAGCGGTCTTTTATAGGATTTGGCGCTTCGCATCGTGATGTAGAGATCGGCGAGCAAAATGATCTGGGATTCGATTTCCGGTTGGATCACGAGCATTTCGTTGAGAAACTTTTCGTTCGCGGTACCTTCGATATGGGCGCGCGTAATGTCCTCGCACTTTTGCGCGAGCTGCATCCTTTTCGCAATCTTTGATCCGAGTTCCGTCTTTTCTTTGAGCAGATCATAGTTCTGCTCGTCGAGCGCTTCTTTGTTCGTAATCAGTTCCTTGATTTCCTGATACTGCAAGTGGATCATGGCGTAATGATTGATGGCAGTAATCCGATCATCGGAAAGACCATAGTCGTCAGCGAGTCTTTCACTCATCTGTTGGACCTGATAGGCGTGGCGCTTATCCATGAGCGCATATGAACTCGAAAAAACGACGGAAAAGAGATCACCGACGATATGCGTGAAATCGAATTGGACTTGGCGACGGCGAATCAATTCGTTTTTGCGTTCTTCCTGCATGTACTGACCCATGGAAACGATCGCGTATACGACAAAATAGAAAAGAATGAAGAGGAATGTCCGCAAAAGGATATCCGAAAACTCGGGGGATTGCACGAAAAGTGGCACGAACTCGACGATCGACAAGTCGTCAACCATGCCTTGTAGACTATACGTCCAGATCAGGTGAATCGCCGTCAATAATGCTAACAGGCCTTGGAAACTCGTGGAGAGAAGACGCTTTTCCTGATAGAGTGAAATGACGACAACGGCGTAATACATGAGAATGTATGCCCCCGTTTCGAAGTATTCGATCCGGTAAAGACGCGCATAGATCAAAACGGATGAAAAGAAAATATAGAAAGCGGCGACGTACATGGCAACCATCTGTTTCGTTTTATCGTTGGGATCGAGGTTGACGAGCGTCCGCAAGAGCCTGTTGATGACATAGGTCAAAGGAAAAACGAGAACGGTTACGACCCAATCGGTAACACCGCCAACCGGACTGAGCGACAAAAGCACAAGCAAAAGCGAATAGATGACATTCGATAAAAGAATGATATTCTTGATTACGACGTTTCGACGATAGAGAACCGCAACGTCATCGGTAATATCGACCCCTTGTTCAAAGCCAAAAAAGCGCTCGAATACGCTCTTACCCAAGGTTTTAGCATGGAACAATTTACGTCGTTTCAAGGTTCGATCCATCCTTTTTTAGTCGATAAAATCGTAGATGCTCAATCGCTTGACACCGGATAGTTCGTTGGCGATCTCTTCGTTTAGAATTTGGGCGACACGGGTCGATGCCGCAGCGGCAATCGCACCGACGATGTCATCGAGAAACGTATGGCATATGCCTTCTTTTTTTCCCGCATTATTTAAATCCTGCACGATTCCGTGCTTGTTCACGTCGATGTCACCGAAATTCGTCTGTCCGATAATCCCATAGAGCCCGGCAACATCGAGTCCCATGACTTCATCGACACCGAACAGTCCGAGATCATCGTGAATGATATCTTGGATCGGCCCTCGCAACAACCCCTCTTCGGCGAGTCGATCGATTTCAGCGGCAAGCTGAACGTGATGAAAGACGTCCCGAAGCGAGAGAATCTTCTCCACCGATTCCTGACAGACATTGCGTGATACGTTTTGTGTGTAGCGACTCTGCTGAAAATAGGTGATATCCGCGATCGCTTCGATCGTGACGCCTCGTTCTTCGAGCGTCTTTTTGTTGAACTCGAACATTTCGTCCCGTGTGTAAACGAGCCTTTTTTCTTTCCTTTCGTTCATGACATGCCTTCCTTTCTTCCGAATACGTCACCCTTTTTCAATAGGGTTTGTCCGTTTAAAAAACTTCTGATATCCATTTTCTTCTTACCTGGTACCTGGATCTTGGTTACTTCGACGGCTCCATCCTGTGTCTTGACGACCAATCTGCGGTCAAGCGATAGAATCGTTCCTGGTCGTTCATCCTGCGTTTCATAGTCACTCTTGATGACCCCATAGATCTTGACCGGAACGCCATGCACATACGTGTGTGCTCCCGGCGCTGGCGCAAGCCCCCGAACACGGTTAACGATGCGTTTGGTCGGATCGTTGAAGTGCAGAAACTCGTCTTGAAACTTGATCGTCAAGGCATAGGTTGCCCGTTCGTGGTCCTGCGGCTGCCGCTCTATGGTCTTGGATTCAACGTCTTCTAAAACATCGAGTAGGAGCTTTGTCCCTAGATGACTGAGCCGCTCGGCGAGCGTTTCATAGTTATCGTCGTCGTTGATCGTAAGCGCACTTTGCCTGATGATATCGCCCTGATCCATGGCATAGGCCATATACATGATCGTAACACCGGTTTCTTTCCGACCGTCGAAGAGCGCGTATTGAATCGGTGCACCGCCGCGATATTCCGGCAGTAACGAGCCATGTACATTTAAAGCAGTCACCCGATCGAGCAACGCTTTCGGCAACATCTGTCCATAGGCAGCGGTCACGATCAGATCGGGATTCGCTTCGAGCACGCGTTCATAGTCCTTGCTCAGACGCCTTGGTTGATGGACTTCGATTCCGTTATCCAAAGCGAGCCTTTTAACCGGTGAAGGCGAAAGCACTTTCTTTCGACCGACGGGCTTGTCCGGTTGCGTGACGACGAGTAAGATCTCATGACCGTAATCGATGAGGCCTTTCAACACGACTTCGGCAAATTCAGGTGTTCCCATAAATACAATTTTCAACATATTTTCACCTACACGATATCAAAATTCGGTTCGTAGCGGATATTCAATTCCTTGTTTCGTCGTTTTTTGATCATCTCAAAGAGTTTCTTCTTATCCAATGTATCATATTTCAATGACAGCGTAAACCGAAAGCGATCACGAATCTTTTTAATCGGTGCCGGAGCAGGCCCCAAAATATCGGTCGTATCACTTCGAAATGTTTTCTTAAAGAGAAATGCCTCTTGATAGGTTTGCAAATAGGACGTCCCTTCAAAGAGAATATGGGAGATGTTTCTAAAAGGAGGATAATCCGCTAATTTTCGCTCATAGAGTGCTTTTTCATAGAACGTATCATAATCCTTGAACAGGCTCTTGACCGCATAGTGCTCGAGGTCATAGCCTTGGATAATCGCTTCACCGGGATACATCCTACCCGAGCGACCCGTCATCTGAGCGAAGAGCATGTAGGCGCGTTCGCTCGCTCGAAACGAGGGAACCTTCAAGGACATGTCCGCCATGAGAATACCGACGAGCGTGACTTTGGCGAAATCGAGGCCCAAGGAAACCATTTGTGTGCCAAGTAGAATATCGGCTTCACGGTTTGCAAAGGACTGCCAGATCCGCTCATGGCTTCCCTTTGTTCGAGTAACATGCGCATCCATGCGGATGACCCGCGCATCGATTGTCTTTTTGAGTGCCTCCTCGACGTATTCGATCCCGTAACCGACTTCGCGCACTGCTTCGCTTTGACAAACCGGACACACCGGAGTAAACGCTTCTTCATGCCCGCAGTACCGGCATTTGAGAACCCCTTTATCGCGATAGTAAGTCAACGAGACCTGGCAATGAGGACATTCAGGGACATGGCCGCATTGGCGACATAGCACATAGGGTGCATAGCCTTTTCGATTGAAAAGAAGAATCGTCTGCTCGCCCTTTTCGATGCGCTTTTCGATCGCGTCGATCAGTGTCTTTGAAAAAATCGAGGTATTATCTCGTTTCATTTCTTCTTTCATATCCACGAGCTTGATTCTTGGCAGTTTCATCCCTGAGGGCCGCTCGGTTAACGTTAGCTTAATGATTTCTTTTTTTTCGGACTGATACATCGTCAGAATTCTCGGTGTCGCACTCCCGAGGATCAGCGGCGCCTTATGGTATATCGATCGGAGTGCGGCAACCTTTCGAGCGTCATAATAGACGCCTTCTGTTTGGACGTAACTCTCATCGTGTTCCTCGTCGATCACGATCAACTTCAAGTCATCGATCGGCAAAAAAACAGCACTGCGTGTCCCGAGAATCACATCGGCTTGGTGTTCTAAGATGATCCGATACTGATCATAGCGCTCCCCGTTTGAAAGCCCGCTATGATAGATCGCGACCCGTTCGAATCGACTCAAAAGCCGTTGAGCCATGGGCCCGATCAAGGCAATTTCCGGGACAAGTACGAGAGCGCGACCGCCTCTTTTTATCACACTTGAAATCGCTTCAACATAGACTTCGGTCTTTCCGGAACCGGTTATACCCTTTAGTAGTAACGTCTTCGAACGGTCAAACGAAGCCTCGATCTTTTTTAAGGCGCTTTCCTGTTCAGGCGTAAGGACACGTTTTTTTCTTTCCTCGGAAAAAGCGTGATCGATCGCGCGGATGACGACCCTTTTATGTTCGCTTAGGACCTGGTGTTTCACGAGGGTCAGAAGGCTACTCTTCGAAATGCCTAGATCGAGAAGATCCTTGCGTGCCACCATCTCTTTGTTTTCGAACAGATCGAGAATCGAGCGATAGTGTTCGATCCTGTTGTAGTGGTGATCATGCTCGAGCTGATAGTATGTTTCTCGTTTTTTCGTACCTTTCTCTTTCAAGATCGTTTCGATACGGACGACGCCTTTTTGTTGGAGACGTCTGAGCCGGTTTGCATACGCACTGTCTTTCTTATTCAGTTTCCACAAACCCTTTTGGTCGAACATGTCCAAAAGATCCAAATCGATGTTTTTATGATCGAGAAGCCTGACGCGTTTCTCATAGCTCATCTTGAGCTCAGGCGGCAAAACCGTCATCAAAGCGGCCCCATAGGAAACGGGTGTCTCTTCGAGTATGCTTTCAACGATTTCGAACATCTCGTCATCGATCGAAGGAACGACGTCTAAAGACGACAAAATCGCTTTCGTGGCGTTCGTACTCGTTTCTTTGATTGAAATCACGTACCCAAGCCTTTCCTGTCGACCGAATGGTACGATGACGCGCATCCCGCGCGTCAAAAAGCTCTCGAGCTCCTTGGGAACGAGATAGTCATAGTACGTATCCAGATCACGATGTGGGATGTCGATTACGACGCTTGCGAACATAGTCTCACCTACATCCAGTATAACATTTTTGACAAGAAAAAAAGTAACCGAAGTTACTTTATTGTCTTAAGAATCTTGTCAATGCGATTGCCGTAGGCAAGCGCTTCATCATACTTGAAAACGAGATCAGGAATTTTCCGAACGTTTTTGATCTTCTTGGCGAGTTCCATCCGAATCGTCGCTTTGCTTTGGTCGAGACTCGCTTGTGCGCGCTTCAAGACGTCCGCTTCATCCGATAAAATCGTATAGTAGATGGTCGCATACGACAAATCTTTCGTCACCCGGACTTCGGTTAGATTGATGTAACCGAAACTCTTGTCTTTCGTTTCCTGATTGACGATGGGTGCGAGTTCCCGTTGGATCAAACTCGCGAGTCTTTCAATCGTAATGGACATGGTTTATTCAACCTCCACTTCTCTCATCTGTGACGCTTCGATGACGTCACCAACCTTGATATCGTCGTACTTCTCAACGGATAATCCGCATTCGAAGCCCTGTCTTACTTCTTTCGCATCATCCTTGAAGCGTTTAAGCGAACCGAGTTTACCTTCATAGATGACGACGCCATCACGAATGATCCGAACGAGCGCGTTTCGTTTGATGACACCGTCCGTGACATAACAACCCGCGATCGTACCGACTTTGGACAGTTTGAACGTATCACGAACTTCGGCCTGACCCGTAACGATTTCTTCGAACGTTGGATCGAGCATGCCTTTGAGTGCCGATTCGATGTCTTCGGCAACGCGATAGATGACGCTGTAGAGTCTGATTTCGACGCCTTGCTCGTCGGCAATCTTTCGAACCGATGAGGTCGGTCGAACATTAAATCCGATAATGATCGCATCCGATGCATTCGCGAGCGTAACATCACTTTCGGTGATGCTGCCGACACTTCCCCGTACGACATTGACGTGGAATCCGTCGATATCCATTTTTTCAAGCAGACCCTTGATCGCTTCGATCGAGCCTTGAACGTCGGCCTTAATAATAACGGTTAGTTCCTTGTCGCTGCTTTCGATGTCACCGAGCATATTATCGAGTGAACGCTTCTTGACGATTTTGAGTTCGCCTTCACGTTGTCTGCTCTGTCTTTGGGAGGCGATCTGACGCGTTACCTTTTCATCATCGAACGCCATGAATATGTCACCGGCTTCAGGAACTTCGTCCAATCCGGTAATTTCGATGGGCTGTGAAGGAATGGCTTCCTTGAACCGGTTTTTCAAGTCATCTTGCATCGTTCGGACTTTGCCGTAGGTGTTTCCGACGACGATGACATCACCGATTCTAAGCGTTCCGGTTTCGACGATTAACGTCGCTACCGGTCCCCGACCCTTGTCAAGACTCGCTTCGATGACCGTTCCACGCGCCAAACGCTTTGGATTCGCTTTGAACTCTTCTAGGTCACTGATCAACTGGATCATCTCGAGAAGCTTGTCGATCCCTTGATTTTTCAATGCGGAAATCATGACGAAGGGCGTATCGCCCCCCCATTCTTCCGGAATGAGACCCTTTTCGGATAGATCGGTCATGACGCGTTCTGGATTGGCCTGAACGCGGTCGATCTTGTTGACTGCGACAATAATCGGGACTTTCGCCGCTCTGGCGTGATCGATCGCTTCGATCGTTTGTGGTTGCACACCATCGTCGGCTCCGACGACAAGAATAACGATATCCGTCACTTTCGCACCGCGTGCCCGCATTTCCGTAAATGCGGCATGCCCCGGCGTATCGATGAAAGTAATCGGTTCACCGTTTCGAACGACCTGATAGGCACCGATATGTTGCGTGATGCCACCCGCTTCACCTTCGACGACGCGTGATTTGCGGATCGTATCGAGAAGCGTCGTCTTACCGTGATCGACGTGTCCCATGACGGTGACGATCGGTGGTCGTTTCTTGAGTTCTTTGGGATCGTCTTCGATCTTGAACTCATCGTAGCGCGTAACATCCGTGATGACTTCGTCTTTGACCGTAAATCCTTCCTCGAGGGCGATAATTTCGATCGTCTCGCGGTCGATGACTTCGTTGACGCTCGTCATCAGTCCGAGTTGCATCAGCTTCTTGATCATCGCGGCATTGGAAATGCCAAGACCTTGCGCAACGTCAATCACCGACATATCCGGTCGATAGATAAACACGCCGTCATTCGGTTTTTTCGGCGGTTTTTTCGATGTGTCCGGTTTTTTCGTTATCTTTTTCTTTGGTCGATATCTTCTGTTCGACATCATATTCACTTCCTTTATGGTTCATCAATAGGCGACTAAATCCTTGGTCCGTTATGCCAATGACCTTAATGCCTCTCTTGCCGATGGCACGGGACATGCGTTCGGTCGAAATCACTTCGATGACGCGTGTGCCGTACGTTTCGGCCTTGTCATGGATTTTCTTTTTTGTGTTATCAGAGGCATCGGTTGCCAGAATAACGAGTTTTACGTGGCCTTTTCTGAGCGCGAGCACCGTCTTTTCCGTTCCTACGATGGTCTTCGCTGCCCGATAGGCGAGTCCGAGTGTCATATCCATTGATCATTTTTAACAACTGATCATAGATGTCATCGGGAACTGCCGTCTCAAGCTTTCGGTCGAGAGCTTTCGTTTTTCGCGCCTTGGAAATAACATCAGCATCGAGTTTGAGGTATGCTCCTCGTCCGTGTGCTCTTCCACTCGGATCGACCGACACACGACCATCCTTGGTAGCGGTCACTCGGATGAGTTCCTTTTTCGGTAGCACTTCCCGCGTTACGACACACGTCCGTAACGGTATTTTTTTAGTTTTGGCCATATCTGATCGGACACCGCCTTTCAATAAAGGATACCTTCGCCTTGAGCCATCGTCTCCGACTTGATGTCGATACTCCAGCCACAAGCCTGTACGGCGAGCTTGACGTTTTGTCCGAGCTTGCCGATCGCTAGAGACAACTGGTCGTCCGGTACGATTGCGAGCGCGTTTTTCTCTTTTGGATTAATTCTTGTCACAGCGACCACGTCCGCCGGCTGCAAGGCATTCGCGATGAGCTCACGCTCATTGTCGCTCCACCTGAAAAGGTCGATCTTTTCATCACTCAATGTCCGAACGATCTCCCGGATTCGTGATCCGCCTTCACCGACACAAGCCCCGATCGGATCGACTTTCGGATCATTGGATTTGACTCCGATCTTCGAACGATCACCCGGGTCACGACTAATTCCCATGACTTCGATGATGCCTTCCTTGATCTCGGGAATGAGATTTTCCAGCAAGCGGATGATCAGGCGCGAATGCGTCCGGCTCACGAAAACTTTCGGCCACTTCGTTTTCATCTCGACGTCCGTAACATAGACGCGCACGTGATCGCCGACATGAAAGTTGTCCTTCGGAAGCGATTCCTTTTTCGGTAGAAGCGTCGTAAGATCCTTACCGATTTCAAGACGATAATGATCGTCGGCGACATCGATGACGCGCGCGGTCAACATCTCGTTTTCATAGGCCTTGAAATGATTGTACAGGTTCTCTTTTTGCATCGTAACGAGCGTTTCGTTCAACCGACTCTTGAAATCGCGTACGGCGAAGTGTCCGAATTCCTTGGGGTCGATCTTCTCTTCAAGCAAATCACCGACCTTGATTCGCGCGTTGATTTTCTTGGCGTCCTCTAGCAAAATCTGCGTATGGGCTTTGTCGACTTCCATACTGTACTCCTCGACGACGAGCTGTTGCTTGTAGACGAGAATCTCGTTGCGGTCCTCACGAATGGTGACGCGGCAGGAACGCACGTCATGCGCTTTCTTGCAGCCGGCAATCATGCCTTGCGTAAAGGCTTCGATGACCTGGTCGCGCGATAGGTCGCGTTCCTCGGCAACGGCGTCAATATTTTTGAAAAATTCTTTGCTAATCATATTCTCCTCCTAAAACTTCACGGCAAAGCGAATCTTTCTTGCATCGCGATAGTTGATCTCGATCGTCCTGAAACGTCCTTTGTCATTGATGTGAAGCTTGATTGTCTCGCCATCGAAAGCCTCTAGCGTTCCGTTTCCGCGATATTTCGGTGATTCCAAGTAGATGTATCGCTCGATTGCCTCCATCAATTCTTCTTTGCTTTCTATCGGTCGTTCAAGTCCGACCGTGGACAACTCGAGAAAATACCGTGGATCCAGATCATCATCGGTCAGTTGCTCGATCAGTTCACGGTGCATCGTTTCCAGCAAGTTCGAGTCGATCGGAAAACCATCGATTAGAATTTCTACGATATTTTCGCCGAATTCTCTTTTCGTGCGAATACTGTAGAACGTCAACTTGTTCGCTTCCAGAATGGGATTCAATTTTTCTTTGATTCGTTCGAAATTCATGGTTACCTCAATAAAATGAGCGGAAGACATCATCCCACTCGTTTAGGTCATTATTATATCACCTTTTTTTCGAAAAAACAATTTATTATCCTCCATTTTCTTTCTTTTGCGGGCAATACGACGAAATGCCATTGTTTTCAGGCGTCCTTTTTTCGGTTTGCCAAATGGCGTGTGTTATAATGGGTGTGAACCCTATAAGAAAAACGGTGATCAGATGATGCGCATGACTTCACAGCGTAAAGCCATTCTCGCTTACCTAGAAACGACACGACAACCGAAAAGTGCGGAAATGATTCATCATGCACTCTCCAAACATAAGATGAACCTATCGACCGTCTACCGTACGCTTGACACCTTTTTTGACAATGGTCTCATTTCCAAGAGTACGCTCGATAATACGACATACTACTATTTGAACCAGAAGGACCATCATCACTACATGATCTGTCTGAAGTGTCACCGTATGCTCGAAATCGATTGTCATATTCACTATATCGAAGACCAGATCAGGACACAACACGATTTCTTTATTACCCATCACGACCTCACCATTTACGGTTACTGTTCTTCATGCCGAAAAGACATGGAAAAACATAAATAAAACAACAAGGAGCTTTCAATCATGAAATTTTACACATTGTTCTTTTACTTTGCCATGCTTCTTTTTTTAGCGGGATGCGACGACGTTGAAGACGAGGATCTTACGCCGATCACCTATGACTATGAGTATCCGGTCACGACCGATAACTACGAAACCTTTCTCGCGTTTGACTTTGTCGATACGTCGACTTCTACCGACAATCAAGTCAAGATTACCTTTACTCTCAAAGAACCGTCCAAGGCCGTTAATATCAAAATCGACTATCAGATCGAGACCAGAAGCGACATCCTCGAACCGACAACGACACTGCACGATCACATGACGAACGTATATGGGTCGAAGTCGCATGTCATCGAAATCGAATATCCCGCTTTGTCATCGTTGATCGATGTCAAAATTGTAAACGTATCCGGAAAGATCCAAACGAATACGTACCATGATCTCGAAGATCACGCTTTCGAAGAGAACCTGAGGGTCAAAGCGGACATGATCGAATGGCTTACCCCCTTGGTTGATCATACGGATCAACTGACCATGTCCATGATGGTCGAAGTCGATCAGGATGGATGGATCGAGCGGACATACGCGGTGACCATTGCCCGCGAAGAACCGTTTTATTATGCCGTCGAAGTCGATCATTCTCTCGGTTTCGTCATCGAGCGACAAGGCGATGCGCTTGTCATGATCGAACTCGGCATTTTCGAGGGCGTCTCCTATTACCGGGTACTCGACGAAGTGCTTGAGGAAGACCTCGAATTCTCTTTGGATTTCGGTCTCGATCAATTCGATGACACGTGGCATTACGCCTATGAAAATGATGCCTATGTCGTGACGGCACGAGCACGTGAGATCTTATCCGTTTTCGCCGATGATGATCCGCTCTTATCCGAACTGATGCCTTATGTCACGAACGATCCGTTGACCCTCACGATCGAACTCAATGAAGCCAATCATATCATGCTGACGACCCGAATCGTAACGGATGTAACGACAACAACCGTCACTACCACATACGACTACACGAAATTTGAACCGATCGAGTATTTAACTCGTACCGAAATGCCCCTGCAAAATCCCTTGCTCATCAACGATTATACCGACTTGACCGAACGAACGACGAGCCACCTCTTTGAATCCCAGATGCCCAATTATTACCTGACCTCCTTTGAAGAGGGAACATACGCCTTAGAAGTTGATTCCCTTCTCGATGTCACACTCTATGACGAAGACGGCGTCGTCGAACTCGTGCCATCGCCTCATTACGCTTTCCAAACCGAACACCAAAACATTTATGACATTCCCGCCGGCGATTACCTCGTCGAAGTCACATCCAGACACGATGTCACCTTGCTATATACCCTCGAATTCGTCAACTTGTCAAAACAATACGACACCCTTCCCGACATCGATCATCCGGATCGAGTCGTCGCGAACACCTATGAAGTTATCATCGAAGGGAAATACGACTACGCCTTTCTAGCTTATGACTCCCCGGATGGTGGCGTGCTCAAACTGACGGGTTTTCAGCCCTATTCAGGTGAACTCTATATTATGGATCGTGACGGTCTGTTCAACCATCTAGGATACGCCATGGTGGATGAAGTTCTATACATTCCTTTAAGACCGGGGGAAAATCTCTTCTATTTCAAGCATACCGAACCGCTTTCGCTCGGTTTTGACGTCACCCAATACGGGCATGCTCCCGACAATCTTGTTTTGTTGACCGATCAGTATCCCGATGATTACCTCGTGCCCTACGACGATCACCTGATCCGATATCAATTGGATGTCCCAGACGAATCCATTTACACGTTCGCTGTCCGCTATGACGTCTTCATGAACATACCTTCCAATGGGAGAACCGTTCAGATCAAAAGAATTAACGATGACGGTGGGCAAACCGACTACACGTCGTTTTCGATTTTCGACCAAAGAGAAATCTATCTTCCGCCCGGAGAGTACGAACTGATCGTACTCGGATCAACCATGACCTCTCTGAAAATGAAAGCCACGCAAACACCCGTTGAAACCGAACCCGTGGTCGAAATCACCTTGGATTCCATCGACGATCTTCAAACCTATGACTTGAACCCCGAGCCTTACTACGAAACGTATCGGACCCTGCCGGGTTACGAGAAGACGATCGTCTTCACGCTTAGTGAACCGGCGTCAATCCTCGTCGATCGCGCACACGATATCAGTCCTTACGGTCTCTATGATGAAAACGAACACAATTTCACCTACAAACACCTCTACTATGAACGAATCTATCACCTCGATGAGGGAACGTATGAGATTCGACTCGGTCAAAACGACCAGACCTCGATACGCAACCAGGAAATCAGCGTCCTGATCGTCACCGACCAACGCGTATTGGAAGATGACGCGACATATCCGTATCAGATCGCGCTCGATCAAGGCTACACCTTCACAAAAGACCATGAACTCGACTTCGAAGTTCTTCAGTTGACGATCGAAGAGACGATGGATCTGACACTGAATGTAAGCGACAGTCTCTTCCTATCGATCTATGACGAAACGGGCTCGCTTGTCAAACAGACCTATGACGGACAAACGATGATGACGCTTGGCCCCGGCACCTACGATTTTACCGTCTTTTATACTGGTTATTCGCCGATCGGTCGAAGCATCGACTTCGAAATCACGGAAACCGCATCCTGATCACGGAAAAAAAAGCCCTTCGAATCCAACGGGATTCGAAGGGCTTGATCGTTCCACTCGATCAAGCGATGAATCGATTTAACAAGTTCGTAAAATCGCCAACTTCGAGTAAACGATAGTTCGCGCGTGTATCGCCATATCCGATCTTGATCCGATAGGAGGAATCCTCGAGCACGTTGAACAGGTCCTCATCGGTCCGGTCATCACCGGCAGCAAGGATAAAATCATAGGTGCCGCGATCGAATAAAATCGATTGGGCAATCCCTTTGTTAATCCTTTGATCCTTGACTTCGAGCACCATATGACCTTGCTGGACTTCGATCTGCGTCGACTCCTGAAAGGAAAGCAACGCATCCTTGAGTTCGCCGAGTTTGACCGACACCATCTCCGGTTCACAATTCCGATAGTGCAAGGCGAGCGCATGCGTCTTCTCTTCGATCAACGCTCCGGGCATGCGATCGACGAAGCGCTGCAAAATATGGATGACGGCCTTTTTCCAATCGTTATCGATCGCCAGCGTCATGTGCCACGAGCCCCCACGCGGTCGATGCCACAGACCGTGCGCGGCGAACAGTTCGATATCGAAGGAACCGAACCACTTCTCAAGTGTTCTCTGATCCCTTCCCGAGATGATGACGACATGATTCTTTTCATCATCGATGAGCGCTTTCAAACGTTTTTTGAGCCCACTTTTCGGATAGGCCTGACTCGGAATCGGCTTGAAGTCGACGAGCGTACCGTCATAGTCGAGCAACAACAGCCGACGTTCACTTTTTTTATAGGCCGAAACGATCGACGTGATCGCCTTTTCGCCCGCCAAGTCAAGCGATTGGTGCGCTTCGATCCGTTCGAGTCTGCTTAAGAACTCACTCGCCCAGAAACCGACATCATAGCGTTTAAGTCTCTGGTGCATGATCTGGTTACGCGTCCGTTGTTGTTCCTTGTTCATGTCAAGCGCTTGTCTAATTCCTTGAGCGACCCCTTCTAGATCATTCGTATTGACGATGATCGCTTCGCTCAGCTCGCTCGCCGCGCCCGCTGTTTCACTGATCACGAGCATACCGAGCTTATCCTTTCTACTCGCGATATATTCTTTCGCAACGAGATTCATACCGTCACGAATTGGCGTAACGAGCATGACTTCCGCTTCCCGATAATAGCGAATCAACTCGGCTTGCTCGAACCGTTGATATAAAAACCAGATGGGCATCCATTCGAAATCACCGTATTTCCCATTGACTTCACTGACGATTTCTTCGATGCGTTTTTTCAGGATTTCATACGATCCCAGCGTATCGCGTGAAGGCGCAACGATCAGATGCAAGCGCACTTTACGACGATATTTCGGATACTTCTTCAAGAGGTGTTCGAATGCCCGGATCCGTTCGATGATGCCTTTCGTGTAATCGAGGCGATCGACCGAAAGAATCGTCTTCATCCTGGCAGGGGAACGACCATTGGTTTCATGCTCGGTAAAACGGTTGAAGCGATCGTAGTCGATGCCCATGGGAAATGCATCGACTTCAACGACTCGATCATTATAGTTCAATTTGTAGAGATGGTGCTCGATGTTGAGCAACCTTCGGACGCTACTCAAAAAGTGACGGACATATCCGTACGTATGAAAACCGATCAGATCGGCACCGAGCAAGCCCGTGATGATCGCCTCCCGATCGACGAGCAAGCGAAAGATCTCATAAGACGGAAAAGGAATGTGTAGAAAGAAGCCGATTTTGACATTCGGATAACGTTCTTTGATGAGTGCCGGCAACAACATCAACTGGTAATCGTGAACCCAGATCACCGAGTCCTCTTCAATGAAAGGTTCGAGCGATGCGAAGAAACGTTCGTTCACTTTCCGATAAGCCCGAAACGTCTTGTCCTCGTAGTCGGTTTTATTGGGGAAATAATGAAAGAGCGGCCAGATCGTCCGGTTCGAATAACCCTCATAATAGCGCTCGATTTCCTTCTCCGATAAATAGATGGGATAGCAATGAAAGTCTTGTTCAAGTTTTGTTCGGATCGTTTTTCGTTCGCTTTCCGTCGTTCGATCGGTTGAAACCCCTGGCCAACCGATCCAAAGACTGTCGCCCTGCTCGTGAAACTGCTTCAGTCCGGTAGCGAGCCCGCCGACGCTCTCCTGATACAAGATTTTATTCCGCTGTTTTTTCACCGTCACGGGCAAACGATTCGAAATGAATATGAGTTTGCTCATAGGCTGTGTTCCTCCTCCTTGATACGCCCTATTATACCATGTAGGTCCAAAAAAGAAAAAAGCATGCCGAGGCACGCTTATCTGAGAATACGTTTTAAGATGTAGGCTCCAAAACCGGAAATGCCGAGCAACAAAGCCACGATGAAGATCACGAGAAGGTCAAGAATCCCTTCATCGGCAACGACAGAGGTCAGGATCATTTGCAGGATATAGAGGCCAAAATATCCATATGTCAAATATTTCACGAGATCGAGTTCCGTCTTCGTAATGATCGACGTCCGTGAATCCGTACTCCGGTAGACCTTGATGCCAATCGCGATAAAACCGATAAATGTTCCGAGCAGAACATAGCTTAACCATGGCCACTTTTCACCCATGAAATGCGTAACACCGACATTGATCGCCATAATGAAAAACGCGATAAACAATAACAATTGAATCACAATACTTTTTCTGAGGATTTGCATCTGATTTACTCCTTTTAAGACATGTTTTGTGTTATACTATTACTTGAAATGAGGTATGAGAACTATGACAAAAGCCGTCTATCCGGGAACATTCGATCCCCTGACCATCGGGCACCTCGACGTCATCAAGCGTGCCGCAAGACTCGTCGACGAACTCCACGTCGTCGTCGCTGACAATGTCCGCAAGACGCCGACCTTTTCTAGTGAAGAGCGCATCGAGATGATCGAACGGGTAACCAAGGACGTCAAGAACATCGTTGTCGCTTCGACCAAGGACCTCGTCGTTCGCTATGCCCAGCGACACGGCATCAACCTGATGGTTCGTGGACTGAGAAACATCCAGGACTATGAGAACGAATACATGCTCTATCAGTTCAACCGCAACATCAACCGCAACATCGAAACGATGATCCTGTTCCCGTCGTCTAGAAATCATTTCGTCTCATCCTCGGCCATCAAGGAACTCGTCACGCATCACGCCGATATTTCACCCTATGTCCCGAAGGAAATCATCCATGACGTCCAGGAACGCCTCCGTATGACTAAATGAGATCCAGGGTTTTAAAAAAAGCATAGAGTCGATGCTCAAGCACGTGCGGTGCGATGTAATCGGCTTTTTCTTTGAGTTCGTGAAAGCGACTGTTTGCCATCGCGATCCCGATATCCGCCATTTCGATCATCCGAACGTCATTCGCGCCATCACCGACACAGATCAATCGGTAATCCGTCTCTTTGTCGAGTACGCGCTTGATTCCATCCGCCTTGTTGATGTGTTTGTAGATGAAATCGGCGCCACCCTTGTGCCAAGGATAGAGGGAGAATTTGGTTAGCTTTTCGAAAATGGTCGTTAGATCCGTCCCATGATCCGTAAAAATCCACATCTGGTAAACCTTATTCTTACGGTGGAACAAGGGGTCAATGATGGGAACTTGACCGCGGATTTCTTTCATGCCGAGAGCGACCTTCTCATCGTAGACGTTGACGGCTTCACTGTCAAGACCGACCATGCCGACGCTACAATCAACACGGTTTAAAACGTCATCGATATCGGCTGGAGAAATCGGTTGATCATAGATGATCTCGTCGTTCCTGTATACGACCGCACCATTAATCAGAACGCGATACGTAAAAAACGAAAGAACGTCTTCTATGACCGAGAGTTTCGTGTTCCCCCGTCCGGTAGCAAGACCCAGAGTAACATCCTTTCGTTGGGACAACTCCGAAAGCAATCGCTTCGTATCATCGGGAACAACCCCTTCGGCGTTACTGAAAATCGTGTTGTCAACATCAAAAAATATGATCGTCTTGATGGCATTCACCTCAAAATTATTATAACATAATCGAGCATTCGACTACCATTTTCGCAGATTTTATTATACAATGGTAGTGAATAAACTCGTTACTGGAGGATTATCCAATGAAAAATCCACTGCTTAAGACCGGTGAGATCGGCGTTTTTGCGTTAGGAGGTCTCGGCGAAGTCGGCAAAAACATGTACATCTACGAGATCGAGGACCAAATATTCATCGTTGACTCCGGTATTCTTTTCCCGGATGAACACTTGCTTGGAATCGACTATGTCATCCCCGACTACCAATACGTCGTTGAAAACCAAGACCGTATCGTCGGTCTCTTTATCACGCACGGACACGAAGATCACATCGGTGGTATCCCGTATTTACTTCGTAAGATCGAGATCCCTAAGATCTATGCATCCGGTATCGCCGTCGATTTGATCGAGCACAAATTCGTCGAACACAGCGACGTCAAGTCCCCGCAGATCGAAGAATACAAGAGCTACTACACGTATCCGTTTAAAAACGTCGAAGTCTCATTCATTCGTCTCACCCATTCGATTCCTGACATGTTCGGCATCGTTTTTCGTACGCCCCAAGGCATTCTTTTCCATACCGGCGACTTCAAGATCGACTTTACCCCGGTCGGTCCTCCCGCCGAGTTCGACAAACTTGCCGAAATCGGTAAGGAAGGCGTGTTATGCCTGCTCTCCGATTCAACCAATGCCGAACAGAACACGCTGACACAATCCGAGAGCAAGATCGGCAAATCGATCACCGAACTCTTTTCACGGCTTGAAGGTCGTATTCTGATCGCCACCTTCTCTTCGAACCTCTATCGGATCCAACAGATCATCGAAGCTTCCATCATGAACAATCGCAAAGTCGCCGTCTTTGGCCGCAGCATGGAACGCGCCATCGAAGCCGGTCAACAGACCGGATACATCAAGGCTCCCAAGGGAACGATCATCGAAGCCGACTTAGTCAATCGCGTACCAGCGGACGAACTGACCATTCTCGTAACCGGATCCCAAGGTGAACCGTTCGCCGCACTCAGTCGAATTGCCAACGGGTCACACCGTCAGATCAAAGTCATCCCCGGTGATACGGTCATCTTTTCCTCTTCACCGATACCCGGAAATCAGGAAGGCATCAACCGGACGATCAACCAGCTTTTCCGCCTCGGTGTTGAAGTCATCACGCACGGACCGCTCGCCGATACGCACACGTCCGGACACGGTACGCAAAACGATTTGAAACTGATGCTCAGCCTCACCAAACCGAAACTCTTCATACCCATTCACGGTGAACACCGCATGCTCAAGCACCACCGTGATCTCGCGATCGACTGTGGCGTGAAACCGGAAAACATTCTCGTTATGGATAACGGTGACGTCGCCGCGATCAATCGAGATGGTTTGCGGGCGGCCGGAAAAGTCCAGGTCGGCGAAATCTATATCGACGGTACGGGTATTGGCGATATCGGTTCGATCGTCTTGAAAGAACGCAAGCTTTTAAGTGAAGAAGGTCTTTTCACCGTCATTATTTCAATCGACTCGGAAAAGATGTCTATGGTCAATGGGCCGACGGTCATTTCCCGTGGTTTCATCTACATGAAGGGAAACGAAGCGATCACCCAGAGTCTCGCCAATGAAGCCAAAGAAGTCGTCATGCAGGAATTGAAACAGAAAACGCTAAACGAATTGAACATGAAAAAAGGCGTTACCGAACGCCTCAATCAAAAGATCTATGAGATGACGCTCAGAAGACCACTCGTCATTCCGATCGTCGTCGATCTCAAAGCATAACAGAACTTAATTTTTTTGCATCTGTTCGATGAACGCATCAAAGACATGCTTCGTAACGAGCGCGTCATCTTCGGCATCGTGTTTTTGCAAGTCATTGTTGTCATAGTACGTCTTGTACGCTTTAAATAGTCCGAGGTCGTCTTTGAGGTTGTAATAATCCTTGTGCAGTTTCAACAGATCGATGAAGTCGCTTTCTGTCGTTAGCGGCTTTTTTTCGTGCAGACGATAGGAATCCTCGAGTGCCGTAAGGTCGTTTTTTCCCCAAACGACGAGTTTCGGCCGATACGTTTCAATGATCGTCTTGAGACGATCATAGAAGACATCATAGGAAATCGCTTCTTTAAAAAAGAGTTCGTCGTCAATTTTCAGAAATCGTTTTGTCCGTCTCGTCAAAAAATGATCGGTTTTAGGCAAGATGTAATACCCATCGGCGAACTCGATGCCCTTTTGGACTTCGGCAAGTGCGTATCCCACTTGGATGATCTCGGAACGAAAGTGTTTGGGGCGATACCCGGGCATCGTCATCTCGAAATCGATAAAAAGATATTTGTCATTGCTCATGAGCACCTTTTCCATATCGTTTCTCAGCGTAATCAGGTCATAGTGCACGAAATAGGGACGCAAGGAAATGATCTGAATGAAATAGGCGACTTGCGTAAAACGTTCCTGTCCGATCTTCTTTTTGCGGGGATAAACCGCAAAATCGACGAGTACACCACGCCTAAGATGATTGAAAAAGGTCTTAGCAAGGCGATTAGTCAAGTAAAACCCCGTTCTTTTTCCATGCATCACGACATAGAATGCTTTCTTTTTATAATCGACGCTCCAGATCATTCGTCTCATGAGATGACCTCCTTCATGGCTTGGATGACGTTTTTTGGCAACCCGAGCGTTATGAGTTCTTTTTCACTCGCGTTTTTGAGATTCTCCATCGTTTTGAAGTGTTCGAGCAGCATGCGCTTGCGTTTGGGTCCGATTCCCGGTATGCGATCGAGCGGCGAAGCGATCGTTTTCTTCTTGCGGGTCTTTCGGTGAAAATCGATCGCGAAGCGATGAACCTCTTCGCTGAGCTTCGAGAGCAGTTTGTAGAGCGGACTGTGTTTCAAGAGCGCATAGCTTCGCTCGTTGTAGATCAATGCTTCGAGTTGATGCCTGTTGTTCTTTTTCAGTCCCGCGACCGGAAGGTCGACCATCAGTTCAAACAGCACGTCCTTGGCGGCACGCACCTGGCCAAGACCACCATCGACCAAAACGAGATCGGGCAGGCGTTTCTCTTCGACGAGCAGTCGCTGGTAGCGCCGATACGTCACTTCACGCATGGCCTGATAGTCGTCGTTCGTCGTGGTTTTCAGATGGTATTTCCGATAGTTGTTCTTATCGAATTGGTTTTCATAGACAATCATCGCGGAAATCGGTGCCGTACCGAAGAGCTGGGCATTGTCGAACACTTCGATCCGTTCGACCGTTCGTCCGATGATCTCGCCTAATTCTCGCACAGCTTCCTGTTTTCTCTCATCCTTGTGGCGATAGATCTCATGGTGATGCAGAAGGTCATAGGTCGCATTTTTATGGGCGAGATCGGTCAAATGTTTCTTCGGACCCCGTTTAGGGATCAACGCCTTCTTAAACAGGGGCGAGACCTCTTCATCGACGAATGTGTCGTCAAAGAGCACCTCATCGAGATGAACGGATTCATAGTATTGCTGCAAATAGCTCAATGCCGATTCCATCGGATCGCCGACATAGGAAAATACGATATGGTGGTGATCGACGATTTTTCCTTGACGCAACATCAAAATCTGGAGAGCGACATCGTCGACGTCATGCGCGTAGCCGACGGCATCCCGGTCCTTGAAGTCACTCAAATTGATGATCTGCTTTCTCGTCGTCTCTTCAACGTGTCCGATCATATCCCGATACTCGGCCGCTTTCTCGAAAGATAGAGCCGAACTCGCCTCTTCCATCTCTTTGTAAAGGCGGTCGAGCACATCCTTGGTGTCTCCCTTCAGAAAGCGAACGATTTCGCGAACGTAACGGTCAAAATCGACATCCGGGAAAATGCAAGGTGCGAGACACTGACCGATATGATAGTAGAGACACTCCTTTTTCGGAAGCGCATCGCATTTTCGCAAAGGATAGAGGCGATTGAGCAACCGCACGGTCTCGCGCGCCCCGTATACATTGGGATAAGGGCCGAAAAGACGTCCACTGGGCTTTTTCTTACGAACCACCCTAAGCCTTGGATAACGTTCTTCCGTAAGTTCGATATAGGGATAGGTCTTGTCGTCGGCGAGTCTGATGTTGTATTTCGGCATGTGCTCCTTGATCAGATTGAGCTCGAGAATCAAAGATTCGTGTTCGCTGTTCGTCATGACAACAGAAAAATCACGGATCTCGGAAACGAGCAGCGTCGTCTTTTCATTGTGCGCGCCGATAAAATACGATTTTACGCGTTTTTTTAAGTTTTTAGCCTTGCCGACATAGATGACCTGGTCCTTTTCATCCTTCATCAGATAACAACCGGGTGCATCCGGCAAGACTTTGAGTTTGGTACTGAAATCCATGGAGTCATCCTTTAATTTTCCTGGATCGAATGATCAGGAACTGTTTAAAAAGAGCCCATCGCTGTGATGAGCACTTTCTTTTTTACGTTTCGAATTCGATCGTAACCCGATCATCGAGGATTTCTTCAAGTGCGATGCCGACGCTTTGTACGCATTTCGCCCCCTCGACACGTAAATTGTCGTGTTCGAGAATGCCTGCAACTTTGCTGGCGGCATAGACGAGCTTGTATTTCGAATCGATTTTCTTAAGAAGATCATCGATCGACGGGTAACGCAAACCATCCTGATTCTTAATCATGTGTTCACTCTCCTATCATCTTCATGTAGTTGTGTATCGTTCGCTCGGTGCGAGCATGCTCGGCTCGAACGATTGCCATAATACGATCCGCGGCATTGTGTACCTCGTCGTTAACGACGATATAGTCGTACTTGTGTGCGAGTAAAAACTCCCTCTCCGCTTTTTTCATCCGCTTCTCGATCATAGAAAGCGGTTCGGTACCTCGTTTTTTCAGTCGTTCATAGAGCGCTTTTTTACCGGGTGGCACGAGGAAAATGAAAACCGCATCCTTCATCTGCTTACGTACTTGAAGGGCTCCTTCAACTTCGATCTCGAGTACGACTTCTTTGCCCTGATCGAGTTGTTCTTCAACCTTGTCGAGCGGCGTCCCATAGTAATGACCAACGAATTCAGCCCATTCGAGGAACTTGTTCTCGCGAATGCGGGTCAAAAACGTTTTTTTATCGACGAAGTAGTAGTCGACACCATCAACTTCATGATCGCGAGGAGGCCTGGTCGTCATGGATACCGAGTACACGAGGTCGTGATTTTTCATTTGGAAAAGTGCGCGTCGGACCGTGCCTTTCCCAACTCCAGATGGACCGGACAGGACGATGAGCAATCCCCGTTCATTGAGTTTCATGGATGCCTCCTTTGTTCTCTTGTCTTAACTTCCATTATATATGATAAAATGGGTGGTGTAAACCATAAACGCTCGTTTTTTTCGCTGCGGGCGGTTTAAGGCGCGGCTTGCACACATAATTGGAGGTTCACATGGCATTCGACGGTTTTTTCATCCATCATCTCATCAACGAACTCAATGGTGAACTGTCACGCGGTCGACTCGAGAAGGTTCAACAAAAGGACGATACGCGGTTTCTTTTCACCTTTTATCAAAACAGGACGCGCAAGCGCGTCGTCTTTCAACTCGAATCGAATCTCTATAGTGTCTACATCACCACGAAGGATGACCAGGCACAAAAATCTTCACAGTTTCTTTCGGCTTTGAAAAAACACCTTGAAGGGGCCATTCTCAAAGGAATCGAACAATATCTGACCGATCGCGTTTTGATCTGGCGTTTTCTCGTTCATGATTTTATCAATGGTCCAACCGAAAAACAACTGATCTTCGAGGCGATGGGTCGCCACTCGAACCTCATTCTCGTCGGTGAGGACCGGATCATCGACTGTTTCAAACGGATGCACTTCGAAACGGGACGACAGTTGTTGCCGCTTGCGCCATTCGCCTTTTTCAAGGCCATCGGCAAGCCGTTTACCGAAATCGATTATTCGACCGTCGAGAAACCACAGGATCTCGTCAAGAACTACTTGGGGATTTCGCCCTTGCTCGCCTCCTATCTTTTTGAAAACCGCTTGATGCCCCAGGAAATCGAGCTGCAACCGACCAAGGATGTCACCCATAACAAGATCTATGCCTTCGACATCTTTTCCGATCAGGTCGAGAAAAAAACGTATGCCAGCCTGAGCGAACTGCTCGATGATCGAGCCAAACGCTTTCAGATCTCAACGAAAAGACACGAAACGTTCATCAGACAACACCAGCAAAAACTGTTTGATAAGCGTTCGAAAATTTTGGAATCGATCGACGAAACGAAGGATAAACTGCGGATCAAAGAAGAGGCGGACCTGATCTATCAAAGCGGTCATGACCTAAAAGCGTATTTCGCTCGAATCGAGAGCGACAACCGGACGATTGCACTCGATCCAACGCTCACGCTCAATGAAAACGCCCAAAAGAAATATCGGATCTATCACAAGGCGAAACGCGGGCTCGCGCACTTGAAAAAAAGAGAAAACGAAGTTCGTGAACTCATCGACCTGTTCGAAACGTTCAAGATCAATCTCGAATTGTCCGGTCCGGAGAATATTGCCGATTTCGAAAATGAGCTCATCGAATTCGGATTCCAAACGAATCAAACGCGAAAACCGGGGAAAAAAGACCGAAAGAAACCGTCTTATCTCGACATCAGCGATGGGAGTGCACGTTACTTGGTCGGTCGAAACAGCCATCAGAACGCCTACATCACGCATGAACTCGCGCACCGAGACGACTACTGGTTCCACGTCAAGCAAGCTCCCGGAAGTCATGTCGTCTGTCAAAGTGAAACACTTGACGAACAGAAGATCCGTACCGCGGCACAACTCGCCGCCTATCACTCGAAACTTCGCTTTTCCGAATCCATCCCGGTCGACTACGCGCGCGTCAAGCATGTCCGTAAATTAAATGGCAGACCGGGATACCAAGTGACCTACCAAAACTACAAAACGATCTACATCGATATCGATGAAAAACGGATCATCGATCTGATTAAAAATGGAAAACGAACAATTTAGATTTTTTTTAACTCATATCGTCTTGATTCGTGCAAAACAATTGAAAAATCAACGATAATCGATTATGATGGAACTATCTGATAAGGAGGTATGAACATGTCATACGAACTACCAAAACTACCATATGCATTTGATGCACTTGAACCATTTATTGACGCTCGAACCATGGAAATCCACTACACGAAACATCACCAGGGTTATGTCACAAAGTTGAACGCAGCACTCGACAAACACCCGGAATTGAACACACCGCTTGAAACGCTGCTCGCGGATCTCTCCCTTGTTCCAGCGGACATCCGAACAGCCGTTCAAAACAACGGTGGCGGACACTTCAACCACAGCTTCTTCTGGCCTCTTCTCAAAGTCAACGACGGTCAAACACCGAAAGGCGAACTCTTAAACGCCATCAACAAGGCATTCGGTTCTTTCGACGCTTTCAAGGAAGAGTTCAGCAATGCTGCAGCAACACGTTTTGGCAGTGGCTGGGCTTGGCTCATCGTAACCCCCAACAAGCAACTTAAAGTCCTTTCCACACCGAATCAGGATACGCCACTTGCCGAAGGCAAACCCATTCTCGGTCTCGATGTTTGGGAACATGCCTATTACCTCAACTATCAAAACCGTCGTCCTGACTATATTTCCGCGTTCTTCAACGTCGTCAACTGGAACAAAGTCGAAGAACTTTACAAACAGGCATAAAGAGATAAGCACGCGATCTTTGGTCGCGTGCTTTTTTGTTATTCTATACGCTCTTCGTCTCAATGACCGCGTAATCCCCATCCTGACGACGGTAGACGACGTGTGTCCGATTCGAATCCTTGTCGAGGAACACGTAGAAGTCATGGCCGGAGAGTTCCATGGCCGAAATGGCTTCCTCGGATGTCATCGGTTTAAGTTCAACCTGTTTGTTTTTGACGAGCTGAGTGGCGAGAACTTCCTTTTCCAACGATTCCGCATCGAACTCCTGGCTGTACGCCTGTTTGATGCCTTCCTTTTCCAGGTTGTTCTTAAGTTTGTCTTTGTGTCTGCGAATCTGGGAAACCAGTTTATCATTTACGCGATCGATGGCCGCGTACATGTCAACATCGGAGACTTCCGCTCTTAGGACGGTACTCTTAGCGGGAATGGTCACTTCGACCTTTTGATGGTCACGATAGACTTTGCAGACGACCCGAACTTCATGAATGACATCCGGGCCAAAAAAGGAAACGACTTTGCTCAATCTCTTTTCCGCATAATCCTTGATGGCTTGGGTAGGAACGAATCCGTTTTTCCCTAAGATTTCATATTTCATAGCTCTTCTCCTTTTTTTTATTGATATCACCATAGAGCGCGACCACGAACAGTCGGCCGAACTCCAGCATATCCAATCGTTCATAGGCATCCGAATCAATCTCATCGAAATAGATGAATGCGTCAAACGCGCTTTCCATAAACCCCAGGTAGAGAGGTTTTAGAAAGGACATGTGAGCACGAGGGTGTGTGCGATGTTTCGATCGAACGACCATATAGAGATCGACGGTTCCCGATTCGACCGGTATGTGCTGGTGCGTAAAGTATACGGGATACTTCCGATAACATCGCTCACAAATATGGTGTGTCTCGACAGACAGAAGATTGGAAAACGATCGTCTCGTTTTCGTCAGTTTTCCACACGCCTCACATATCATAACAAGCCCTCCTAGTCTATATTAGTCGGGCTTGTCGGTTTTTTACTCTTCTTTATACGCTTCGATAATCTTGGGAATCAAATTGCCTGGAACCTCTTCGTAACGGATGAACTCACGCGTGAATGAACCGCTACCCTGAGTCATCGCCTTGAGGTCGATCGCGTATTTGACGATTTCCGCTTCCGGTACGTCCGCGACAACGACTTGAAAACCATCGCTTTGGTTCATACCGAGGACGCGTCCACGCCGTTTGTTCATGTCACCCATGACGTCACCGACATATTGATCCTTGACCGTGACTTCGACTTTGACGATCGGTTCAAGAATCGTGGGTTGAGCCGTCTTGACTGCTTCTTTAAAAGCGAGCGAAGCGGCGAGCTTGAAGGAAATTTCATTCGAGTCAACCGGGTGATACGAACCATCATAGAGCGTCGCTTTGACGTTAATAACGGGGAACCCGGCGAGTGGTCCTTTTTCGAATGCTTCGATTAGACCCTTTTCAACAGCTGGGAAATAGTTTTTCGGTACGGAACCGCCAAAGACTTCTTCGGAAAACTCGAAGATTTCCTTCGTCGGTTCGAAACGAATCCAAACGTGACCGAACTGTCCGGCACCACCGGATTGTTTCTTGTGTTTTCCTTCGGCCTGAACCGACTTCTTGATCGTTTCCCGGTAGACGATCTTTTGATCGTAGACGTCGACATCGACCTTGAACATCGTCTTCATGCGTTCTATCACATACCCGAGATGTGTCATGCCCTGTCCACCCAAAAGAAGTTGAGCGGTCTCCTTGTTCCGAACGATTTCAAACGTAGGATCCTCAATATTGAGTCGCTGCAGTGCCTGTGAGATCTTGTCTTCGTCGTTCTTGTGTTTCGGATGAACGGCGATATAGATGACCGGAGTAGGCATCGGGACCGGTTCATAGACCACGGCTGATTTCGGATCACAGATCGTATCACCGGTATGCAAGCTCTCGACTTTCGCCGCCGCGACGATGTCGCCGGCATGATAGAGTTCGGCTTGGAGCTGAATCTTTCCGCGCAGCATGAAAAGGTTCATGATCTTGCGGGTTTCATCACGATTGGCGATCAGTACTTCCTGCCCCGTTTTGAGTGTGCCGGAATTGATCTTGATAAAGCTGACCGCACCCAAAAACGGGTCGACGATCGTCTTGAAAACATATCCGGAAAACGGTTGGTCATCACTGGTTTCCCGTTCGACTTCCTCGCCATTCATGTCCTTCGCCTTCAATTTTTTCAGGGCGTTCGGTGCGGGCAGGAAATCGGCAAAAGTCTTCAACAAGGCGTGAATACCGATCGATTTGGTCGCGCTTCCGACGATGATCGGAACGAGTTCACCCGCTACGATACCGGAACGAAGGCCATCCTTGATCTGTTCGTCGCTGATCTCTTCACCAGCGAAAAAGAGTTCGAGCAACTCTTCCGAGGTCTCAGCCACGCTCTCCATGACCATGTTCCTGAGTTCATCGATCTTCGCTCTTTTCTCTTCCCAAATCTCTTCATCGTGACCGACGCCATCCTTGTAGATGCGGGCCTTCATTTCGATGACATTGACATACCCTTCGAAATTTTCATCATGCCCGATCGGCCATGAGAAGGGGAGCGTGTTCTTGCCGAGTTTATTGCGAATCTCGGTCAAAACATCGTCGAACTTGACGTTTTCCTTGTCCATCTTGTTAACATAAATGACGGTTGGTATGTGCCGATTTTTGAGTTCCCGCCATAGTCGTTCCGTACCGACTTCGACGCCCTTGCTGGCATCGACGAGGAGTACAGCCCCTTTCACGACGCTGAGCGCCTGATTCAAATCCCCGACGAGTTCGTCGCTGCCGGGCAAATCGAGAAAATTGATCTTTTTATCGTTCCATTCGACGGGAATCAGACTCATCGAAAGACTACTTTGTTTCGTCTGTTCCTCCACCATATAGTCGGAAACGGTATTCTTTTTCTCGACTTCTCCCTTTTTTTCGATCGCTTCAGTCGCGTAGAGAAGAGCTTCGGAAAGACTCGTTTTTCCGGATCCCTGGTGGCCTAAGATCGCGATGTTTCGTATCTCTGCTGCCGTATATTCTTTCATCGTTAACCTCCTGTAATCGTTTACGATTCTCTATATTTATTATAGCATACTTTGTATGCTGGAAATACGGATTGCCTTAAAATTGTAAATTTCATCAAACATTTCTAGAGCGTGATATAATGAAAACGGTGATCGTATGAACAAGTTGCCGATCCGGATGATCGAGTGGTATCAAAAAAGAATATCCCCCAATACACCGCATCGATGTCGCTACACGCCGACGTGCTCGCAGTATGCCAAGGAAGCCTACATGCGCTTCCACTTTTTTAAGGCTTCGTTTTTAGCGGCAAAGCGCATTTTGAAGTGCAATCCGCTCTTTAAACCGAAATACGATCCCGTCCCGGAAAAGAAAGCCCGAAAAGATCAAAAGAGATAGCCGTTTTGCCTTCTCTTTTTTTTAATATGCGCGGGCGAACCAAACGGTATGTTGAGCTTTTTCGCCGGTTACCGGACAGTTTTCAGTGATCATTTTTTGATCAAAGGGAATCATTCGGGCAGTTGCCGTGGTATCCTTTTTGATTTGTTCCTCGGCTTCGTCACCGCTAATGCTCATCTGGACGTACCCGCCCTTTTTGATCAATGCCTTGAACTCGTCATAGGTTTTCGCTTCATACGTGTTGGCCGCAACATGGGCGCGTGCCTTCTCATACATGGCATCGTGGATATCTTGCAAAATACCGGCCATGTCACCTTCGATGCGATCGAGATCGACCATCATCTTGTTGCGGTCGTGGCGACGGACGATGACGGCTTTCCCCTGGCTCACGTCACGCGGTCCGACTTCGATCCTTATCGGGATTCCCTTCATTTCGTGCTCGCTGAACTTCCAACCGGGTGAACGGTCGCTGTCATCGAGCTTGACGCGAAATCCTTTGTCCTTAAGACGCTTTTCAAGGGTTGTCGTAGCGCGAACGACGTCTTCGTTTTGTCCCTGGATCGGTATGATCACGATTTGCGTGGGTGCGAGATAAGGCGGGAGCACGAGACCCTCGTCATCCCCGTGAACCATGATCACAGCACCGATCAAACGCGTTGAGACACCCCAAGACGTCTGATAGACGTAGCTCATCTGGTTGTTGACATCGGCATAACGAATATCGAAAGCCTTGGCAAACCCTTGCCCGAAATAGTGCGTCGTCCCCGACTGAAGCGCTTGCCCATCATGCATTAAAGCTTCGATGCTATAGGTCTCGATCGCCCCGGCGAATTTCTCACGCTCGGTCTTTCGACCCGTAACGAACGGCATCGCGAGCAAATCCTCACCGAGTTTCCGATACATCTCAAGAATTCCGAGCGTTTCCTTGCGCGCTTCCTGTTCTGTTGCATGCGCGGTGTGGCCTTCCTGCCATAAGAACTCTTTTCCCCGTAAGAAAGGGCGTGTCGTCTTTTCCCAACGAACGACACTGCACCACTGGTTGTAGAGTTTCGGTAGGTCGCGATAGGAATTGATGACTTTGCTATAGTGGGTGCAAAAAAGGACTTCGGATGTCGGCCGGATGATCAAGCGTTCGCTTAAGTCCTCTTTACCTGTTGTCGTAACCATCGCCGTCTCAGGGGCGAACCCTTCGACGTGTTCTTTTTCCTTTTGAAAAAGCGATTCCGGAATAAGAAGTGGCATATAGACATTTTCATGACCCGTATCTTTCAGCTCATCATCAAGATACTTCATGATGCCTTCCCAAAGGGCGTATCCATACGGACGATAGATGATGAAGCCCTTGCTGTCACTGTAATCCATGAGTTCCGCCTTGATGCACAGGTCGGTATACCATTTCGCAAAGTCAACGTCACGCGCCGTGATCTGATTGACCATTTTTTTATTGTTGCCCATACGTACTCCTTTTTATTTACACGTCTTGATCAACGACAAGTCTGATCTTGCCGCTTTCAATTATGATTTTACGTTCACGATAGAGTTTCCCGATCGCGCGCTTGAATGCTTTTTTACTCATGCCGAGAATCGCTTCGATCTCTTCCGGTGGACTCTCATTGGTCAAGAAGAGTTCACCCCGTCGATTGAGATAGGATAGAATGCGATTGGCATCCTCATGGAGCGCAACTTCCTTTTGGGGAATCAGCGACCCGGTATAGCCCTGATCGGAGTGATAGACGATTTTGACTTCGACCTCTTCGCCAAGCCGATAGTTCTTTTTATACATCGTGTGGTGCACGAAAATGAACTGGTAATCCTCGGTGACGAGATTGATGCCTTGGTTGCCGAATCGATGAATACGAGCTTTGACGACATCCTTGAGTTCGAGCGGCTTGTTCGTTGTCAGCGGAACTTCATCCTGGCTCGCGACCTTCACGACGAACTTCCCTTTGACTTTCAGGACAACCAGCACGCGGTCGCCTTCAGCTGGCCACAGTTTGCGGTCGTGCGGCAAAACATCCTTTGACAACAAAACGTCTTTTGAGATACCCATTTCCATAAAACAACCGATCGGTTGAATATCCTTGACGGTGAGAAAGGCGGGTTCATCGATCGTAATGAGTGGCTCTTTGAGCGTCGCAGCCAATCGACCCTTCTGGTCAAAGTACAAAAAGGCCTGAACCGAATCTCCTCGGTCGAGTTCGCGAAACATGGTCTCATTGGCGTGCAAAAAGATGTCGCCTTCAGCGGATTTCAGCATATAGCCGATATCGGTCTTTCGATCGACAACGAGTTGATTGATCGCTCCGATTCGAATCATAAATCCCACCTCCAAATCCTATCACGTAAAAAGAGAGTGCTCAGGCACTCACTTCCAAAGTTTTTAGAACATCCTCATAGCGTTTCAACAACAAATCCTTGATGAGATCGACGAGTGGATCGATCTTCTTTTCAACCTTGAACGTCTCGAGCTTTTCGAAATATGTCGGACGTAGATCGAGCGGAATCGAGACGGGAAGATAATCGTTTTGAATGAGAAAATAGTTCATAACAAGAGAAGCCAAGCGACCGTTGCCATCGAGAAAGGGATGGATTTTTTGAATGCTCGCATGAGCGAAAACCGCTTTCCGAATCGGGTCATCCCAGTTTTCATTAAGCGCTTGAAAATACTTGCTCATCCGGTCATAGACCTTAACGTAGTCGGGTGGTTGATGGTTCGCACCATAGATCTGGATGTTGACGTTACGGTAAATGCCGCCTTGGAAAATCCCGTCAACGAGAATCTCATGGATATCCTTGAGTTTCTCTTCATCGAAGACCACGTTTCGTTTCGCTTCACGACAGACGTATTCGAACGCCTTGACGTGATTCAAGATTTCCTTCTTTTCCCGTTCACTGTATTCGAGTAGAGCTTTCGTGTTGAGTAATCTTTTCACATCTTCAAAGGGGACTCGGTTCTTGCCTTCCATGCCGACGGCATCATAGGTGTAGACGATGGCAAATTTCTCTTCGACATCCTGAACCTGTGCTTCATCACATTCCTTGCGGATGTTACTCAGATGCATGCGCTCTACTTCCAATAGATCTTTCTCCATATTATCACCGCTTTCATCTTTGTTATATTATATCATAGAACAATCCTTGTTAACAAGATAAAAAGGGCGAAAAAATCATCGTTTTACTGACATTTCAACCCGTTTCGATCATTCCCTAAAAAATAGAAGGGGGACTCTTTCGAGTCCCCAAAACTGTTTAAATTTATAGTTTAACTACGTTGGCCGCTTGTGGTCCACGGTCGCCGTCGTTAACGTCAAATTCTACTGAGTCGCCTTCTGCTAATGTTTTGTATCCTTCAGACTGGATAGCACTGAAGTGTACAAAAATGTCTTTGTTATCTTCTGACGAGATAAATCCATATCCCTTGTCAGCGTCAAACCATTTTACAACGCCTTTCATTTACGATACTCCTTTTTCTTACAATCTGGACAAATGAATGTCTATATTCATTATACACAACTCCCATAGGAATTACAAGAATAAAACCAAGAAAGTTCAAAATTATGTGAATTGACTCTGATACAGCTCATAATAGAAGCCTTTTTGCCCGAGAAGTTCAGTATGACTCCCTTGTTCGACGATTTCGCCGTGATCGATGACAAGAATGTGATCGGCGTTTTGAATCGTCGAGAGGCGATGGGCGATGACGAATGTCGTCTTGTTTCGCATGAGCGCGAGCATTGCCCGTTGAATGAGCACCTCGGTATGGGTATCGACATTTGATGTCGCCTCATCGAGAATGAGCATTTTCGTATGCGAGAGCATAGCACGTGCGATGACGAGCAATTGTTTTTGTCCTTTCGATATATTGAGACCCTCGTCGGTCAGAATCGTATCGTATCCTTCGGGCAACCGACTGATAAAAGGATGGATGTGCGCGGCTTTGGCCGCTTCTTCGACTTCAAGTCGTGCGACGTCGCCGTTGCCGTAGGCGATGTTGTCGTGCACGGTGCCATGGAAGATCCACGTATCTTGCAGGACCATCGAATAGGCTTTACGCAAACTCGTGCGGGTATAGTCTCTCACGTCGTGGCCATCGATTCGGATGTGTCCTTCGTTGACGTCATAGAAACGCATGAGCAGATTGACGAGTGTCGTCTTTCCGCCTCCGGTCGGTCCGACGATGGCGACGACTTCTCCCGGGGTCGTTTGGAAACTGATGTTTTTGAGTATGTCTATATCAGGTTGGTAACTGAATGAAACATTATGGAATTCGATCGACCCCTTGAAATCGTGGGTATCGATCGCGTGCTTGCGGTCGGCCGGTTCATCCTCGTGATCGAGGACGGTGAATACGCGTTCGGCGGCTGCAAGGGCACGCTGGACTTCGGCCATAATGTTCGACAAATGATTGATCGGACCGGAGAAACGACGGGAATAGAGCGTGAAACTGGCGAGATTCCCGAGTGTTATACTGGAAAGAAAATAGAGAATGCCGCCAAAAACTCCGACGAGCGCGACCGAAAGATTACTGATGAAGTTCACGGATGGCCCGACGGTCGAGGCATAATAACCCGCATCATAGGATGTTTTGCTGACTTCTTCGTTCAGTTTGTCGAACCAGTCGAGGACGCTTTCTTCTTGGACATAGGACTGGATCGTTCGTTGTCCGGTAATCATTTCTTCGGCAAACCCGTTGAGCTCACCGAGTTTCTGGTTACGGATGCGATACTTCTTCTTGATTATTTTCGATAGCGTCTTCGTCAGCAGCACGGACATCGGAATGGTTACGAGGAAAACGAGGACGAGGACGGGCGACATGATGATCATCATGACCAAGGAGATCGTCACTGTGATGATGCTCGTGATGACGCCGATGATGTCATTCGAAAGAGAGGTGCTGACCGTGTCGATATCGTAACTCATCTTGCTGATGATGTCCCCAGTCTGATTTTGATCGAAGTAGGCGATCGGGACACGGTTGAGTTTGTCGAAGAGATCCTGACGCATCTTGTAGACGACGCTCTTCGAGACGCGGACCATCTGGATGGTCAAAAGGAACAAAAGTCCGGCACTAACCAGATAGAAAGACACCATGAGTCCGGCGTAGAAAAACACTTGGGAAAAGTCGACACCATCTTCCATTGCCGTGATCGCTCGACCCGTCAAATAGGGTCCGACCAGAGACAAGGCATTCGACGTGATCATGAGCATAAGTGCGACGATCAGCTTGCGTCGATAAAAATAGAGATAGTCCCAGAGTCTTTTTAGGACGTATTTTTTGTTTTTGACCTTTTCGGTCCCGTCGGTCCGGCCACGACCACGCTTTCCAGCATACATCATGACAGACCACCTCCAAGCTGATGCATCGCGATCTCACGGTAAAGGGGTGTTGACTCCATCAGTTCGTCATGCGTCCCCTGGGCGACGATTTCGCCTTCGTCGATCAAGAGGATCCGGTCGGCATTACGGATACTCGCGATGCGTTGAGCGATGATGATCATCGTCGTATCCCCGAGTTCGTTCTTAAGGGCCTCTCGCATGCGCATGTCGGTATGATAGTCGAGGGCACTCGACGCGTCGTCCAAAACGATGATATCGGGTTTGCCCGCAATCGCTCGAGCGATCAGTACGCGCTGTTTCTGGCCACCCGAAAGGTTCATGCCGCGTTGCGCCATCTGGTGCATGAGTTCGTCTTCCTTTTCATAGATGAACTCGGCTTGCGCGACTTCCATCGCGAGCTTGATGTCGTAATCGGTAATGACGTCCCGATTGAACTGAATGTTTCCATAAATGCTGTCGGCGAAAATGAGATCGTTTTGAAAAACGACACCGATACGCTTGCGCAAGGCATCCTGTTTCAAGTTTTTAATATTTTCCCCATAAAAGCAAATCTCGCCTTGATCGACGTCATAAAAACGCATGAGCAAATTGATCAGAGTCGTCTTCCCGGACCCCGTCGCCCCGATGATGCCAAGCGTCTGTCCGGCCTGAATTTTGAAACTGACGTCCTTTAAGTTACATTCCTTTTGGTTGTATGAGAAAGAAACGTCTTTGAACTCAATGAGCGGTTTTTTCGGATTGACTCGGACGTCGCGATCGCCATCGTGCATATCCTTTTTCATGTTGAGCACTTCGTCGATGCGGTCGCCGGATGCCGCCGCCCGCGAGGACAAGACGAAAATGCGGGTTACGCTCATCATCGCCGTAAGAATGATCGTGAAATATGTGACGAAAGCGAGAATCTCACCTTTTTGCGTGAGACCGAGATCGATGCGGTAAGCACCGGCCAACAAAACGAGGACGAGTCCGCCGTTCATGATCATGTGCATCATGGGATTGATCTTTGACATCGTAATCTGCGCTTTGAGCTCGGCTTGGATCGTGTCGTCATTCGCTTCATCGAAACGGGCGATCTCATGCGTGTTCATCGATAAGGCGCGCACGACGCGAGCACCGGAGATGAACTCTCTGAGCTTGCGGATCATAATGTCCATGAATGATTGTGACCGCTTATAAAGGGGTATCCCCTTTTTTGAGGCCAAATAGATGACGATCGTGATCAATGGTAGCATAGCCACGATAATAAGGGTTAATACGGGGTCGAGTAATAGCGACATGAAGATGCCGCCAAGCAGAAGAACCGGCGCCCGGACACCGAGTCGTTGCATGATTGCCGTCGCATTGTAAATGTTGTACGTATCGGTCGTCATCCTTGAGATCAGCGACGGTCTCGTCAAGGCATCGACTTGGCGAGCCGACAGGTTCTCGATCTTTTCAAAAAGGTCGTGGCGAAGCGTTCGAGTCGCCTCGGAAGCGATCCGTTCGGCCTTGCGGTTGGCATTGACATTTAGAATCCAGCCGATGAAAGCGATCAGAACCATCAGTAGTCCGATCAAATAGAGCGAAGAAAGATTCTCGCTCCCGGATTCCCTCAACTCGGGAATCGTCACATCGATCATATAGGCGATCAACCACGGCAAAAACAGGTCGGCAAGCGCAGCAACCGACTTGAATGAAAGCGAAGTGATCAGCGTTCGCCAATACGGTTTGATTAAGTGTACGATGTATTTCAAGGGTGACACGTCCTTCTTAACAACTCGTGAAAATTACTATTGTCATTTGTTCGTTTTTTTTGTATAATGGTTTTGCTGCCCCCATAGTTTAATGGCAAAACGCAGCAATGGTAATGCTGAAATACAAGTTCGATTCTCGTTGGGGGCACCATCCGAAAACCGAACGACTCGCTTACGAGTCGTTTTTTTCTTCTTCAACATCGGCGTAAATATAATCGATCGAGCTCACATATTCGACCAGCGGGAGCGGTTCATGTAAC
>CAYUIK010000050.1:0-12949 GCA_964444805.1 uncultured Acholeplasmataceae bacterium | reverse complement strand
TATGATGAATCCGAGTTCTTCGTCTTCAACGGCGTTTCACTCAACTATTGGTTCCGACACGCCGAACAAGAAGCCAAAGAGGCTGAACGCGGCCTCTGGAGTTAATCGATGCGCGTATTCAACCGGATTCTCTTCGCGTTTATCGCGGCGATCGGACTGTATTTAGTTTTCAACGCTTCCTATTCCTACGCCATAACGCTCTACGTACAAACCGAAGGACAGAAAGCGATCGATCGCGATGACTATGCGTTTTTCATCTCGACGCGATATTATGATGAAAACGAAGTTCTTTCCGACACGTATGTGATGGATCAGGGAACGTTCTTAGTCAAAATTTATAGCGTTGCGAATGTCGTGGAAGAAGAACAACGCGTCGTTGACGGTATTTTCGTTCTCATGCATCAAACGGAAGGCACACCGCTCGAAGAACCCTTCGGTGTACAGGTATCATCGACCGTCGGAGAGATCGATGTCTCCTATATGGGAATTCAGATTCCGGGGTTACCGATCTATTCGTTCATCATTCCCGATACCGAAACGACGCTCGTCACGCGTGAACGATTCATGAAAGAGGACGTTTTTCAGAACATCGACCGGATCGACATCTATCGTGATGACGAGATCATCGATGGAATCGATCTTCTCGTCACGAATGAAGACTTCACGTTGCGAGAACCGCTCGAAAAGTATCTTGAAACGACGGGAGAAGCACCAACGGAAAACGTCGAAAACGTATCCGTCATGCCCAGAATTCAAATCGATACGTCAAGAATCGTCATCCGAAACGTCATCATTTACGTCGTCATCGTTATCGCCCTTATGGTTGGGCTGTTCTTTGTACACAAGAAGAGACTAGGCCGAGGGAAACCGACCGAGGGTATCCGAAAAGACATCGAAAAACTCGCGGAAAACAAGAGAGAATAGCGATCTGACGCATCGCTTTTTTCTTCCAAATGTGTTATACTAATCTAATCACTACTAGAAAGGATTCAATCAATATGACAAAAAATGAACGCATCGATCGAGAAATCCGCCGATCCGAGCGTATCATCATACATAGGCACGAACGACCCGATATGGATGCCATCGGCAGTCAATACGGACTTGCTCTCCTGTTAAGACACAATTTTCCGGATAAGGAAGTCTATGCTGTCGGCGATGTCAACGACATGGTCTACGCTGCCGTCATGGACGACGTCCTTGATGAACAGTATGAAGATGCACTCGCCATCATTACCGATGTTTCCGTTGCCCGCATGATCAGTGATCAGCGCTACACGCTGGCAAAAACACGGATCATCATCGATCACCACACCAATGATACGGATGTTTCAGGTGTTGCCTTATTCCATCGTGACGACTCGTTTTCTTCCGCTTCGGAAATGATCATCGATTACGCGCGCGCCATGAGGCTGAAGATTACGCCCGAAATCGCCATTTATCTCTATGGCGGCATGGTAACCGATACGGGACGTTTCTTGCATCTGAAGGATGCCAGCAGGACGTTCGAACTCGCATCCTATATTACCAGATTCAAACCGGATATTGAACGGTTTTACGGTTATCTCTATACGGAACCTTTGAAAAAGAGAAGAACGAAGCATCTTTTCAGTGATTTCGCGATGACCGAACACGGCGTCGCGTACCGAAAGAACACGCATGACATGATTCGGCAAAGCGGACTCGATTTCCAAGCGGTCAGTCGCGGCATGGTCAACCAGATGGCGGGGATCAAGGAAGTACCGATTTGGGCGAATTTTACCGAGGATATCGAACAAAACGCGATTATCGGTGAGTTTCGCGCCCGGGGCATCTCGATCGTCGATATCGCCAAAGCCTATGGCGGCGGCGGACACGATCAGGCCTGCGGGGCGACACTGAAGGATTGGCACGAAGTCGATCGAATCATCAAAGACTTAGACGAAAGGGCGAAAACACATGGAACGCATACTCAAGCGAATCAAAGCATATAAGACGATCATCATCCACGGACATAAGCGTCCGGATGGCGATTGTTACGGATCACAATTCGGGCTCAAGGATATTTTGACAACCTCTTTCCCGAACAAGAACATCTATGTCGTCGGACAGACGAGTGATTACGTCAAATTTCTCGGCGACATGGATGACATTCCCGATCGCATGTATGAAAACGCGCTCTCGATCGTTGTCGATACGGCTGTTGAAGATCGAATCAGCGATTCGAGATACAAGCTCGGCAAGGAAATCATCAAGATCGACCACCATATTCCGGTAGACAACTACGGAAACCTTCGCTGGGTTGACACGTCGTTTCCGTCTTGTGCCCAAATGATTACGTATTTCTATTATCGTTTTAAGGATCAACTCAAACTGACGAAACAAGGCGCGAACGCCCTCTATACCGGAATCGTCACGGATACCGGACGTTTCCGGTATCGTGGCGTATCACAACTTACGCATCAACTTGCCGGTTTGTTAATCGGAAAGGGCGTCGATGTCGAATATATCGATTCCCATTTAAGCAAGGAGTCCCTCGATAAGATCGCCTTGAAAGGTTATGTTTACAGTAACTTCAAAACGACAGAAGGCGGATTCATCTATTTGAAGATGACGCAAGACGTCATCGATTCCTATGGTGTGAGCGATGAAGAAGCGGCGTCGGTCGTCAACTTGCTCGGGGGAATCGAAGGGTTCCCTATATGGGCACTTTTCATCGAATACCCGGATGAAATTCGCATTCGTCTACGTTCCTCGGGGCCGATGATCAACGAGCTCGCAAACCGATATGGCGGCGGCGGACACGCTAAAGCTTCGGGTGCTAAAATCAGTTCATGGGCCGACATTGAAACGTTTGTCAAGGATGCCGAAGATGTCATCAAAGCTTATCGGAACAATGCCTGAAACATATACCGGTAAGCGGTCGCTCAAGGACATCGAAAGAAGTCTGACGAAGACGTATAAGAAGGACATCCTGAGACCGTTCGCTCAAGCGATCAACGACTATCGGTTGATTGAAAGCCAGGATCGTATTGCCGTTGCCGTCTCCGGCGGCAAGGACAGTCTGATTCTGGCGAAACTGTTTCAGGAAATCAAACGTCACCGAAAGATCAATTTCGACCTCGTGTTTATTACGATGGATCCCGGCTTCAACCAAGCCAACCGCGAACGACTCGAAGAAAACGCCGCGTATCTCGGGATTCCTCTCGATATCCATGATTCCAAAGCATTCGCTTCCCTCGAAGACATGGCACCAAAGAGCCCGTGCTACCTGTGTGCCAGGATGCGAAGAGGATTTTTGTATCGGGTTGCCAAGGAACACGGCTGTAACAAGCTCGCGCTCGCGCATCACTTCGATGACGTCATCGAGACGACGCTATTAAATCTTTTCTACGGTTACGAGTTCGCGACGATGGTACCCAAAATAACGGCTAAAAACTTTCAGGATATCGAACTGATCAGGCCTTTGGTCTACGTGAAAGAACGGGACATCGAAAGGTGGCTCGCCTATAGCGGAATCAACGCCATGGACTGTGCCTGCAATGTTGCATCAGAAAGGATTGGATCGAAGAGACGCGAGATCAAGAAACTCATCAAAACCATGCGTGAGACGAACAGGGATGTCGATCGATCGATCTTTCAAGCCGGACAGAATGTCAATCTAGAAGCCATTTTCGGATACACGAACATGCATGAAAAAAAGGATTTCAATGCACTCTATGAGGAAAGGAGAATCAAGCGTGAACATACTGAATGAAGTACCTATCCCACTCGTCTTTGACTTTGGAATGACCCTTACTGAGATACTGGTGAAAGTCGTTTTTCCACTCGCTCTGACGTTTCTTATTGCCGGTCTTATCGGTCTTGAACGTCAGAATGTCGGTAAAGCAGCCGGTATTTCCGCGCACTTGCTGGTTGCTATGGGGTCGGCAGGAGTTGCGATCATGCAGCGACTCATGTATGAATATCAGATACAGATGGTTGCACAAGGTTTCTCGATCGACCCACAAGGTCAGCGGGTAATCGCTCAAGTCGTTACTGGAATCGGTTTCGTCGGTGCCGGTGTCATTCTCAAGGATAGCGAATACGGGATCAAGGGCATTACGACGGCGGCGACCATTTGGACGACGGCTATGATCGGACTTATACTCGGAAGCGGTTTTTTCTTAATCGGCGGCATTCTGGGGTTATTCCTCGTGCTCTTCATCGCGGTACGCGACTTGAAACGGGGATTCAGCCCTTTCAGGCCCCATCACGTCACCGATGAAATCGCGGAAATGATCGAGGAAAAACACGAATGATGAACGATACGATCGCCGCGATCGCATCGGCTTTCGGTACCGCGGCCATTTCCGTGATCCGCATTAGCGGGCCTAGCGCGATCGCATCCTTTGATCGAATCTTTAAAGGAAAAGACTTGAAAAAGGCGGATAGCCACACGGTTCATTACGGTCACGTCCTCGATGAAGACGGTTCATCGATCGATGAAGTGATGGTATCCGTTTTCCGGGCACCTCGGTCGTTTACCGCCGAAGACGTCGTCGAAGTCTCGACGCACGGTGGTCTTTTAGTTACGCAAAAAGTGCTCGAACGCACGCTTTCGACCGGTATACGTCTCGCCCATCCCGGGGAATTCAGTGAACGGGCTTTTCTGAATGGACGCATCGACCTCGTTGAGGCCGAATCGATCATGGATGTCATCGAAGCGAAGAGCGAAAAGGCTTTGAAAATTGCCAATCTCGGTTTACAGAAGGAGACCTCAAAACTCATCCGTGTTCTCAAAGACAAAGTACTTGAGATCATCGCCGGGATCGAAGTGCATATCGATTATCCCGAATATGACGACGCCGTCGTCATGACGAGGGAAATCATCGAACCGAAAACCAAGGCATTGCTTAAAGAGATTGAACACCTTCTCAAGGGCTCTCGCAAAAACCGAATGATTCGCGACGGCGTCAAAACGGTCATTATCGGAAAACCCAATGTCGGAAAAAGCAGTCTTCTAAACGCCATGCTCGACGAGGATAAAGCCATCGTGACCGATATTGCCGGAACGACACGGGATACGATTGAAGCCTATATTAATATTCAGGGCGTCATGCTCAAATTGATCGATACCGCGGGTATTCGTGATTCCGAGGACATGATCGAGCAAATGGGCGTCATGCGTTCGAAACGGGCGCTCGAAGAAGCAGAACTCGTCCTCCTCGTCCTCGACCAAAGCAAGCAGTTAACGAAAGAAGACCTCGACTTGATCGAATGGACCAAAGACAAGAAACGGCTCATTATCGGAAATAAAGCCGATTTGAAACGCGTCCTTTCGATGTCCGAAGTCGTTTGGATCTCTTCACGAGCCAAAACGGGAATCGAAGACCTTGAACGCGCGATTCTCAAAGCCTTGTCGCTTGAGGACATCGAGTCCCGCGAATTCAATTATCTCGCCAATGTCCGCCATATCGGCAAAGTCGAGGAAGCGAAACGATCGCTTAAGGACGTGCTTTCCTCGATCGAGAGGGGGATGCCCGTCGACATGCTTTCCGTTGATCTCAGAGCAGCCTGGCAAAGTCTCGGTGATATTCTCGGTGAACACGACCCCGATCAATTGCTTGACGACATGTTTGCCAGGTTCTGTCTCGGAAAATAGACAAAAGCCCCACCCGGATGTGCTATAATGGTACTGATAAGGAAAGAGAGGTCCAAAGGATGTCATATCAGGCGTTATACCGGACGTATCGACCGCGTTCATTTGACGAGGTCGCCGGTCAAAAGGTCATCATCAAGACGCTTCAAAGCGCACTCAAACAACAAAAGATCGCCCACGCCTACCTTTTCAGTGGACCAAGAGGCACCGGTAAGACGAGTATCGCCAAGATCTTCGCCAAAGCCGTGAATTGCGAGCACCAGCCGAATGACAATCCCTGTAATGCCTGTGACATCTGCACGGGTATCGAGCGTGGGGATATTCCCGACGTCATCGAGATCGATGCCGCGTCGAACAACGGCGTCGACGAGATCCGTGAGATTCGTGACAAGGTCAAGTACATGCCGAGCGTGGGACGATACAAGGTCTATATCGTCGACGAGGTTCACATGTTGACTACGGGGGCGTTCAACGCGTTGCTCAAAACGCTCGAAGAACCCCCGAAACACGTCATCTTCATTCTCGCCACGACGGAAGTTCACCGGATACCGGCTACGATTCTTTCGAGGTGCCAGCGCTACGACTTTAAGAACATCGAATTGACCGAGATCATCAGCAAACTCGAAGAGATCGTTGCCAAGGAATCGATCGAGATCGAGAAAGAAGCGATTCGTTCGATCGCCGAGAATGCCGAAGGCGGACTGCGGGACGCGATCAGTCTGCTCGACCAGACCGTATCGTTTTCCGATGGCAGGATTACCGATGAGGACGTTCATCTCGTTTCCGGAAGTGTCTCTAGAACCGTTTTGCACGACATGTTGTTCGCACTATACCATAAGCAGATCAGCAAGGCGATGGTTTTGTTGGAAAGTCTGATCGCCGCCGGGAAAGAGATGACGAGAATCGCGAACGACCTCATTTTGGCGCTTCGCGACATCCTGATCGAAAAAACGATGAAAGTCGATCAACCCCGCTATGAAGAACTCGCGAACGTTCTATCCGTCGACCGCATCTATCGCTATCTCGACATTTTGAACAAACTCCAGCAGGACATCAAGTGGACACACCAGAAAAGGGCTTACGTCGAACTCGCACTCATCCGAATGGTTGAACACAAGGACGTCAAGGCGCTCGACCAAAGCCAGGCGATTGAAGACTTGAGACGTGAGATCGAAGCGTTGAAAACGAAACCCGTTCGCACACAGGAAGTACCAAAACCGGATACAAAGAAACAGAACGAAAAACCGCTCGTTACTATCAAGGATGTCGAACGCATCCTCCACGAGAGCGACAAAGACAAGAAAGATTTGCTGTTGAAAGGATGGCCGCATCTCAAGAATTATCCGAAAGAACACTTGAAAATGGCGGCTTATCTCCTTTATCAAGGTAAGCTCGAAGCGGTTTCCGAGACGATGCTCATCGCTTATGACGACATCACGATGTGCAGGCGCATCATGGAGAGGGAAACGAAACGTCAGATCTTAGAAATCTTGAACAGTAAGCATGATCTCATCAAGGATCTGATCGCGATTCGAACCAGCGACTGGGAAACGATCCGCACGATCTATCTCGAACAGTGGACGTCCGGAAACAAGAAGCCGGAACTGCCGCCTCATGACCTCGGCATGTATGCCGAGGACGAAAAAACGGAAACACATGAACCGGAGAGCGTCGCCCTGGCGAAAGCGTACTTCGGTGATCGAATAAAGATTAAGGAGTAGACTATGAATCCCAATATGTTGAATAAACTCAAGAAAATGCAGAAACAGATGCTGGAAGCTCAGGAAGAACTCGAACGCAAGGAATACTTCGGCAAAGCGAGTGGCGTTACCGTCATCATGCAAGGCACGCGTCAAGTGATTGACGTCCAGATCGATCAAGAAATGGTCGAAGAGGTCGATCTTTTGCAGGATGCCATCCTGGTCGCGGTCAATGACGCCCTCAAACAGATCGATCAGGAAACCGAGGAAACCATGGGGCAGTTCAGTGGTGGACTCGGTGGATTCGGATTTTAAATGTATCCCCAGGCATTAAAAAGACTCATGGAAGACCTTGAACGATTGCCGGGAATCGGCGAAAAGACGGCGGAACGGCTCGCCCTTCACTTAGCAACCCAACAGGAGGATGAAGATATTCTTGCGTTTTCAAAGGATCTCGCCGACCTCAAAGCGAACATCAAGACGTGTTCGCAGTGCGGGATGCTGGCCGATCACGATCCTTGCCCGATCTGTCAGGATGAGACGCGTGATCGGGATGTCATCATGGTCGTCGCCGAAGCGAAGGATGTTTTCGTTATGGAAAAGATGAAGACGTATTTCGGGCTCTATCACGTCTTAGGCGGTGTCATCGATTTTTCCCGAGGAATTACGGATAAAGACCTCGCGATCGACGCACTCGAAGAACGCGTGAAAGCGATCAAGGAAATGATCATCGCGACGAGTGGAACCGTCGAAGGAGAAATGACGGCGAAGTATTTGAAGTCACTTTTTGACGAAAGCGAAATCACGATTACCCGTCTTGCCTACGGTCTTCCCGTCGGTACGGACCTGAAATACGCGGACTTGTTAACACTGGCGAAAGCCGTGGAAAACAGACGAAAATATTAGGAGGAACAAGACATGCAGATCTGGGAGACAGTCAAAGGGTTTTTAATGGGGCTTTACGATAAGTTCAATGATTTTCTAGCGAGTTCATTGGAAATCGATAATCGCCTGATCGAACTCTATAGGGAGGTTATCGCACCGATCCCCGAAATTATCAAGATCGTCGGTATCTTTTTCGTGGGGATCATATTTGTTCTTGGTGTCCTCAGTTTCGTCAAGAAAATGCTCAAGCTGTTCGTCGTTCTAGCCATCATCCTGTTCATTGTTCTGGCACTTACCCAATTATCGACATAAAAGGCTTGCAAAAAAGGGTGCTTTCGGATACAATGAATACGGTTTAGGAGGAAGAAATGAACGATAAATACAAATCAATGGCCATGTTGGACATTGCCATCCAAGTGTTAAAAGAGAATAAGGGACCGATGACGATCCATGACCTCATCCATAAAGTGGCTGAGTTCAAGGATTTTGATCCGGACAATATCGATCGTATCACGCAATTCTATATGGATCTTACGCAAAGCGCGATGTTCGTGTATTGTGGAGACGATCAATGGAACCTCAAAGACGGAAATCTCGAGTTGTGGGATCAGGACGGATTCGCGTATGCCAACGAACATCCGATTGAGGATGACGACGAAGACATCGATGAAGATCTCGACTTTACCGAGTTCAACCTCGAAGACGTCGAAGCGGAACGAGCCAAGAATGCCAAAAAGGCCGATGACGATGACGATGAGGATGATGCCAAAGAAGAAGAGGAAGACGAAGAAATCAAGGAAGAAAAGAAATACATCGATGTCGAACTGCCGATCAAGTCTACCGATGATGACGATGACGATGACGAACCGGAAATCGAATTCGATCCGGAGTATGACGAAGACGACTACAACGAGATCATGGATGACTACGAGGACATGTACGATGAATAAGAAGGCGGAAACGCCTTTTTATTTTGATGTTGTATGGGAAAGAAAGTTTTGGTATAATACATAGGGTCTTTGAATAGAGGATAAAGTGGGGTATGAGCACATGGCCAAATACATTTTTGTTACCGGAGGCGTCGTCTCTAGTTTGGGTAAAGGCATTACCGCATCAGCGATCGGACAACTTTTGAAAAGTCGGGGATTGAAGGTCTTCATGCAAAAGTTCGATCCGTATATCAACGTCGATCCCGGTACGATGAGTCCCTATCAACACGGAGAGGTTTTCGTAACCGAAGACGGTGCGGAAACCGACCTTGATCTCGGGCACTATGAGCGATTCATCGATGAGAATCTGAATCGTCATTCGAGTATCACGACCGGAAAGATCTATCAGACCGTCATTAAAAGGGAACGACGGGGCGATTATCTCGGGGCAACCGTACAGGTCATACCGCACATTACCGACCAGATCAAAAAAAAGCTGCTCGACGTCGCGAAACATACGAATCCCGATGTCGTCATTACGGAAATCGGGGGGACTGTCGGCGACATCGAGTCCTTGCCTTTTTTAGAAGCGATCCGTCAGGCGCGTCGCGACTTCGGGTTGCACAATACGCTCTATATTCACAACACGCTCGTACCTTACCTCAAAGCCGCTAAAGAACTCAAGACGAAGCCGACACAACACAGCGTCAAGGAACTGATGAGTCTCGGAATCCATCCCGATCTCATTGTTTTACGGAGCGAAGGTCCGATTCAGGACGAGATCAAAGAAAAGATCGCACTGTTTTGTGACGTGGATACGAAAGACGTTTTTGAAGCACTCGATGTCGAGGTGCTCTACGAGACGATCATCAAGTTGCACGAACAGAAGATCGACGATACCATTCTCGAGCATTTCAAATACGATCGAAAGCCTGCGGACATTGCGCCTTGGGTTGAACTCGTCGATCGAATCAAAAAGCTCGAGAAAAAGGTCAATATCGCGATCGTCGGGAAATATGTAAGATTGAAGGATGCCTATCTGTCCTTAATCGAAGCTTTAAAACATGCGGGATACGCCCTTAACAGACGAATCGAGATTACGTGGGTCGACGCCGAAGCGGTCGATTCAAATACGATCGAGGATGTGCTTTCTTCCTGTGATGGAATCGTCGTACCCGGTGGGTTCGGGAAGCGCGCGACGACCGGGAAACTCGCAGCGATCACCTATGCACGAACCAAAAAGATACCCTTTCTCGGGCTTTGTTACGGGATGCAGCTCGCCGTAATCGAATACGCGCGAAACGTACTCGGTCTTCATCAAGCCGATTCGACCGAGATCAATCCCGATACGCCCAATCCCGTCATCTCGCTTCAGCGCGGACGCAGCGAAGACGAGGAACTCGGGGGAACACTCCGCCTCGGTCTCTATCCGTGCGAAATCAAGGAAGATACGACCTGTTATCGGGCATATCAAAAGAAACACGTTCATGAACGTCATCGCCACCGTTACGAGTTTAATAACGCATATTTGGAACAATTCGAAGAAAGCGACATGATTATTGCTGGATACAACAGTGCAGACCAACTCGTTGAGATCGTTGAACTCAAGGATCATCCCTGGTTCGTAGCGGTTCAGTTTCATCCCGAATTCGTGTCGAGACCTTTACGGCCGCATCCACTTTTTCACGCTTTTATCAAAGCGATGACGAAGAATACGCAAGGATGATTATCGTTTGCTATATGGAGCGGTTTATACTATAATATAGATGAAAACTAAGGAGGAATAACAATGTCAGTCGTATCAGCTAAAGAAATGTTATTAAAGGCCCACAAGGAAGGTTACGGTGTTGCTCAGATCAACATCAACAACCTCGAGTGGATTAAGTCGGTTCTAACAACGGTCGAAGAACTCAAATCTCCGGTCATTCTCGGTGTGTCCGAAGGAGCCGCGAAGTACATGGGTGGCTATAAGAACGTCATGGGTATGGTTCATGCACTCGATGAATTTTACAACGTTACCGTACCGGTAGCTGTTCACTTGGACCATGGAACCTATGAAGGTGCCTACAAGGCGCTAGAAGCGGGATTTACGTCGATCATGTTCGATGGGTCACACTATCCCTTCGAAGAAAATCTTGCGAAAACCAAAGAAATCGTTGAGGCATGCCACGCTAAAGGCGTCTCCGTCGAAGCGGAAGTCGGAGCGATCGGTGGCGAAGAAGACGGTGTCATCGGTGGCGGTGAAATCGCCGACCCCGAGGAATGTCGTCAAATCGCGGCTACCGGTGTCGACATGTTCGCCGCCGGAATCGGTAACATTCACGGGAAATACCCACCGAATTGGAAAGGTCTCGATTTCGATGTCCTAGAAGAAGTCGAACGGGTAACCAATCACGTGCCGCTCGTTCTTCATGGTGGTTCGGGTATCCCTGATGACATGGTCAAAAAAGCCATTACGATGGGCGTTTCCAAGATTAATGTCAACACCGAGTGCCAACTCGAATTCGCTGCCGCAACACGTAAATACATTGAAGAAAAGAAAGACCTGCAAGGTAAGGGCTATGACCCGAGAAAGCTATTGAAACCAGGCGCGGAAGCGATCAAGGATGTCGTGAGGGAAAAATTGACGCTCTTTGGATCGGTGAATAAAGCCTGACAAACGAGGTGATATCGATGCGTGATGAAACCATTTATCATGAGTACGCGAACTGGAAACTGGAAAACGATGAACTGATTCGCTATTTGATTCAGAACAACTCGGACTTGATCGTGCGTTTTCGACACGTCATCGACGTTACGGATTATCTCTACGACAAGCTGATCGATGATCCGAATTTTACCGAAGAAGAAAATCATATCTTCGAAACCGGATTCTATTATCTCTTCGATCAGATGGACGAAATTCTCTCGCTTTTGAACAAGTCCTACGGAAACGACATCGAGCAACTCGAGAAACGAGCGAAAGATGTCAATCTTCTCTTGAGCACGATTGACTTTCAAAATGAGATTATCGGGATTGAAGACTATAAGCAGGAAGATCTCGACAAGTTGGTCGATTTCGAGCAGAGCATCTTGGAAAAGCTTGAGAAAAAAGAAGAAATCCCGAAATCCATGTTCGAAGATCTCGATCAGATGACGTTTGAGATGTTCAAACGACTCGATGTCAGCTATTATCCGGTCAACGATATCTATTTGGAAATCGCGGATGAACTAGGCATTTTATAGAATAACGAAAAGGCAGTCATGATCGCATGACTGCCTTTTTTTGCAGAAAAAAGGACACAAGATTGCTTGTGTCCTTGATTTTTACCATAAAACCGATGGATCAATAAAAGACAGGTTCCTCGGATTGACCATAGAGGAGTTCTTCGATCATGAACATGAACTCGAAGAGTGCTTCTTCCTGTTCCCACGTCAGGTTGGCAAAGTCAAAATCAGCGATCGTCTGGATGTCGTCAACAATCATGAGAGCCATTTCAACGACTTCTATCTGTAGCGCGTCTAGTCCGTCCTGATCAAGTTCGAGGCCCATCATAATCATTTCGTGACCGAGGATATCCTCGAATATGATATCGATCGTTTCATAGAGCATGAGGGTGTTTTGCAAGGTCAACGCTTCATCGAGGGTAATTACGGCAACGGCGAGACTGAGCATATCGGGTGGAAGTCCCCACGTGGATGCGAAATAGAGGGCAGGCGCATCGACGTCAATTGCAGCATCGAGTAACGCTTGTTCGAATGTGGCGATATTTTGGATGACTTCGGCAATTGCTGGAACGAGCTCGTCGAAGAGGAGTTCGAATTCACCAGGGCCA
>CAYUIK010000049.1:0-4277 GCA_964444805.1 uncultured Acholeplasmataceae bacterium | reverse complement strand
GTCGGACATATCGATCTCGATTCTATACGATGTGACGGTCTGTCCCTCTCCATCAAGATAGTCGAGCAACTTATTGAGATCAAAGGAAGTCGTTTCTTCATTGACGACTACCAGCTCATCATCAGAGTAAGCGGACCATAGATCATCGGATCTGTTTTTTGTCGAGGTGAATATCTCCAAGAGCGGGTCATGTTCATCATCTTCATCATCAGTGATGACATCGATGACTGCACCTTCCTTCAAAGAGACATTCATGCTGGCTTTCGGAAGTGCGCCACTTTCGACGGTTTTGATCGTTTTCGGCAGTTCGAGACTTAGATCATCTGAGACCTGATCTTCAAGATCAAGATCGAACTTGGGGAGATTGCTGATGCCTTCGGCGAAGACGACTCGATCGATAGTACCTGCTTCATCCGCTTCATCCGCTTTTGTCGTCCAACCTGCACTGTTGACGAACAAGGTCTTCTCAGGATGGTACTCGTTCAGGAAGGCAATGATGTCTTCTTTGAGTTCCGTGCTGATGCCAAGACCCACAAAGCGAGCGATCAGACTATCCGCATAGGTGTCGACATTATCATATACTTCAGTATAGATTGCATCGAGCAGACTTCCGCTGTTTGCGAGGTCGTATATGCGCGATACCGCGATTGCGACTGCCGATCCGTCTCTGGTCATGAGTTTTTTGCCGGAACCGAACAGTTCTTCGGGTGTCTTTTGACCGGAATCGAGTTCCACGTCACTCATGAGTCTAGGTCCTCCAAGCAGTGCTTCGACATCGACGAAGTCACCCGCATCCTCGTATTTGAGGGCGACGACACGATTGGATCCGCTCAGATAGAAGAATCCGGTATTGACTGCGGTCGGTGTGTAACTGAAGGGTGAACCATTGTACGTGTCGATGATCTCTTTGACGTCATAGGCGTCGAGATCGGATTCTTCGTTGATGATGAGATGTCCTTGGAGGATATCGGTCATCGATGCAGCTGCGGATTGATCATTGCTCAGGCGAGCATCGTCGATGAATCGACTGAGCGAGGGAATGAATACCGCTGTCAGAATTGCGATGACGGCGATAACGACAATTAACTCTACAAGTGTGAATCCTTTTGAAATCGTTTTGTGTCCAGACACTGTAAGTACCCCTTTCAAATTGAGAGTTCGATGTTGCTCAATACGATTCGTATCCATCGACTTTCTCCTTGTCTGAGCTCGGAATTTGCCGCAAACCCGTCTTGTGCACAAACGTGTTTCGGAACTCGAACTCGTTACTTTGATTATACAGGAAGATTCCGGACTTGAAATGTGAATCCCTTGAACGCAAACCGATTATGCGGATTGTGGAACATATTTCGTGGCATTAGTGATAAAATTAAAGTAACTTTTCACTCCATGAGGGGGAATGCATCCATATGAATGATCTCGGTGATAAAATAAAAAAACTCAGAACCGAAAGACAAATGACACAAATCGATCTCGCCAAGAAACTCAATATGGCGAACACGACCATATCGAACTGGGAAAACGGGTATCGAATGCCCTCCCTTTCCGACTTGAGACGACTCGCATCCTTTTTTCAAGTTCCCTTGTCCCATTTCGAGATGCACGATGCCTCTAAAAGAAGCGAACTGATCGATGATCTCGACATCAGAAACCAGATCATTGAATTCAAATCGCTCGTTCCTTTGTTGAAACGTCAGGATCATATCGTCTTCGGTTCATCGGTTTTCCTTTTGTTGCTGGGGGCGTTCATTCGGTTGCCGATCACGTTCGGTCTGATTTCGATCGCGTTGTTTCTGAATTTCTATCTTCTGTGGGAGTATGTCCGAAAACAGTATGTCCGAAAACGTACGACCCACAAAAAGATCATGGTTCACGTCAGGCACAAGGTTTATTACATTCATGGCGCTTCGAAGGAAAGCATTCGCACATGCAAGAAACGGATGCGTCTCTTGACTCTTGTCGGACTCGGTATGTCGATCGTCTTTTCGGTAAACGTCTCGCTTCTGATATTCGTACTCGAATTCCAAATCGCTTCGATGCTCTTCGCCGTATTCATGCTTTTGCTGGTCGTTGCCGTGTTGGGCGTGTATCGCTTCTTTGACGGAGACATGGCGTGTACTGCTGAGATCGACTATCATCAGGCGATCCGGGATCTCAGGCAACCTTTCCTGTTTGCGTATCTGTTCATGGCGGTTTTCTCTTTGTTCGTGTTCGTTTTCCTCGTTTCCTACCGGATCGATCTCTACGAACTCGACGCGCTCGTGCTCTCGACTTCCCTGATCGCCGCGATGAACACGGTTATCTCTTACTATACGTTCGCACAGTATCATCACTTCGTGCTCGGGTATGTGCTTCATGCCAGAAATGACGATGGCGTCGAGGTTTTGTTGAAACCATGAAAAAACCGGGGCTGGAGCCCCGGTGCATCCGATACCGATCGAATCCTTGGCAGGGGATTCGTTTTTTATGTGATTTTCGGGTCATGGCGTACGATTTCGACGAACAGATCGACAAGTTTCGCATCAAATTGTGTTCCCTTGTTTACAATCAGTTCTTGGATTGCGTGCTCTTTGGATACGGGCTTGGCGTATGGACGCGTGCTTCGCATCGCGTCATAGGCATCAACGATCGCGATGATTCTGGCGCCGACATCGATCACTTCTCCGGATAATCCGATAGGGTATCCTTTCCCATCGTAGTGTTCGTGGTGCTCGGCGATCATTCTGGCGACACGCTTAAGCTTTCTGATCGGATAGACGATGTCGTGACCGATTGTCGTATGCTGTTCGACCAACAAGCGTTGTTTTCGTGTCAACGGACCTGATTGATTGAGAATCGAATCGTCGATCGAGATCTTCCCGACATCGTGAAGGAGTCCGGCAATATGAATCTGTATGATCAGGTTTCGCGGATATCCTGCCGCCTTGGCGAGTTTGCAGGCATAGAATGCGACGTTTTTCGAGTGCTCAAGAAGTTGCGGATCCTTGTTTCCTATGGCGATCATCAAGTATTTGATCCGTCCGGAATGGCAAGACCAATACCAAAACTTCCATGAATCGATGGTTACCAGACAGTCCATCCCTATTCCCCCTTAAAAAATGATGATTAGACCCATTATACACGGGTGTTCAATGTATTTCTCATCCTTTCAGGAGAATGCATAAGTCTTATTCAGATCGAAAAGCGTATGCTCGTGAGATTCATCCGTCGGATTCGATCAATGCGCTTTTTCTGAATAAAGGGAATCGAGATGAGCACATCCGAAACGGATTGCTCAGCAAGGAAGTGGATTGTTCTTGATTTTGTTTTGATCGAGTTCGATAAAACTTTTTCAGTTCGTCCGAAGGATCATAACCGACGTTTTGAACGTGATCCATGAGCCGTTCTTTGTTTTGATGCACGGGATAACCGCGGCGATCTTCCGGATCGCTCATGATGAAGGCAATCGCGTATTGGATCATATCTTCATTTTGTGTCATGCTCTTGAGATTCTTGACGAGGTTCTGCCGCGATGCCTAAGTGATGGAATTGCTGTTCCTGCCGATAGAGCAGAATCACTTCTGCGCATTTCCGGTTCATGATGTGTGCGAGAAGAGAAGGTGAGAGGACGTTTTTTGGAATCACCGAGTTCGGTGATTCCGCTTTGAGTACGACGTGACTGACATGTTCGATAACCGTCAGTTTGGCAGGGATGACCTTGAGTTCTCTTCGAATCTCTTTGTTCATCACGTGCATATCGTGATCACAGGATGGGCACTTCGCATCATCGATCGTATATTCGATGGTTTCGACGGGAAGATCCGATAGGTCGAGTTTCTTTTCCTTGATCTGTTTTTTTTGTTCATAGGTGATGATCTCACATCGGGTTCGACGAGTTTTGTATTTTGAAGTTCTTTGGCCTCGCCCAAAAAGGTCAAGTTGTGTGCGTTCAAAGCGTTCGCTTTTCGAAGCGTAATTGCTTTTCATTGCCTGCCGCACCTGTTCTTCATACCAGGGGATCTTCATCTGGAGTTTTTTGTTCTCGGGTTCGAGATTCTTTTTGACTTGTTCAAGGCGTTCGACCTTGTTCGGGAGTGTTGAAATCTTGCAGTTGTGTTCGGTTGAGAATGTCATCTGTTCACTTGTATCCTTCGCTTATGTTGTATTTTTTCATATTCATACCTGTGTAAACGCAAGCTTTTGTTGGGCGCTTTTCTGCTCGATCGAAAGACCTTCGAGTAGCCATCTGAACTGTCTCTGGTCGATCGATCCGGTAGCGAGATCGGAGAACCCGAAGA
>CAYUIK010000048.1:0-47835 GCA_964444805.1 uncultured Acholeplasmataceae bacterium | reverse complement strand
CAATAGATGATGGAGTCTTTTGCATTATTACAACGGAGTTATTTGCATTATTACAATGGAGTGTTTTGCATTTAAACTTGATATTATCAATACCATTGTGCATTTTGTCTTTTATTTATTGTGCAATTTGGATTGATGTGGTGATTCTGAGATATTGTGTTCATTCATCTATAAACATTTCAGTAAGTCCAAATGAGATCGTCTGTTGCATTTCAGGGACAAAGAATGATTCTGATGATGAGTTCAAAGAACGCAGATTAGATTTTCTTAAAACCGACCTATCGTTGTGGGAACATATCATAAAGCGGATGTCTTAACTGAGATGAAAACCCTAGTTGTGGTGATTTTGATTTTTTACAAAACAGATGTTTCCACACACGAGAAATTATATGCTTAGAGCATATAAATATGTTTCCACATTGGGCAAAAAGTAAACAAAGAAGCATTTAACCACAATTTAGGGGGTTAGATGCTTCTACTACTATTTTATGAATGGCTTTGTTAAGATGTTTTTAAAGAAAGTAATGTAACACTCTCAACATGCGTTGAAAGCACCTTATTGCTCGAAAACAAGGTGTTGTGTGTACTCAAGAAACATCAAAAAGGCTATTTTAATGTTTACACACACAATCACAGAAAAACCATAGAAACATATTAATAGAGAAATGACAAGGTTTATTGATTTAGAGAATCCAAAAAGTCTTTTTCAATTTGCTCTAATTCTGATTTAAAAACTTTTTCAATTTAGCTTAATAAATTATATCCCTTATAACTATAAACAGATATAAACCTTTCTTTGCCATAACGATTGATTAAATACTTTACGAATGCTCCTGCTATTGGATATGTAATTTCATCTGCGTGACTAAAAAAGAAATCATTTTGAACTAGATTTTTGATGTTTAAGTATTTATCAGTTTTTATGAATATTCGTACCCATTCATCGTTAGATTTACTCCACCATACATTGTCAAAATACATCGCTAGCCCCTCTCTAAGAAAATTAGATTTAGGCTTGTTAAGGATATAAGAAATAATATGAGCGTCTTCGTGATACCCTATACATTTAATTTTCTTATTGTATACTGCATATATTTCATCTGGTGGATTTGCAAAACCATTGCATGGATCATTATCTCCATATATTTTTCCAACTAACTCTGGTGTTTCTAACAAAAAATAATTTATTTTAAACGTTGGGTTAACATTTAGAAAACTAGTTATTTCTTTATAACATTTTTCTTGAATGTTCTTTATTATTTCGATATCTTTTTCAGCCAATGAGTCTTTTGCAAAGTAAAAATTATAATGTTCACTGGTATGTTTATATAACTTAGGCAAGTTCATGTTAATGTCCTCCTTTTTACTATGCAGTTACATGAGAATATATTCTGATGCTGATTATGGAAAGGATACAATAATGATTAGTCTTTTAAACATCCTATGGGTATAATTTTTATACCATCTTCTCTCGTGTATGCCATTTCTCCACCAGTTATGATTATCAGTAAATCTGGTTCTTTTAATTTATGTGAGGTTCTTGATTCATTTGCTTTTCTAATTAAACCCACTACTTCTAAGAGATGTTTTGCTGCTTCTTCGATTTGCTTTGAACCTAACTTGATTTCAATTAGAGCAAATCTTCCATCTTCTAAGTTCAATACGGCATCTACTTCAAGATTCATCCTATCCCTATAATAAGATATTCGTCCACCAAGTGTTGATGCATACACTTTTAAGTCTCTAACGCATAAATTCTCAAAAATAAATCCAAATGTTTCAAAATCCTGAGATAACACTTGTGGTGTTAAGCCCAAAGCTGCAACAGCAATAGATGGATCAATAAACATTTTCTTATTAGAACTCCTTATAGACGTTTTAGACCTGATAGACGGATTCCATGCTGGCAAATCTTCAATGACATAAAGTTTATTCAATGCATTGATGTATTCGTAAAAAGCTGATTCTGATAAACTCACATTAGCATTAACATCGTCAATGACTGTCTTATTTAATGTAATTGTGCCTATATTCCTCGCGTATGACTTAAGTAATTGTTGAACTTTAATTGGTTCTCTTTTTTTACCATCAACTGTTGAAATGTCCGTTTGAATAATATTTTCAATATAAGACTTGGCAACTAGCAACTTTGCCGATTCTGTTTTCTTGTTTAAACTTGAAGGCCAACCGCCTCTACAAGAAGCAAAGATTAGATTTTCAATTGGTAAGTTTGATTTGAACCCATCAATATTATAATTTTTGTCATCAAACACTCGTCTTAAAGAAACTACCCCATTTGATTCTTTTGACTCGTACAAACTCATAGGATACATCTTTAAGCGAGCAATTCTACCTGTACCGCTATGCATAATTTTTGATTCATCTACGACTGTTGATCCAGTTAAGATATATAAACCTTCAGTGCTCAAATGATCAATCGATGTTCTAATAGCATCCCACAAGACAGGTGCCATTTGCCACTCATCTATCAATCTAGGTTTTTCACCTTCAAGTAGGAGTGACGGTTTGGTCTGTGCAGTCAATAAATATCCCTGTGATTTATCAGGATCTTGTAATCTTAAAACACTTTTTGCTTTCATAGATGCACTGGTGGTTTTGCCACACCATTTTGGTCCAGTGATTAATACTGCGCCAAAGGCTTCAAGATACATTTCTAATTGTATGTCGATATTACGATTAAGATATGTTGAAATCATTATATCACTCACTTTCTTATCTAAATTTTATCATATTTCAACATATAAAACAATAGATAATGGAGTTATTTGCATTATTTCAATGGAGTATTTTGTAACATTTTAATGGGGTGTTTTGCATTAAAACTTGATATTATCAATACCGTTGTGAAATTTGGATTGATGTGGTAGATTCTGAAACATCGTGTTCATTCATCTACAAGTGGTTTCAGTAAGTTCAAATGAGCTCGTCTATAGCATTGCAGTAACAAAGAATTATTCAGACAGTGAGTTCAAAGAACGTCGTTTTGAGTTCTTAAATACTGAATCAATCATTGTGGAAACATATCACGCACCCGATGGCTTAACTAAGATGATAACCCTAGTTGTAGTGATTTAATTATTTACAAAATAGATGTTTCCACACACGAGAAATTATGTGCTTAGTGCATAGTTTGATGTTTCCACAATGATTTCGATATGTTTCCACATTACACATAAAACGAAAAAAGAAGCATTTAACCCTTTTTGAAGGGGTTAGATGCTTCTACTACTATTTTATGAATGGCTTGTTAAGAGGTTTTTAAAGAAAGGAATGTGACACTTTCAACGTGCCTTGTATGCGGAAACATATCGACGATCGCGATCCGTTCGATCAGATAAGTGTCCTCGAGCACTTTGACATCACGCGTCTGCGTTAACGGATTACAGGAAATATAGACGATTTTTTCTGGTTTCAACCTTTTCAAAGCGAAAAGAAAAGAAGGTGTTGCCCCTTCGCGCGGAGGATCCAAAATCACACAGTCCATTTTCATATTAAGCTCGTTCATGTAGCTTTCAACATCGCTTAGGACGAAATGAACGTTATGGACATCGTTTCTTTTCGCGTTCGCCATGGCATCCCCATATGCTTTGGGATTATTTTCAACCGCGATAACCTTTTTGACGTATGTACTGACAAGCAAAGAAATCGTGCCGATTCCTGCGTATAGATCGAGGACAACGTCGTCTTTTTTCAATCGAGCGAGCATGATCGCTTTTTGATAGAGGCGAACCATTTGAACCGGATGAACCTGATAGAAGGATCGTGAAGAGAGTTCGAACGAAAAGTCTTCGATATCATCTATAATCGCTTTCGGGCCATAGAGCAGGCGTTCGCGATCTTCGAGTACGACGGGTGTTTTCCGGTTGTGAATGTTTTGCACGACGGTTTTAACCAGGGGATGCTCTGTCGTGATCCGAGAAATGATTTTTTTATGATTGGGGAAGAGATTCCCATTCGTAACGAAAGTAACCAATAGCGTTTTTCGCTGATAGGATTTCCGAATAACGACGTGTTTCATGATTCCCTGATTAGAATCAATGTCATATGCGGTTATGCGATATTGATTTAAAACGTCTTCGATCGTCTTGAGGCATGCATTGATCGCGCCATCTTGAATATGACACCCGAGGTAAGGGATAACTTTCTTGGTGCCGGCGGCGTAAAGACCGAGTTTCAGGCGCTTGTTTTTCGTCGTTGCGGTTGCGATGGCCTTGTGTCGATAGTGAAAGGGATCGGATGCACCGATGATCGGATCGATTCGGTCCTGTTCGACCCTGGAAAAGAGGTCCTTCACGTACCGTTCTTTCATTCGAAGTTGCTCGGCGTAACGGATGTGAAGACGATCACAGCCACCACAGGAATAAAAGATGGGACAGGGTATTTTCACACGATCAACCGATGGATTCAAGATCTTTTTTTCGTGGACGCATCCCTGGTTTATATCGGCTTCATCAAAGCTTTCTTTGGGAAGCACATAGCGAACTTTCTTGCCGTTATCGAGCAAACACGTTGAAAAATCAATGCGTCTTATGCACGTCACGCGCTTCATGCCTTTTCCCGTTCCAAACGTTCCTTATTGAGTCGGTAGAGCGACTCGGTCGCGAAGTGCATTTTCGTTACGACATCCTTCTTGTTGATGGGATAGATGTAGAAGGTATCGTCCAAAGTCGACAAGTCGATACAATCCCCCTTGCCAAAATAGTCGAGTTCGATGTGCAAACCATACATCGAAAGTGGTTCTTTGATCAGTTCAAACGGCTTGCCGTCCTTCATTCCGGTCAGTTTGAATCCATTTTCGTCATGAACGAGATATCCTTTACCCAGGTCGACATACCCTTTTGCATTCGGTAACGCTTCGATCAAGACATGGTCTTCGAACCGATAATTCCCCTTTCTTACTTCCTCATCGACCGATTTTGCCTGAAAATCGAACCAATCGGGAATATGTGGGAACTCCGTTTTTCCTTCGGTAGCTTGCAGTCGTCCGTTTTCGAGCATATTCCAACTTTTCTTGCAGGCTTGACAACGAATTTCTGTTCCTTTTGTCGCCATGACGTGTTCCTTCTTACAGTTCGGGCACTGATAGAGCACGCGATGAAGGCCTTCCGCTCGAAAGGATTCCTTGATTCGAATATGCTTTTCTGCCTGATAACGGTATTCGTCGTATTCGAAGGCATGTTCGATCTTCTTTTTGATCGTATCGACATCGAGTCGATCGACATCCTCGGCCGAGAGAATTTGCGTCATGTCCGCCTCAAGCGGAACATAGCGCATCTTCAAATTCCAGACCGGCTGTGTCAGATGATTGCCGTGCATGTTTAAAACCACGACGGGTTTTTTTAGAACCTTAACCATTTTGGCGAGCGAATCCGGCAGGATTGCCGTCTTACCGATTAAAGAGTAACGGGCTTCCGGGTAGATCGCGACGATCTGTTTCAGTTCATTCAACGCGTAGCGAATGTGACGGAAAAGCATCGGATCATTGGTGAACTTGCGCTTACAGATCGCGCCGACATGTCTGAGCAACCATTCCCTTTTGATGAATCCGTCGATCGCGACGATATAGTTGGCCCGATGCGGAAAAATCGCTTTCGTTGTTACTTTGAAATCGATAAAGGCATGATGCGTGCACAAGAGCACATAGGGAGGTTTTAGACCTTTCATATCGACTTTGTTTATTTTGAGTTTTCGATACCAGACGGAAGGAAAACTTAAGGCGTAAGCGAGTGGCGTTAAATAGAACGCTTCCTTTTTCGGTTTGATGGACATATCGAATCGCTTTGTCTGGTCGAGTGAAACGTTTTTCATCGCTTTCATGGCATACTCCATTACATCTTCGTTTTCTTTAAGTATAACACCGATTGTTAAAAACATTACATCGGGTTTTATGGATTTGATTGATGATTTTTTATCGTGACTTATGGTATAATCTTGGTAATCACAATGCCTGGAGGGAGCTATGAAGCACTTCAAACAACACCTGATCTTCTTTCTCATCATCCTCGTCTTCTGGTTCTTGCTCAACTTAAATTTCAAGATCGAAACGATCCTTTTCGGATTATTCGTTTCCCTGATCGTATCCATCGCTTCGAACAACGTGCTCTATGACGAGCACGGTTTTCGCTATCATGGCATTCGACTTCTCAGACTTCCATATTATTTGCTCGCTCTTTTTTTTGAGATCTTCAAATCGTCTTTTGTCTACATCGGAAATCTTCTTTCCCGACAGTACGAACCGGTCATCCTTACGATTGAACTCGACCTAGTCGATCCGATCCAAGTCGGTATCGTCGCCAATTCGATTACGTTGACACCGGGTACGATTACCGTAGAAATCGACGGACCCAAGATCTATGTCTTGACCCTTGCCAAAGCGAATACGGATTTGAAAACACTCGAAAAACCGATTCGCGATAAGTTCGAACGCCTATTGAAGACGGAGGACCGAGATGACAACGCTTGATCTGTTTCTCAATATTACGCTCGCCATTTTAATTCTTGCCGTAATCGCCTCGTTCATACGTCTTTTGAAAGGACCGACGATCTGGGACCGGATTCTCATGCTCAATCTGATCTCGGCCAAAGTCATCATCTTTTTGACGATCTATGCGATGATCGAAGACAACGTCATCCTCCTCGATATCGCGATTTCCTACGGCATCATCGGCTTCCTGACGATGACGCTTTTATCGAAGTTCATCATGACAGGAGGACGAGAAAAATGATCTATTTCACGTATGCGATTCTCGTGCTCGCCTGGCTTTTCATAATATTCGGTATGATCGCGATTTTCTCTTTGAAAAACATGTATACGCGCATTCTAACCTCCGCGACCATCGACACCGTCGCGAGTTTTTTGGTGCTGATCGCACTCATGTTCGTTTCGACCGGTTTCGACTTCATTCTCCGTCTTTTGATCCTGATTCTCTTTTTGTTGATTACCAATCCGATCAGTTCACACGTCAATATCCGTTCCGCTTACTTAACCGGCATACCGCTATCGAGCAAGGGGGATCGAACATGAGCGACCTCATCCCTTTCATCCTGCAAATCCTTCTTATCCTCGTCGCTTTAGCGATCGTTTTGCACGAAAAGAACTTTACGATTATCATCCTTTTTTCGACTTTTTCTCTCATCGCCGCGACCCTCTATGCGATTAACAAGGCTCCCGATGTCGCGATTGCCGAAGTCGCGATCGGCTCCGCCATTATTCCTTTGATCTACGTCATTTCGATTTCCCGACAACGCGAATTCATCGTTCTCGATCGTTCACTACACGGCTTTATCGATCCGAATCAGTCCCTTGTCGGTGATGTTTACGATGTTTTAAACGACTTCGTTTTGACCTATGATTTGCGATTAAATGTCTGCTGTGACATCGAAGGCGATGAATCCACGCTTACCAGTCAGCTCAATGTCGATTTGATCATTACCCATGACATCGAAAACGACCGCTACATCCTGAAAGGAAAGCATAGCAGTGTCCTTCTGACCAAACTCGAAAAGCTCGTCAAAGACAATGAACAGATCGTCGTCATCGCGCTCAAGGAAGGTGATAGCCTTGACTAAAAAGCTCTTGTTGGTTCCGCTTCTCGCCTTGATTTTCCTCCTGTTCGTCCTGTCCATGGAAGACCTCATGATCATCTACGACAGTGCCGGAAGAGTCTTTTTCTCTGAGAACGTCTTCGAAGAAACCGGAAGCCGAAACTTCGTGACGGCGATCTATCTCGATTATCGCCTGTTTGACAGTCTCTTCGAAGCGGGAATCCTCTTGATCGCCGTTTCCGGCGTGATGTGGATCTCAAAACATACGATCAAAGAAAAGAATGCCAATTTCATGCTTGACAAATACAAGACACCGGAACTCTTCATTACATTCAGTCGATTACTCTATCCGATCATGCTCGCCTTCGGCCTCTATGTCATCATCAACGGACACTTATCCCCCGGTGGAGGTTTCCAAGGGGGTGCGATCGTCGCGACCGCAATTCTGATCCTGTATTATATCGACATCACGAAGACGATCGACGTAAAAGTCATTTTGACGATCGAAAAATTTCTTTTCATTTTACTCGTATCGCTCTCGCTTTTGAGCGTCATCACCCGTGACGGTCGCCCGTTCACGAACTTCATCACACATGAAAACGTCGAGATCAAGGCGATCTATCTCATGCTGCTAAACGTCATCATTGGCGCGAAAGTTTCGCTCGGACTCGTCGCAATCTTCACGGCTTTTCTTAAGGAGGGACGCTAATGAATCCGATTTTGACCTTCATCGTCATCCTGATCGGCATCTACGGTCTGGCAACGAGCAAAAATATTATTAAATCCGTCTTTTGCGTGACGATCATTGAAGCCGGTATCATTTTGTTATTTTTAAATCTCGGGAATCTCGAAGGCGGAGCCATTCCGATCTTGAGTGATGGAAACGCCGATGTCGTCGATCCGCTCCCACAGGCGCTCATGATCACGACGATCGTCATCGGTTCAACGATCACGTCGCTCGCGCTCATGCTCTGCATTAAGATCTTTCATCATTATGGCAGCATCGAATGGAAGATCGTCTTGAACAAGGAGGATTGACATGGTCTACGTCCCTATCGTATTCGTTTTTTTGCCGATCCTCGCGTCACTGATCGTCTATCTTTTCAAGGATGAACGTTCCGTTAAGATCATCTTTGTCGCTCAGTTGGCACAGATCGCTTTGTTCATCCTCTACGTTCTGCACCTCAACGATCATCCAGAGGACGCCATGCTCATCTTTGGAAGTCTGGATGCGCGTTTCGCCATCAGTTTTTACAATGACAGCCTTTCACTGACATTTGTCGGTCTATCGATCCTCATGTGGACGGTCATTACCCTTTATACGTACAAGACGAATAAGGGACAAACCCAGTTCATCTTTTTTCTCATGTTTCTCGAAGGCGTCTTTCTCGCGCTTCTTCAGACCAATGACCTTTTCAATCTCTTCGTCTTTCTTGAATTGACGACCGTGCTCGTAACCATTTTGATCGTCTACAAGAAAACGGGCAAATCCTTTCGTGCCGGAATTTACTATTTGCTTTTAAATACGGTTGCAGCTATGTTTTTCCTGATTGGGATCATCTTGATCTATTACGCTTACGGCACGATCAATATCGCAATATTGAAAGAGGAAATGGCTTTCCACAGTGCGACCAATACGGTCAAACTCGCCTATGTCTTCATGCTGAGCGGAATTAGCGTGAAGGCCGCGCTCTTCCCCATCTTCACGTGGTTACCACGGGCGCATGGGGTCGCGCAATCGACGATTTCCGCGCTTCTCTCCGGCTTGATCGTCAAAGGTGCGCTCTACCTTTTCATCCGCGTCAATCGTGAGATGTTCGCCCGCGCGAACTACGAGATGCACGACGTTTTCTTTTGGCTCGGCGTAATAACTGCGCTCGTTGGCGTCACGTTCGCCCTGACTCAGAAGGACCTCAAACAGATCCTTGCCTACCATACGATCTCACAGGTTGGAATCATGCTCATGGGGTTGTCTTCGATCGTTGCTTTTTCCTATTTCGGCGGTTTGTTCCACGTCGTTAATCATGCTTTGTTCAAAGGACTCCTCTTTCTTTGTGCCGGCATCATCATCAAGACCTATCGGACGAAGAGATATGACCAGATCCATGGTCTTTTCAAGACGATGCCCTGGTTATCGGTGCTTCTAATCATCGCCATGCTCTCGATCAGTGGAGCTCCTTTTTTCAACGGATTCGTTTCTAAGACGATGATCAAGTACGCGTTTAAGGAAGATCCGGTTAAAATGGTTTTGTTCACGTTGATCAATCTCGGCACGATTACCTCGTTCATCAAGTTTTCGATGATCCTGTTCGGTCCGAAACAAATGATCGCCAAAACGAGAAATACCATGCAAATGCTCGGCATGACCATCCTGGGCGCTTTATGTCTTGCCATCGGCCTTTTCTATCTTCCCTTGGCCGATTACCTCTATCACATCGATCTTTCCTACGTATCTGTTACCGACTTCATGAACGTCTTTGAATACCTCGTCTATTTTATGATCGGTTATCTTTTCTACCGTTTCGTAATCAAAAAGGACTATGTTGTCATCAAGCGCCTGCGAGCGTTCAACATTACGTTTGAAAACGCGAATTATCTCTTCATTCTCTATGTCTTGTTTCTATCGCTATTCCTTTTCATATAAAAAAGAAAGCCAATCGCTTTCTTTCGGTCTTGATGGTTCGTATTAACGAAGAACGGTAAGAAAATCTTCGATCTGTCTGATCGTGATTTCTCGCTGTTCTTTTTGTGTGATCGTCGCCGTGCCATCCTTCTTTTGTTCACCATAATTTCCGAAATAGGCGTGATTTCCGCCTTCGATCTCATAGTAAATCGTGTCATCCGGCAAAAGGTCTTTTGTCTCTTCAAGCGTCTTTTTGTTGAGTACGCCATCCTCGGTTCCATAGATCGAGAGAACGGATAGATCGTAGTTCGATAGGTCGCTCGAAGGAGTCGGATAGGATGCAAGTAGAATAAGAAAATCCGCAAAGCCTTCATTCTTTTCCAAAAAAACGCTTAAGGAAGCACCCCCAAGCGAATGTCCAGCCAAAATGAAAGGAAGGTCATTCATCCCTTCGATCTCTTGTGCTGCCTGGGTCTTGAGAATGGCGAGATTGAAGGGCATGCGCATCACAAAGACATTAAGCCCGATTTCGCTCAACTCGGAGGCAAAGATCGCGTAAGCCTCGGGTTCGACGAGTCCACCCGGATAAAAGATGAGGTTCGCTTTTGCCTCAGCATGCGGAAAAAGATCGTAGTTTTTTTCGTTGATTGCTCGTGCCATGGCTTCGTCAACACCGATTGCATCATAGGTCGAACGCTCGAGATAGATGTATGCGAGAATCGCGATCACGAGAAGTATGCTTGCAAAAATGACGAGGATTCGTTTGCAAAGACGCATGTCAGTAGGCGTAGCGATGGGCGATGGAACTCGCTGCTGCAGCGGCAATCGCACCGACGATATCGTCTAAAAAAGTGTGGCAGACATCGGGGGCCTTGCCCAAGTCATCGAGCTTTTTAATGATTCCGAGTTTCGACTTGTCGACATATCCGAAATTCGTCAATCCAATCGAGCCGTAGACATTGACGATCGCGAGTGCGAGCACCTCGTCAACGCCATAGAGGCCGTGATCTTCGAGGAGCATCGTCGCAAGCGGCTCCGAAATCAAATGCTTTTCCGCGAGCATATCGAGCTCGAGACCGGTTAGTATGGCATGTTGAACTTCTCTTTTCATGACGACCTTGTTGACGTGTTCGAGGCACAATTCGATCGAGAGTTCGGGCACGTATTGCTTTTGCAGATCGTATGTGATCTGAGCGATCGCATCGAGATCGACTCCGCGCATACGGAGTCGTTCGACGATGGTCTCATATTGTTTCGTGTCATTCAATCGGTTTTCAGTATCCTTGTTCGTTTTCATCAACTCGACTCCCTTGTCATATTCTCATGAGTATCAATGCATCATCGCTTTCAATCGAAACATCGTTTTCTACGTGCAAGTCACCCTCAAGGATGACGAGTTTCTCGTCATGATAATAGCCGAGAATCGCGAAAACGTGGTCAAAAGCGTGATCGATCGATTGGATCAGCTGTTTTTTCGATTTGAAGACAATCGGAAAAGCGTGATCGATGATTTCGTGGGCGGACTTAATGGTAATCGCCTGGTCATCCGTACCCGCTTCATTCGCTTCGATCGTCAAGAGGTCCTCGTAGAATGCCGCGGTCTCCTTAAAGAGTGCGAGCTTGCTGATCAATAGGGATATGATCTTATTCGAAATGATCGTGTTCTTGACGTTGAACCCTCTGACGATGGGGTCATTCGTCGGATCGAGAAGTTCGCAGATGACATTGGCATGAGGGTTCTCGAGGTTTCCTTCAAAATAGATCAGATTGTTAATGACATTCGCATCGAGCGCATCGCTATCCTGATTCTCGTCGCTTAAAAGCAGGATTGCCGCGCGCTCGTGACTCTCATTGAGCTTGGCGGTAAGTTGTCTGATATCCTTGTCGTCGATCCATTGGGCCTTAAACGAACTCTTGTGAATGTGCTGATAGCTCGTAAACGAATCAAGAATAAACTGTAGTTTATTGTTTTTACCGATGATGTAGACCGATAGTTCGACGCTCTCATCGATCGGCTTGACGTTGAGTTTGATCGGTTCAAATGCGTGTTCGGTTTGCAGACGCTTGCTCTGATCGGTAAGCGAAAGCACGAAAAGTCCATCGCCATGACGCGCCAGCGGAATCGCGTGTGAATGATGATCGATACACGTTTTGAAACTCGTTTGTGGCAAATAATAGACCTCGGATCCGTCAAAGGAAAAAAGCGAAAGGTAGATGTCTTCCATGCGGTGATCGATCAAGGTCTGGGCGATGATCTGACCGAGACGCTTGTCGAAACAAACCGGTAGAATCATGTGTTCATAGAGGGATTGGACTTTATTGCTAAGTATTTCGATCTTCTTTTTAGTTTCATAGTGCTTGATCTCGACGACGATCGGCGGTTCATAGATGAAGTCGATCGGTCCTAGGGCGAGAATCACCTTGATGACAGAAAGGTCACTTTTCGACATGTCACCTAGAACGAGGTCGTGGGATTCCGGATTCATGATGATGATCGATTGCGCTTTGTCGATCGTGATGTCCGCTAAGTTCTGATGGAGCATCGGGTCACCGCGTTTCACGAGCACGTTTAAGTGTTTTATGGCTTCACGATCCTCTTTCTTCAGAGCGTTAACGATTTGCCTTTCCGCATAAAACTTATCGATATCAGCTAGGATCATGACGGTCACGTCCTTGTCGTCGACGTAGATGAGATCGGAAACGAGCTCGGGAACTTTATTGTTCCAGTTAAGAATGACGATATGCTGGTCGAGGTGAATCTTACCTGAACCGGATTTTTTCTTTTCGAAGTAATCCTTGATCGCGTTCGTTGTCAGCGCGATGATCGTTCCGGAAAAAAGCACGATCCCGATGATTAAAACGACGACAGCGAGAAAGAGCGTTTCCGGATGTTCGATTTCCAAAATTGCGTTCGGCGTCAGCATCCATTTCAAACTACCGTTAGCAAACGCGTCGATCCAGTTGTCGAAACCGTCATCGATGACAACGGCGATCAGCGCAGCGACCACGAGAATGACAAGATTGATCAGAACCATGATCCCGATCACGAACATGAGCGGTTGCTTATACGTCCTGATGCTAATCTTGCTCTTGGCTTTAGCCAGACGTGCTTTAAGCTTTTTCAAGGCATCTACCTCACTTTATTAAAATTAACCGTTCAATTGGACGGTAAGAAATACGGGGTTATGGTCGCTATAGGCGAATCCGTGATCGATCGTCACGGCTTTCGCTTCTTCCTCGGATAGACTTGGAACGATCGTTAGATTGTTCGAGACGATGAACCCATCGATGAGATAGTATTGATGATCGTCGGCACTTGCATCATAGGGTCGGTCGAGCAGACGACAGGTCGGTGTCGAAAGATCGTGAGCGAATCGAAAGCCCTCCGGCAAGAAATCGTCAGCGATCGGATAGGCGATAAAATCCTCTGTGAACGTCTCGAAAAGATCGACCGCTTCCGGAAACGTCTGGTTGAAATCGCCACCAACGACGACGTAGTTACCGCGTGTATTTTGTTCGATCAAGAAATCTTTTAAAAAGCTCATTTCCTGTTCACGGATGGATCCGTCGCCATCATAGGCGGATAAATGAAGGTTGACGACGACAAGCGATTCGTCTTTACCCTCAACCGGTATTTCCGTGACGACCATCGCACGTTTTAGATTGGCAACGCGCAGCGGCCAAGAAAAACTTCCCGGAAACTGATATCTCGTCGCCCGTTCAATTCGGTAGGTCGAGTGCGTTAATAGTCCGCTTTCGACGAAACCGATATAGTCGGTCAAGGAAACCGGAAAGGGAACGAACAGTGCTTTAAAATTATAGGCGAACGAATAGGCGTGTTGATCGAGCGTTTCATGTATGCCTTCGACCTGATCGACGAAATAACTCCTCCGCGAGTTCTGATCGACTTCCTGCAACAAATAGAAATCCGCCGGATGTTCTTCGAGCAACGACTTGATTCCGGCAAAATAGTCGGCGACGTCGTCCTCGCTATCCGGACGCCCCTTCGTTCCGCCGTCCATGACGAAATCCTCGTCTTTCCCCAGCCCGGCATAACCGATATTAAACGTCATGAACGTAAGATCGGCGCCGATCGGAACAACAGAATCCTGCGGATTATTGATCTCGAGGACGATTTCATCTGCGGGACGATACTCGAAGATCGTCAGACCGATGACAAAAAGAAAAGCGGCGAAAATAAGGCTCAGAACAATCATGAGCATGACTTTGATCGTTTTCATTGATCGTGTTCCTTTCCTGGAGAAACGGGCCTAAGACGGGCGGTAAAATGTCTCAAAATGGGTGGTTCATAAGTGAACTCGAGCCCTTGAAGTTCAGCTGCACGCTTAAAAACGGCAATGAGCGCGTCAGCAACAAACTCGAGATGCGCGTACGTATAGGTTCGCCTTGGAATGGCGAGACGCATGAATTCGTTCGGACTCTTTTTGTTTTCATGCGTATCCGGGTCTCTACCGAGCATGAACGAACCGATCTCAACACCACGTACGCCACCTTCGACGTAGAGCGCATTTACGATTGCTTGAGCGGGAAATTGATGATAGGGAATGTGTGGTGCGAGTCTCGCACAATCGACGAACACGGCGTGCCCTCCGGTCGGATATTGAATCGGTATGCCCGCTTCCCGGAGTTTGTCCCCGAGGTACCTTACTTCATCGATGCGATGAGCGAGATAATCCTCTTTGATCGCTTCATTCAAACCGACCGAGAGTGCGGCCATGTCGCGCCCGGACAATCCTCCATAGGTCGGGAATCCTTCTTTCGGGACAACAGCGGTGCGACAACGGAAGTAAAAGGATTCGTCACGCCGAATCGCGATCAGTCCCCCGATGTTGACCAAACCGTCTTTTTTTGAACTCATGAGCAGTATGTCGGCATAGCTAAACGTTTCTTTTAATATCGCTGCAATCGAATCGCGTTTCCGTTCTCTTTGTTTAATGAAATAGGCGTTTTCGGCATAACGTGCCCCATCGATGATGACGGTGATGCCGTATCCTTGAGCAATCTTCGTTACAGCTTTCATGTTTTCGAGACTGACTGGCTGTCCGCCGACCGAATTGTTTGTAATGGTCATGATGATGCCGGCAATGTTATCTGGACCCTTTTCCAGGATGACGCGCTTAAGGGCATCGAGGTCGAAATTGCCCTTGAACGGATGATATCGATCGATATCCTTGCTCGCTTCGATCGGGACGTCGATCGCTCTGGCACCCGCGAGTTCGACGTGTGCTCGGGTCGTATCGAAATGGGTGTTGCTAATAAAGAACATGCCTTTTTTAGAAACAAGAAGAGGAAGTACGACTTGTTCGGCTCCCCTGCCTTGATGAACGGGAATGACATATGCATATCCCGTAATCGCCTTAACCGTTTTTTCGAGTGCGAAAAAGCTGCTTGAACCGGCATAGGATTCATCACCTTCGAACATGGCCGCCCACTGATATTGGCTCATCGCTCCGGTTCCGGAGTCGGTGAGCAAGTCGATGAAGACATCATCGCTTTTCAGTGAAAAAGGATTATATCCGGCTTCTTTGAGTCGCTCGATGCGTTTTTGGCGTGAGATCCGCTTCATCGGTTCGACCATCTTGATTTTAAAGGGAGGGACGACATAATCTCTATTCATGTAAATCTCCTTTCGCCAAACGTCTTATTCTAGGAATATTATACCATGTTTATCGGCTTGTGAAACCCGTTTTTCAAACGATTCACTCCACCGACAAAGAGGATGAGAAGACATCCGAAAACAGCGATCCATTTGACGAGACTGAAGGTTAATGCGAGGATCGCGACAACAGTCGATCGAAGCGGAAATTGGACCATGACGATCGAGACGAAACTGTTTTCTAGCAGGTCGGCCATAAAGGCGAGCAGCGGTAGCGTGTTGAATATTCGATACTTCTTTGATGTCGCCACGGTTGACCACACGAGAAAGAAAAAGAGATAGACCAAAGGCCAGACCACATCGAAGGTCAAGCGTGAACGCACGTAATCCATGCGGCCCACGTCACCGTAATGGTCGGCCATGTCAAAGAGTTCTGTCGGCGTATAAAAGCCTTTGGTGTCGGGCGTGCCGAGGCCTTCGGTATAAAACGCGGTACGCGCCATTTCCCGGGGAAGCACGTGTGCGATGAAAAAACCGAAGATGATCAAAGAAAGTATGAGCGTATAGCGACTGGTCAGACGTTCGATCCAGCCTTTGAGCTGATTTAAAGCCTGCATCCAAACACCTCTTTTCCCGTGTATCCATTTTACCATGATTCGAACGAGACAAAAAGAACCTTTTATTTTTTCCGTCTTGTGATACAATGGTAATAGTGAGCACGTTTCACTTAAATAAACGTCTAGGACACTCGTTTAGTGAAACCGTCTGATACAACACAAAAAGGAGTCGAACACAATGCTTTTCGAACAACTATCAACGACACTTATTTTCCTCAGTGCGACCATGGTCCTCGCACTCATCTCGCTGTTCTATGCTCTCGCTTTGAACAGCAAAGTCAAGGCGATCAAAGTTGAAAATGACCGTATTAAAGAGATATCTTCGTTTATACATGACGGCGCTATGGCTTTCATGCGTCGACAGTACCGCATCATCACTTATTTCGCCCTCGGTGTGGGCTCGATTCTCGCCTTGACCGAATTCATCCCCGCTCTTGAAGGTGCTGAAGGCGTTGGTTGGAAAGCGGCGATCGCCTTTATTGTCGGTGCACTTTTCTCTGGTTTCGCTGGCTGGGTCGGCATGCATACGGCGACCAAAGCGAACGCGCGAACGACCGAAGCGGCGAAAAACAGCGGAATGCCGGCCGCACTCCGGGTAGCCTTTAGTGGAGGATCCGTTTTGGGTCTTACGGTTGTCGGTATCGGTTTATTTGGATTGGCCCTTTTGTTCACGATCTTCTATCTCGCCTTCGGTGGTACATCTTCGGATCCACTCGAACAGTATCGTGCCCTTACGCACGCCGTCAACACCGTTGCCGGTTATGGACTCGGGGCATCTTTGATTGCCCTCTTTGGTCGTGTGGGTGGGGGGATCTATACGAAAGCCGCCGATGTCGGAGCCGACCTCGTCGGTAAAGTCGAATCGGGCATACCCGAAGACGATCCGAGAAATCCGGCCGTCATCGCCGACAATGTCGGGGATAACGTCGGGGACGTCGCCGGCATGGGAAGCGACTTAACCGAATCCTACATCGGTTCGATCATTTCGGCCTTGACACTCGGTCTCTATGCCTTCGTTCACATTAATCCGGCCGACATTTTATCCGGTGCGGTTCCGATTACGACCAGTGATCTCGGCCAGACCGTCAAAGCCGTCGTCTTTCCGCTCGTCATCGCCGGCATGGGTACGCTTTCTGCCGTACTCTCCGTCTATTTTGTTCGGATGAAAAACTGGATGAACCCCCAAAAAGCGTTGTCGATCGCAACCTATATCGCCGCTTTCATCATGTTGTTGTCCAGTCTTATTCTCAGTCTTGTTGTCTTCTCAGGAACACGTGCCTGGGGCGTCTTCGGTGCCATTTCGACTGGATTGATCGTCGGTGTCGCCATCGGATTCATTGCCGAATACTATACGTCCGGTGACTATCGTCACGTCAAACATATCGCCCAGCAATCGAAAACAGGGCACGCTACCAATGTCATCGCCGGTTTCGGTGTGGGCATGCAGTCGACCTTTTTGACGATCGTCGCCTTGACTTCAGGGATCATTTTATCCTATCTTTTCACCGGCGACATGTATGGGATTGCTCTAGCCGCTGTCGGTATGCTTTCGACGGCAGGCATTACGATTTCCGTAGACGCTTACGGACCGATCGCTGATAATGCCGGGGGGATCGCGGAAATGTCGAAACTCGACCATTCCGTGCGTGAGATCACCGACAAGCTCGATTCTGTCGGAAACACGACCGCCGCCATCGGTAAAGGGTTTTGTATCGGTTCTGCCGCATTGACTTCGGTTGGTCTCTTCTTCGCTTTTGAAAAATCAGCCGGCCTTTCCGAAAGTGCGGGAATCGACATCCTGCAACCAGGTGTGCTCGTCGGTGTTTTCATCGGAGCGATGCTCCCCTATCTCTTTTCTTCGCTCGTCATCAAATCGGTCGGCCGCGCAGCGAACGAAATGATTGAAGAAGTGCGCGATCAGTTTCGCAACGATCCCGGGATCATGGCCGGCACTTCACTTCCGGATTATGCGAAGTGCGTCGATATTTCGACCAAAGCCGCACTCAAGGAAATGATGCTTCCGGCGTCGCTCGCCGTTTTGTCACCGGTCATCGCTGGGGTCACAATCGGTGTTCAAGGACTCGGTGGTCTTCTCGTCGGTGGACTCGTATCATCGATCATGCTCGCGGTCTTCATGGCCAATTCGGGTGGTGCCTGGGACAACGCCAAGAAATTCGTCGAAGAGGGAAACCTCGGCGGAAAGGGTTCGGAAACACACAAGGCAACAGTAACCGGTGACACGGTCGGTGATCCCTTCAAGGATACTGCTGGACCTGCCTTGGATATTTTGATCAAATTGATGTCGATCGTTTCGCTCATCATCGTACCGATTCTCGTTCAGATTGAACCGTTATTTAGTTTCCTTTTCTCATAAAACGAAAGAACACCGACGAACGACTCGTCGGTGTTTTCATTAGCATTTGGTATAGATTCGGACCTCATACGGTTTGAGTGTGGAAATATCGTCTTTCGACGTGTGCTCGTAGTTCGAAAGAATCATTTTAAACGTATAGTTTTCGACTTCTTTCGGCAAGCGAAATCGTGTCGTTTTTTTGGCGTAGTTGGCCAAAACGAGATACATCTCATCCTCGGCCTTTCGGCTGAAACAGTAGAGCCTCTTATGATTTTTGAAATAGAGTTCGTAATTGCCTTCTTTAAATGCCTTGGAATGCGAGCGGAGCTCGATGAGTTTGCGGTAAAAGTTCAAAATCGAGTAAGGATTTTTCTCTTGATCACGAACGTTGACAAAATCCTTGTTGGGGTTGACGTCGATCCACGATGTGTCCTTGGAAAAGCCCGCGCATGTCGTATCATCCCACTGCATCGGCGTACGGGCGTTGTCGCGACTCATGTACTTGATCTTCTTCATCATGCGTCGGTGCGATAGTCTGAGCTGTTTCCGTCCGATCCGATAGACGTTCTTGGTTTCGATGTCTCGATATTGCTCGAGGTTTTCAAATCGTACGTTACTCATGCCGATTTCCTGTCCCTGATAGATAAACGGTGTCCCCCGTTGCAGGATTAACAAGGCGGAAAGCATTTTCGCACTCTCGTCACGAAATGTTTTGTCGTCACCGAAGCGGCTCAAACTGCGGGGCTGATCATGATTTTCGAGATAAAGCGCGTTCCAGCCGTCCGGTTCGAGCAGGCGTTGCCACCGGTCTAAGATGCGTTTGAGTTTGCGTGGACGGAAAGGAATGATGAACCACTTGTTGTTGATGTTGTCGACACCCATGTGATCGAAATGAAAGACCATGTCGAGTTCATGATGACGTTCAGCCGTATAATTGAGACCGTCTTGGGGTGTCACAAAGATCGTTTCTCCGACGGTCATCGAACCATGCTTTTCAAAGACTTCCAAGCCGAACTCCCGTAAATATTCGTGGACTTTCGGTCCGTTCGCGTAGTGTTCGAAACCGGTAAGTGCGAGTCTCTTTTTTCCATTGGGAAGACCGGGGACTTTCGAGATCAGGTTGATTACGTCTAAGCGGAAACCGTCAACACCGAAATCGATCCAATGCTCACAGATCTTTTTGAGATCGGCACGAACGTTCGGATTATCCCAATTCAAATCGGGCTGTTTCGGATCGAAGAGGTGGAGATAGTACATATCCGTCGCTTCATCGTAAGTCCAGGCACTACCCGTAAAAAACGACGTCCAGTTATTCGGTGGACGATTTTTCTTGCCTTTGCGCCAAATATAGTAATCACGATAGGGATTGTCTAGGCTCTTACGACTTTCTTTGAACCAGTGGTGCTCATCGGAGGTATGGTTGAAGACGAGGTCCATCATGAGCTTGATGTCATGATCGTGCAACGTTTCGATTAAGGCCTTTAAGTCCTCTTTCGTTCCGAAAATCGGATCGATCTGAAGATAATCCGCGATATCATAACCGTTGTCGGCAAACGGTGACAGATAGATCGGTGACAGCCACACCCAGTTGATTCCGAGACTTTTCAAATAGGGTACTTTTTCCTTGATACCTAAAAGATCTCCATAACCATCCCCGTTAAGGTCTTTGAAACTGCGCGGGTAGATCTGATAGATGATCGCTTCGGTTTTCTGACTCATGACAACACTCCTCCTTGGCAAATCTGTTGACAACTTGTCCCCATCTTGACTTTAAAAAATAGCGACTCGAGCGAAGACGATTTTTTCGGATTGAATCGGTGACCGAATGCAGGCGATGAATCATTACAGGCTTGTCGTTCATCGTTTTACATGGCGTATACGTCCAGGGCATGTTTAAAAACATTATATCATGGTTTGGTACGTTTGATTCTTATAAATTGATTAAGAACGGGCAAACCATCAGGTTTGCCCGTATGCGATTAAAGCGCTTCGGTGATCGATTTGCCTTGCATGTGCAACGTCAGATAATCCGGTCCGCCCGCTTTCGAGCACGTTCCGCTCATATTGAATCCGCCAAACGGCTGATAGCCGACGATCGCACCGGTACACTTCCGGTTGAAATAGAGGTTTCCGACGTGGAAATCGTGGCGCGCTTTCTCAAGATTTTCGCGGTTGTTCGAGATGACGCCACCGGTTAATCCGTATTCCGTGTCGTTGGCCACCTTGAGTGCTTCGTCAAAAGAAGATACTTTGGTAACGGCCAAGACGGGTCCGAAGATCTCTTCTTGCATGAGACGAGCGTCCGGCTTCAGATCGACGAAGACGGTCGGTTCGATGAACCAGCCGGTTTTCATGTCGCTTTTTCCGCCACAAAGGAGTCTGCCTTCCTGCTTGCCGATTTCGATATAGGATGTGACCTTGTCGAAGGCAGCCTGATCATTGACCGGTCCGACATAGGTTTCCTGGTCTTCCGGGTTACCGAGACGAAGACGCTTAGTCGATTCACCGATACGTCGCACGAGTTCATCGTAGACGTCCTCATGGATGATCGCGCGCGAACAGGCACTGCATTTCTGTCCACTGAAACCAAAAGCCGAACGAACGATGGCATCGGTCGCGAGCGCGAGATCAGCATCAGAATCAACGATAATCGCGTCTTTTCCACCCATTTCAGCGATGACGCGCTTGAGCCAAATCTGTCCATCATGCACCTTGGCCGCTGCTTCATAGATGTGTGTGCCGACCGCTTTCGAACCCGTAAATGAAATAAAGCGAACCTTGGGATGATTGATCAGATATTCACCGATTTCACTGCCACGACCCGGAACGAAATTGAGGACGCCCCTAGGCAATCCGGCTTCTTCCATGAGTTCGACGAACTTATACGCGATCACTTGTGTCGTCGAGGCCGGCTTCAAAAGTACCGTATTCCCGGAGACGATCGCCGCACTCGTCATTCCGGTCAAAATAGCTAAAGGAAAGTTCCAGGGCGGAATGATGACGCCGACTCCGAGCGGAATATAGCGATATTCGTTTCTTTCGGTATCCCGTCGGCTCAGGACCTCATCGTCGATGCGGTCAATCTTTAAGATCTGACGACCGTAGTACTCGAGAAAATCGATCGCTTCCGCCGTATCGGCATCGGCTTCGACCCATGGTTTACCGGCTTCTTTCGTCATGAGTGCCGCGAGTTCGAAACGCCTTCTTTTCATGATGTTCGCCGCTTTGAATAGAACGTCCGCTCGAACCTCTGGTGAAACTCTCTTCCATGAGTCAAACGTCCGCAAGGCGACATCGAGCGCACGATCCGCCTCTTTGATTGAAGCTTGTGCGATGCGTCCGATGACTTCCTTATGGTTCGCGGGATTCACGGATGGTACGATGCGTTCGGTTGGAACGCGCTCGCCGTCAATGACGAGGTGATACGTCAGACCAGCATAGGAGCGGACCGTCTCAAGACCCTTTTGGTACTCTTTGACGAGCTCCTCCTTCGTAAAATCGGTAAGTGGTTCTGTTCGATAAGAATAAATTGCCATATCATTACTCCTTTCTATACAACTGATTTTTCGATCGTGTCGCATTCCATATGTTCGAAGCGTTTGAGCGAGAGTCCTTGCATATTCGCGCTCATCTTCTCTTTGGTCATCATTTCACTGATCAAGAGTCCCGTCATCGGCGCGAACATGAATCCGTGACCGCTGAAACCGCAGGCAAGATAGAAACCTTTGACCTGTTCGACGTCGCTAATGATCGGTTGTCGATCTTTTGACATGTTGTAGGACCCACCCCACTGACGAATCACACGGAGTTCGCCAATCGATGGCATGATATCGACGACCGTCTCTGCCATTTCATCTAAAAATCGCCACGTCGAGGTCGTATCATGACCGGGTTTGACCGCGGGATCGCTTCGTCCCATCAGGAAACTGCCATGCGGTACCTGTTGACAATAGATGTTCTTTTTGAAAGAGATGACCATGGGTCCCTGCATCTTTTCAATGGGTTCTGTCACGAGAATCTGGTGATTCTCGGAGTAAACCGGAATATCGATTCCCGCCATAAGACCGACTTCCCGAGCATAACCACCAGCGGCATTGACGATCTGGTTCGTAGCATAGACATGCTTGTTCGTGGTTGCACCAACGATTTGTCCGTCTTTTGTCTCGATCGCGCGAACCTCTTCAAAAAAGGAAAACGTGACACCCAGACGTTTGGCTTCGAGATAGAATGCCTCGGTCATCTTAAACGGATTCAAATGACCGTCGGTCGGACAGAAACTCGCACTCCTAAAGGCATTTCGATTGAGATGAGGAACGATTCTAAGTGCTTCATCTTTGGTGAGCATGCGCGAGGGAATACCCACGTCGTTTTGCAGTTTCACGTTCTTTTGAAACTGTCTTTCCTCATCCTCATCGATCGCGAGAATCAAGTATCCTTCCTGTTTGAACTCGAGGTCGCCGGCATAGTTCAACGTCTCTTTCGCATGCTCGAAGAAATCGATCGAACGCTTGGCCAGTTCGCAATTCGTTTTCGACGCCCACTGTTGACGTACACCCGCACCGCAACGCCCGGTTGCGCCATTCGTGAAATATCCACGATCAACGACATGAACGCCTTTTACACCCTTTAAGGCGAGATGATAGGCGATGCTCACGCCGCTGATGCCCGCGCCGATGATCAGAACGTTAACGTTTTTCATGGTTTCCTCCGGATGCGATTTTCGCAAGCGGTACCCCTGTGGTCAAAGGTCGCGTCTTCTGGATGGGGACGTCTTCTTTCGATCGATTCAAGAACGTGGCGATTTCCTGCTGAATGAGCTGTCCGCACGTGTTACCCTGGCAAGGACCCATTCCGACCCGCAAGAGTCGTTTAAGGTCTTCGAATGTCGTGTAGCCCTGTTCGAGCAGTCCTCGTATCTCTTTTCTCGTTACGTCTTCGCAACGGCAGATGATGACGTTTTTATCGTTCATGTTTTCACCCGGATCGTCATGAATGCCTCAAGGAATTCGACCGGAATCGAAACGGTCACGAGGTCGGTATGATCCTGTCTCTTCGCTTCTTTTACGCGTTCAATCCGTGCGTCGCACAGGACGTCACCATTGCGATCGATGCCATGCCATACCTGACCCTTTTTTGGTTTGGGAAGCATTTCGTAGGGTATGCCGATGTAGGCTTGGTCGCCTTCGATCTGACGAAGCGTAATCGCGAGACCGGGACAACTCGTCACGCAAATGCCACATCCCGTGCACTGATCGAAGTCGATGGTGGGCCTGTTGTTGATGTTATCGCCGATGTGGATCGCATCGAACGGACAACTCGTCTGACAGGGATCACAGGGTATTTCTTCATAGCACTCGATGATCGCTTTCGCCTTTATTAGCCGATCGCGTTCGGGAAAGCAGGATCGAATCTGATCTGCCGTCGGTACGCCTGTTCTATCGAGCATCCGGTGTCACCTCCTTGATCTTGTTCAAACCGATGCGCGTTTTTAATCCAAAAGGTCCGCTTCGAAGCGACGCGAGTTCTTTTTCGTAGTGGCCAAGAAGTTCACCTTTCAAAGGATGTTCGCGCTTCAAGTATTCCGTTACGTGCAGACCGCAAAGATAGCCTTCCATCATCGCTGCACTCGCCTCTTCGATTCCGGAAACGTCGCCACACGCGAACAGACCGGAAACGCTCGTCATATACGTTTTGGAAAGGACAGGCACGAAACCACCGAGTTCGCTAACGAAACGCGTCTTGACTTCGACCATCGCGAGGAGTTGCGTGAGAGGGGACAAGCCGACCGATATGCAAAGCGCATCGGTACGAATCGTTTCTTGTGTCCCCTCGATCTGTTTCCATCTGTCATCGAGTCCGATCAGTTCAACCGCTTCGATGTGGTCGGTTCCAAGCGCTTTTCGGACCGTCATTCGTGTCCGAATGTCAACGCCAAGCCGTTTGAGCTTCGAAGCATGGACCTTATATCCGCCGATCGTCGGGGCGGCTTCGATGACGGCCTTGACACGGACACCGGCCTGCATGAGCTGATAGGACACGATGAGTCCGATATTTCCGCTTCCGACCATAACGACTTCTTGACCGGGGATGACGCCATAGAGATTCATAAGTGTCTGTACGGCTCCGGCACCATAGATGCCGGGTAGATCGTTGTTTTCGAAGGCGAGGGTCTTTTCACTCGCACCGGTCGCACAGACGACCGTTGCAGCATGCAGGCGTTCGTAGGTTTGATTGTCGTATGTCGTCACGACGAGGTCGGAATAAAGGCCGACGACATGCGTTTCGAGGCGAACGTCGAGACGCTCATGACCCTCGATGTCTTCGATCAGTTTTGCAGCGATATCGAAGCCTCTCGTTTTCGCATACTGTTCCTTCGATCCGAAAAACTTGTGCGTCTGTTTGATCAGTTGTCCGCCTAAAGAAGCATTTCGGTCGATCAAGGTGACGCTTAATCCCGCTTCGAGAGCGATCTTCGCACACGCGAGCCCGGCGGGACCACCGCCGATGATGATGAGGTCCTGTGTTTTCACGAGATCACCCCTTTGTCTGTTTGCCGGCGAACATCCATCCCGGCTACGAGCGGCGTAATGCATGTCTTGACATTCGGTACGCCGTCGACCGTCATGTGACACGACGAACAGTTACCGATGGCACAGTAAAAACCGCGGGGACGCTGATGCTTGATACTGAAAGACAGTTTGAAAATTCCGTTGGCGTGTAGTGCCGATGCGATCGTGTCGCCCTCAAGACCATACATCGTTTGCCCGTTGAACATAAAGGAGATTCTTTCTCGTTTTGAAAAGGTGAGAATCGGGTGTTCTGTGATACGCATCGATCAAATCAACCTTTCTTAGACGACCATTCCATGATCGCGTCGTAGTGATGGAGATAGTACTGCAAAGCAATCATCGTTTTGCCGTCTTTAATGCGCCGTTCCTGAAAGAGGCGTTCAATCTTTTTCCTGTCGCACACGAGCACGTTGATGTCTTCGTCATCATCGGCAGCTCTGGGATGATCGAGTTTTCGGACACCGAGCGCCAGATACAAATCAATGGTTTCGTTACTATAACCGACGCAAGGATAGATCTCGTATAAAAATATAAGTTTTTCGCTTTGATAACCCGTTTCTTCTTCGAGCTCGCGCCGGGCGCAGGATCGGGTTGGTTCGTCTTTTTCATCTTTTTTTCCCGCGGGTATCTCATAGACGATTTCATCGAGCGGATAGCGATACTGTTCGATTAGAAGAACATCACCTCGGTCGGTGATGGGAAGCACGCATGCCGCACCGATATGGTCGATCACGATACGCTTGGCTTGCTTTCCCTTGGCAAGCACGACGTCGTCCTCATGGATTGAAAGAAAAGCATTTTCGTATAGATCCCGTTTTCCCAATGTCTTTTCACGCATCGTGAGCTTTCCTTTCTTCCTTAAGCATGTGATCGATCGCTCGTGCGGCCTTTTTTCCCGCCCCCATGGCGAGAATGACCGTTGCCGATCCGGTAACCGCGTCACCACCGGCATAGACGTGCTGTCGTGTCGTTAGACCGAACGGATCGGTCGTGAGGATGCATCCCCACTTGTCGTGTTCGAGTCCCTTCGTTTCGCTCGTAATCAGCGGATTAGGTGACGTGCCGATCGCCATGATTACGGATCCCACGTCGAGCGTGTGATTGCTGCCGGGAATTGGAATCGGTCGACGTCGATTCGATTGATCGGGCTCTCCGAGTTCCATCTTGACGAGTTCGATCGCTCGTACGTTTCCTTTTTGATCACCGAGTATTCGAACCGGATTTTCGAGCAACTTGAAATCGATGCCTTCTTCTTTGGCGTGATGTACCTCTTCAAGGCGAGCCGGCAGTTCGGCTTCCGAGCGCCGGTAGACGATATAGACCTGCTTCGATCCGAGACGAAGTGCCGCACGCGCCGCATCCATCGCGACGTTACCGCCACCAACGACGGCAACGCTCGAAGCGATGTGAATCGGTGTCGCACTCATCTCATGGTATGCTTTCATGAGGTTGACGCGAGTTAGAAACTCGTTGGCCGAAAACACGCCGTTCAAGTTTTCACCCGGCAAATTCATGAAACGAGGCAATCCCGCCCCGGTACCGAGAAAAACGGCACGAAATCCATCTTCAAACAGGTCATCGATCGTTAGTGTCTTACCGATGATCACATTCGTTTCAAGCTTGACGCCCTGCTCGATCAGCGCCTCAATTTCGGTTGATACGATCTTTTTGGGAAGTCTAAATTCGGGAATTCCGTAGACGAGCACGCCGCCGGGGACGTGTAGCGCTTCAAAGATCGTCACGTCATAACCTTTTTGCACGAGATCCTTAGCACAGCTCAATCCGGCCGGTCCCGAACCAACCACGGCCACTTTTTCCAAATGGCTCTTACTTTTCGCTTTACCTTCTTTTAGATTGCGGTAGTGATAGTCCGTTACGAACCGCTCGAGACGACCGATTGCGACCGGTTCTCCTTTAATTCCCCGGACGCAAAGGGCTTCGCACTGTGTTTCCTGCGGACACACTCTGCCACAGACCGCGGTAAGCGAACTCTCTTCATTCATAACCCAAAAGGCCTCTTCAAACTTGCCTTCCTTGATCTTTTTGATGAATCGAGGTATGTCAATCGCAACAGGACACCCCTTCACGCACGGCTTGTGCTTGCATTCAAGACACCGATTCGCTTCGTTGATCGCCTGTTTTTCGGTATAACCGAGGGCGACTTCCGAAAAATTATGAATCCGCTTTTTCGGTTCTTGAACGGGCATCATCTCTTTTTTCAAGGCCTTATTGATCATGTGACTTCCCCCGGAAAAGACGACACGTCGCTTCGTATCGTTTTTTTTCTTCGTCAACGTACATCCGATTTCGTCGCATGACTTCATCGAAGTCGACTTGGTGACCGTCGAATTCCGGACCATCGACACAAGCAAATTTCGTCTCTAAGCCAACCGTCAGGCGGCACCCACCGCACATGCCGGTACCATCGACCATGATCGGATTCATGCTGACCGTAGTCTTGATTCCATACGGTCTCGTGATTTCGCTCACGCGTTTCATCATGATCAAAGGACCGATCGCGAAGACTTCGTCGTATCGTTTGCCATCTTTAAGTAATTCAGCAAGTCGATCGGTTACAAATCCTTTGTTTTGATAGCTGCCGTCATCGGTCATGACATCGAGATGGTTTGTCACCCGAACGAAATCATGTTCGAGAATAACGAGATCCTTATTGCGAAAACCGATGATCGCGTCCACGTGCGTTCCTTGCTCAAATAAGGCTTTGGAAGTCGGATAGGCGATCGCGCATCCGACACCGCCACCGATGACCAGTGCTCGTTTTAAACCCTCGATTTTTGAAGGGCGACCGAGTGGCCCGACAAAATCATGGAGTTCATCACCGGCTTCGAGTTGGTCGAGCTTCTTTGTTGTTGCGCCAACAACCTGATAGATGACAGTCACGATGCCCTTCTTTCGGTCAAAGTCGGCGATCGTCATCGGTATGCGTTCACCTTCTTCATCGACTCGAAGCATGATGAACTGACCGGCCTTGGCATGGCGGGTCACATAGGGTGCTTCCACGTCGATTCTACGGATGGTCAGTGCGAGTTTTTGTTTGTTGATTATTCGATACATGCGCTCATGCCTTTCGCTTCCATTTACTAAGATTATACCATGTGTGGACCTAAAAATGTAAGCGCTCTAGCTAGATTAAAAAGATTATGATTATTTTGTCATGGCCGATTACCACCAAACCTTAAAGCGAAAAAAAAGACGGTTGGTCGACCGTCTCATGCAAAGCGTAATCACGATTTGCCATTGGGAATGCTTGCCTGCCTTCGAAAATCGAGAAGCATATCGTTTCTAAAAAACGTCAAAGCCCCGAATTTCAACGCGAGAAACGTAGTTGCGGAGACACTAGAAAGGATGCCCAGCATGATCACGATCTGATACTGAATGGCCATTGTCGGCACGACGCCTGACAAAATCTGACCCGTCATCATGCCCGGTAAAAAAATGATGCCCATGCCAAGCATGCTGTTGATCGTCGGCATGATGGCGTTGTCAAAGGCGTGATTGATGAGATCTCTGCTCGCCTGTCTCGGTGTCGCTCCGAGCAAAAGGTGTGCCTCGATCGCTTCGCGTTCCACTTGCATGCCTTTGATCATCGTATGAAGTCCCAAACTGATTCCCGTCATGCTGTTGCCGATAATCATGCCCGTGATAGGAATGACGTATTGCGGGTCGAAATAGGGGTCGATTCGGATGACGACTAACAAAAAGAAGATAAGAACGGGTAACCCGCCAAGCGGTAGCGACACGGCGATGACACGTTTGAGTTTCCGGCTCAGTTCACCCGAGAATTTCTTGAATATCGTGTAAATTGCGAAAAGAACCATGACGAGAATGACGAGCAATGTCCATAGCGGATGGGGATTGTCGAACAGGTAGATGAGAAGGTATCCGGTTAAAATGAGTTGGACGGTCATGCGGATCGTCGCGACGATCAGTAGACGCTCGCGACCGATTCCGCGTTTTCTCAACCCGAAAAAAAGAATGACGATAAACATGTACGCGATGATCACGCGGATGATTTCGAGTTCAATCGTCACGTGATTCACCCCCGATCTCTACGATTCTGTCCGCGTATGTTTCAGCGACTTCCAGACGGTGCGTAACCATCAAAATCGACTTCTTCTGCTTTTTATTCAAATCTTTCAAGATATCCATCATGACGCGTTCACTCGCAGGATCGAGTGCGCTCGATGGTTCATCGAGCAAAAGCACTTCGGGATCGAGTAAAAGAACGCGGGCTAAGGCGAGTCTCTGCGCTTCGCCTCCGGAAAGGTGTTTCGCATCATCCGCTAGATCCTTTTGCAGCTGCACGCGGGAAAGAACAGCCACCAGGTCTTCTTCCTCTTTGTCAATCCCATGATAATCGAGTCCGACCTTGAGATTGTCAAAAATAGAACCAGGAAAAATATAGGTTTTTTGCGGGAGAAAAGCGATTCGTTTTCGTAACGATATGGTATCGATCGCGCGAATATCTTCGCCATGAAACGTTATCGTTCCCGTAGCCGGTTCGATCATTTTTACGATCAGTTTGAGCATGGTCGTCTTACCGCTGCCGCTCGAACCGACGCAAACGGTGAATTTCCCCTGTTCGATCACGAGATCCTCAATCTGCAAAAAAGACGCATAGGTCACGTTTTGAAAAGCGATCATGTATCATCACCGGTGCCAGACGCCACTTTGAATCGTGACACGCCCTCTTCGATCAGGTTTCCCCCATACATATCATAGGTAACGATCGCCGGGAAGTCCACGACTTCAAGCCGGTGGATCGCCTCAGGTCCAAGATCCGCATAGCAGACGACCTCCATCTTTTTAACGCGTTCGGCTAAAAGCGCACCGGCACCACCAACGGCTTGAAGATAGACTGCTTCGTTTCGAATCAGTTCTTCGATAAAGGCGTTTGAACGATCGCCTTTGCCGATCATGACGCGTAGTCCGCAGGCCATGAGTTTGGGCGAATAAACGTCCATGCGATAGCTCGATGTCGGTCCGCAGGAACCGATGACGCGTCCTGGTGGAGCAGGTGTCGGGCCGGTATAATAGATGACTTGTCCGTCGATATCAACAGGTAGATCGAGTCCCTGATCGAGTGCTTCGACAAGTCTTTTGTGTGCTTGGTCTCTTCCGGTTAAAATCGTTCCCGTCAGATAGACCATATCGCCCGCTCTAAGAAGCTTTCGATCCGCTTCAATCAAGGGTGCTTTTATGTTATGAATCATCTAGATCACCACGCTTTTGTGTCGGGCCGCATGGCACTGGATGTTGATCGCGACAGGCAGGGATGCGATGTGACAGGGATGCGTTTTGATTTTCACGGCAAGTGCAGTCGTTGTTCCCCCGAAGCCCATCGGTCCAACACCGAGTTCGTTGATCTTTGCGAGCCATTTTTCTTCGAGTTCTTGGAGCCGGGGATCCGGATTGACGTCATCGATTTCCCGCAACAACGCTTCTTTTGCAATCAGAGCGCTCTTTTCCAGATTGCCACCGATCCCGATGCCCACCGTAATCGGCGGACACGGTTTCCCGCCCGCTTGAAAAACGGTATCGAGGACCAGCTTCTCAATCCCTTCGGTTCCGTCGCTCGGCATGAGCATCTTGACGAGACTCATGTTCTCGCTTCCCGCTCCCTTAGGTGCGAGGGTCATGCGAATGTGATCGCCTTCGATGAGTTTCGTATGGATGATCGCCGGTGTATTGTCCTGCGTATTGATTCGCTCGAGCGGATCAGAGACGATGGATTTTCGCAAAAATCCGTCACGATAGGCGGACTTGATACCTTCGTTGATCGCCTGATAGATATCACCTTCGATTCGAACATCGTAACCGATTTCTAAAAAGACAACGACAAGACCCGTATCCTGGCACATTGGAACGCTGTTTTTTTGGGCGAGTTCATCGTTTTCAATGATCTGTCCAAGCACCGTCTTTCCGAGTTCGGAACGCTCATGTTCCATCGCTTCTTTCAAGCGATCGAGAAAGGTCTTGCCAATATCGAAATTGGCGTCGAGAGCGATCTTTGTTACGGCTTGTTGAATGGTTTCTTGTGTGATTTTTCTCATATCTCCTCCTGACTCGATTATATCATAAAAAAAGTCATAATAAATGAAATTTACGGTTGCATTTGCACGATTTCTGTATTACAATCAAGGTGTATGAAAGCGTTTTTAAGGCGTATGGGTATTTTGTAATAAAAAATCGTTTAATAAAGGCCTTTTAACCTTGCAATTGACCGCAAAAAGCGTTACAATATGAAATGTTTTCACATCATTCGACACCTAGAACACGCACGCACATCACGGAGGACACACATGAAATCGATCGTAATCGGCGTCATCGGAGCCGATGTCCATGCTGTTGGTAATCGAATCATCGAGTACACGTTAACCCAAGCAGGCTATAATGTAGCAAATGTGGGGGTTCTCGCGTCACAAGAGGACTTCATTAACGCAGCGATTGAGACATCAGCTCCTTTAATTTTAATCTCGTCTCTTTACGGCCACGGTGAACTCGATTGTCGTGGTATGCGGGACAAGTGCAACGAAGCGGGGCTTGACGACGTTTTGCTCTATGTCGGCGGAAACATCGTGATCGGCGAACAGGATTTCGAACAGGTCGAAAAGCGATTTAAGGATATGGGATTCGACCGTGTTTATCCCCCCGGAGTCGCGATTGAAGACGTTCTAGACCAGATCAAGGAAGACCTGGAGGTTTAAGAATGCGCTACTATCTTGCGGTTGATTTCGGCTCGACATTTACGAAACTGACCGCAGTCGATCTCGAAAATGAATCGATCATCGCTACAGCCAAAGCCCTAACGACCGTTGAGACCGACATTACGATCGGTTATCAGAACGCACTTATTCGCTTGCAAAAGAAGATGGATAAGGATATCGTTTTCGACAACATCATCGCCTGTTCTTCTGCCGCAGGCGGTCTCAAGATGGTCGCGATGGGGCTCGTAGAAGAATTGACCGTTGAGGCGGCGAAGCGCGTCTGTCTTGGCGCGGGCGCCAAAGTCGAGCTCGTCCTGTCACACAACATCAACAATGGTGAACTACAACAGATCGTCGACAAGAACATCGACATTATTTTACTCGCTGGTGGCGCCAATGGCGGAAACAAGGAATGCGTCATTCACAACGCGAAACAACTCGCCAAATCATCGATTAAGGCGCCGATCGTTTTTGCTGGAAACAAGGATGCCGTCGATGAAATCGAAGAAATCCTTTCCGCGAGTAACAAGGAGTTCTATATCTGTGAAAATGTCATGCCCCGGCTCAATGTCCTAAACATCAAGAGCGCTCGTGACAAGATCAAAGAAATCTTTGTTCGCAACATCATCGAAGCGAAGGGAATCAAGCGGATCGAAAGTAAGATCAAACAGGTCGTGCTCCCGACACCCAACGCCGTCTTGCTCGCCGCCGAGCTTCTCGCAAAAGGGTTCGCCGATGACGAGGGTTTGGGCGACCTCTTACTCGTTGACGTCGGTGGTGCAACCACGGACGTCTATTCTATGAGCGATGGTAATCCGAGCCAGGCACACGTCCTTTTAAGCGGACTCGAAGAACCCTTCGCGAAACGAACGGTCGAAGGAGACCTCGGCATGCGCTACTCGGCGCTCGGTATTCTCGAGGCGATGGCACTTTCCGAAAAAACCCAACTGAAAAAACGAGGTATCGATATCGAAAAAGAGGCGATCATGAGGCGTGAAAACGTTGACTTCATCGCTGAGAGCGACCACGACTACGAGGTTGATGACGTTCTATCCGCAAAGTGCATCGATACCGCGGTAGCCAGGCACGTCGGCAATCTCAAAGGTGTTTATACGCCGATGGGAATCATGTACTATCAGACGGGTAAAGACCTCACGGAAACGAGGTATGTCGTGGGAACCGGTGGTGTCGTCATCAGCAGCAAAGACCCCGCCAAAGTGCTCTTTGCGGCCGCCAAAGACGAAACGAAACACATGGAACTCAGACCAAAAGATCCGGAGTACCTGCTCGATCGGGATTATATCCTGTCGGCCATGGGTCTCTTGAGTCTCGAATATCCGGATATCGCCCTACGCATCATGAAAAAACGCATGTATCGCCTAAAGGAGTCCGACAAAAAATGATCGTTGTCAATAAAAAATGGTCCACTGAAAAATTCTTAAGCGTCCGCAAGGATGTCTTGAAAGCCTGGCCGACCGGTCAAGACGAAAGACTGGATTTGAATGAAGCCATCCGGTATTTGAAAGGCGTTCCGGATCATAAGAACTTCGCCAAAAAATTACTTCAAGCCAAGCAGGAAGGCCGCACCTATGTTCAGCCAAGAGCCGGTGTTGCTGGGATTGACAGACACATCGAACTCCTTTCCTTTCTTGAAGAGGCCGGTGCTGATTTCTTGCCATCAACGATCGATTCCTACACAAGGCACAACCACTACGAGGAAGCTGAGGAAGGTGTCAAGATCAGCGAACAGGAAGGCCGGTCGTTTTTAAACGGATTTCCCGCCGTCAACCACGGTGTCAGCGGTTGCCGGCGCGTCTTCGAGTCACTCAATTCACCCCTGCAAACGCGTCATGGGACCCCTGATGCAAGACTTCTAGCAGAAATCACCCACGCATCGGGTTGGACATCGAATGAAGGCGGCGGAATCAGTTATAACATCCCTTATGCAAAAAGCATCTCACTGGCCGATTCCCTTTACTATTGGCAATACTGTGATCGTCTCGTCGGTTACTACGAAGAGCAAGGCATTTCCCTTAATCGTGAACCCTTCGGTCCGTTGACGGGAACGCTCGTTCCCCCTTCGATCGCGATCACGATCGGCATCATCGAAGCTCTTCTCGCCGCCGAACAAGGCGTCAAGAATATCACGGTCGGTTACGGCCAATCGGGCAATGTCGTCCAGGACGTCGCCTCCTTGCAAATGCTCGAAGAACTCACCAACGAATACCTCGATAAATTCCACTATGACAACATGCAGATCACGACCGTCTTCCATCAATGGATGGGCGGATTTCCCAAGGATCCTGCCCGAGCGAGCGGACTGATCGGTCTCGCATCAACGGTCGCTGCTCTCGCCAAGGCGACGAAAATGATTACCAAGACGACTTCCGAATCCTCCGGTGTTCCCACCAAAGAAGTCAACGCTGCTGGCATCAAAGAATCGAAGCTCATCGTAACGCTTCTCAAAGATCAATCGTTCCCCTCTTCCGTCGCACTCTCGGAAGAGCGGAAGATCATCAGAAAAGAAGTCAACGCCCTCATGAACGCGATCTATGATGTCGGTAACAACGATCTGGCTACCGGCGTCATCAAAGGGTTCGAACTCGGGATCATCGACGTTCCTTTCGCCCCGAGCAAACACACCGCGAATAAAGTGCTTCCCGCTCGTGACAACGAAGGATGCATTCGTATTCTCGACTTCGGCGATCTCGCGATGACCGAAGAAATCAAGGACTTTCACAAACTCAAACTCAAAGAAAGAGGTCAAGCCGAAGGGCGCCCTGTCAGTTTCCAGATGACGATCGACGACGTCTATGCCGTCAGCAAAGGACAGATGATCGGGCGACCTGACAAAAAATCATGAAAATCAAACGCGTATTACTGACAAAATCCTATACGGGCTTTTATTTCGATGATCAGAAAGCCATTAAGCATCATGCCAAAAAAGACGGATTTCTCTATCTCGGAAAGCCGGAAATCGCCGGTTTCAAAGGCATCCGGGTTCCCGGTGAAGCCGTATCGATCCAACTCGTTCTAGACGACGGAAACGTCGCCCAAGGCGATTGCGCGAGCGTCCAGTATTCCGGTGCCGGTGGAAGAGATCCCCTCTTTTTAGCTGATGACTTCATTCCCTTGATCGAACGGGAAATCGTACCGAAACTCATAGGTAGCGATGTGACGACATTTCGCGCTATGGCGGAAACATTCGACAAGCTTGAAATCAACGGCAAGAAAATGCACACGGCCATTCGTTACGGCTTGACCCAAGCTCTTCTTCATGCGGTTGCCTTGAAAAACCGGATGACGATGGCCGAAGTCATCCAAGACGAATACGATCTGGCGGATCCCATCACCCGTATTCCCATCTTTTCACAAACCGGTGATGATCGCTATGACAACGTCGACAAGATGATTTTAAAAGAAGTCGACGTACTCCCCCACGCTTTGATCAACAACATCGAAGACAAACTCGGACACCACGGTGAACTCCTTTTATCCTACATCCTGTGGCTCAAAGAGCGCATTATCTCCCATCGGGCGACCACGGACTATGTCCCGATCATGCACGTCGACGTTTACGGTACGATCGGCATCATCTTCGACAATGACATCGATCAAATCGTCCAATACATCAAAAGACTCGGTGAAGCGGCCGCTCCTTTCCCTCTTCGTTTGGAAGGACCGATCGATACTGGGGATCGAAAAGGTACGATGGAAGCGTTGAAAGAGATTACGAGACGTTTGGACGAATCGTACATACCGGTTGAAATCGTCGCTGACGAGTGGTGCAACAATCTTGAGGACATTCGCTATTTCGCCGACAATCGCGCCGGTCACGTCATCCAGATCAAGACGCCGGATCTCGGCGGCATCAACAACATCTGCGAAGCGATCATCTACTGCAAAAACAAAAACATCGGTGCTTATTCCGGCGGCACGTGCAACGAGACGAACATCTCCGCGCAAGTCACCACGCACATCGCCATGGCTTGTCAGGCCGATGTTTGTCTGGCCAAGCCGGGAATGGATGTCGATTCGGGTTACATGATCGTCAAAAACGAGATGGAACGCGTGATCGCGCTCATCCGATCAAGAAATGAGTGATTTCATGGTAGCAAGTGCCGGAACAATGGAATCCAATGATTGTCTGGTCACTGTTCGCAGACAAAAGGGTTTGACGATTAAGATCGAAAGCGTCGTCTATGCCCAGTTTGGAAAACAGATCAGACGAGTCATCGAAGACACGTTGCGGGCCAAAGGCATCGAAGACCTCTATGTTCTCGTCGAAGACAAGGGTGCCCTCGACTACACGATTCGCGCCCGCCTTGATACGGCGATCGAAAGACTCGGTGATCAGGATGCGTAGAAGTCTTCTCTTTATTCCTGCAAACAAACCCGGAATGCTCCAAAGCTTTGACATATTCGACGCCGACGGTATCGTTTTCGATCTCGAAGATGCCGTTTCTTCGCATGATAAAGACGCGGCTCGTACGCTATTAATCGAATATTTTAAAACGATAAAACACCCGAAGAGCGAGATCATCGTCCGCATCAACGACGAAACGACAGCGTTTCATCACTTGGATTTAAACATACTTCTGACCAACAGAGTCGATTGCCTCATGCTGCCGAAAGCGACGCGCGAAACGCTTTTGCGTTTCCTTGATCGCCTCGAACGTTTTGAAACGTCAAAAGGACTCCAAAACAAAGTGACGATCATCCCGATTATCGAATCAGCGCGCGGACTAATCGACATTCATGAGATCGCATCCCATAAACGCGTAAGCGGGCTCCTTCTTGGCGCGGAAGACCTTTCGACCGATCTCATGGCGAAACGAACCAAGGCCGGTCAGGAAATTCTCTATGCCCGCAGCCTTTTGATTCTCGCGGCACGAGCACGGGGCATCGATGCCATCGATACCCCATTCACGGACACAAGGGATGACACTGGTCTTAAAGCGGATGCGCAGATGTCGAAGTCGCTCGGCATGAACGCCAAGGCGGCGATCCATCCCGATCAGGTTCACGTCATCAACCGCGTGTATGCTCCGTCTGAGATCGAGATCGAGTTCGCCCGAAAAGTCCTCGACAAGTACAGACGAGTCGAACAGGGTGCCTTCAGCATCGACGGCAAGATGATCGATAAACCGATTATCGAACGCGCGAAAAAAACACTCGAACATGCCAAGCGATGGGGGATGGTCGAATGAATAAGAGAATCGGATCGATCGAAGCGATCTTTGACGCCATTTCGATCAAAGATGGCATGACACTCTCATTTCATCATCACTTGCGAAATGGCGATCACGTCATCAACATGGTCTTAGCTGAAATCAAGCGACGAAACTTGCACGACATGACACTCGCTCCTTCTTCACTTTTTTCCATTCACGAACCGCTCGTCGAACTCATGGAAAAAGGTCAGGTCACGAAAATCGTGACGAATTACGTAAACGGCCCCGTAGCCAAAGCGATTTCTACGGGGAAACTCAAAGGCGAACTCATCATGGATACGCACGGCGGCAGAGCCCGCGCCATCGAAGAAGGTGACTTACCGATCGATGTCGCGTTTCTTGCCGTACCGACAACAGACGAACACGGAAATGGTACAGGATCCTATGGACCAAGTGCTTGTGGAACGCTCGGTTATGCGATCCCCGATCTCTTATACGCAAAACAAAAAGTCGTCATTACAGACCATTTGGCAGATCACGTCGACACGCCGGATATCGATGGCGATCGGGTCGATTACGTACTCGTCGTCGATCGTATCGGCGATGCCAAGGACATCGTTTCGGGAACAACAAGCCCGACACGAGATCCGATTCAAACCAAGATCGCTAGGGACACGGCTCGCCTGATCGATGAACTGGGCTTGATCCAAAATGGTCTGTCTTTTCAGACAGGAGCCGGAAAAACGAGTATCGCGGTTGCCAAAGCACTCGAAGATATCATGGTAAAACGAGGCATCAAAGGTTCTTTCGCTTCGGGAGGTATTACCGGACATTTGGTTCGCATGTTTGAAAAGGGACTCTTTGAGCGCCTTTATGACGTGCAATGCTTCGACCTTGAAGCGGTATCATCCTACTACCGCAACAAAAACCACATCATGATGAGCTCTTCAAAATACGCCAATCCCCACCGTGAAGATGCGATCGTAAACAAACTCGATGTCGTCTGTCTCGGGGCCACGGAAGTTGACCTCGACTTCAACGTCAACGTCACGACGGACTCGTTCGGGTATTTGATCGGTGGAAGCGGTGGTCACGCGGATACCGCTGCTGGCGCGAAACTCACGATCATAACGACTTCTCTGATCAAGGCCCGTTTGCCCCTCATCAAAGAGCGGGTAACGACGATCACGACACCCGGTCACACGGTCGACTGTATCGTCACCGAACGCGGGATTGCGATCAATCCGGCCAGAACCGATTTAATCGATCGACTTTTTCACTCGAAACTTGACATCGTCCCGATTGAAAAATTGATGACGATGACCCACGAAATGACCGGTATACCGGAAGATCCGATTTCTCGTGAACACGTGATCGGACGCGTCCGAGCACGTGACGGATCGACAACCGATTACCTATATCTCGTAAAGGATGGTCATGATGATCTACCAAACGGTTGATATCGAAACCAAGCGTGAATACGCGTTGGTCAAGGACTTACTTCACGCAGAAGGGCTACGCTTTGAAGAAGGCGTTGACTATACGTGCGGCATCTTTGACCACGATGAGTTGATCGCGACCGGCTCACTTCAAAAAAACGTCTGTAAGATGATCGCGGTCCGAAGCGACTATCGCGGTGAGAACTTGACCGCGACCGTCATCCTTCAACTGATGCACGAACTCAACAAGCGTGGCATCTATAAATATTTCCTTTTTACGAAACCAGATGGCGTCAAATTTTTTACTTACTACACGTTCAAGATGGTCGCCGAAACACCATCGATCGCTTTGCTCGAAAACAGCTTCGACACGATCCGTGAAAGACTAGGTCGGATGACGGAAGGTCTAGCACCCAAAAAAACATCACGCGCCGCGATCGTCATGAACTGCAATCCGGTCACGCTCGGGCATCTCTACCTGATCGAGACTGCCGCAGCAAATAACGATGATGTCATCATTTTTCTCGTCGAGGAAAACCGATCCGTTTTTTCTTATGAAACCCGACATCGATTACTACATGAGGCAACCGCACACATCCAAAACGTCACGATTTTGCCTTCAACTGAGTACATTATCTCCAACATTACTTTTCCGACCTATTTCCTAAAGACGATTACCGATGAATCACGACTCTATATGGAACTCGACCTTACGATCTTTAAACAGCATTTCATGCCGATTTTTTCGATCGATTATCGCTATGTCGGCGTTGAACCACTTGATCAGAGCACAGCTCTATACAATGAGACCATGAAAAAAACGCTAGGTCCCTCGCTAAAAGTGCTCGATCGCTTGGCGATCGACGGTTCGGTTGTAAGCGCATCGCGCGTCCGAAAACTCGCTAAAAACGAACAGTTTGACGCCATCAAAAAGCTCGTTCCTAAAGTGACCTATGACTATTTGATGAGTAAAGAAGGACGTGAACTTTTCACATGAGCGACCACATACTCAGTGCCCGCGAAGCACGTCTTCACGCGATACAAAAAGCTTTCGGGCTCGATCGATCACGCGTCATTCTATCGATCAAAGCGAACATTCCCGGCCCGAACAAAAGGATCAGTGAAGCCTATTTGCTCGTCCGGCTCTTTTTCAATCGGGTTCGCTCCATGATCGAATCATCGAATCACGAATTCATCGACAGTGATGACGGCCCCTATGTCCTCATGATCGCTCTCGGTGTTGATGCCGTTGCATTAAAGCGATCGTTCGTCGAACTCGAAGAGAACCACCCTTTGGGTCCATTTATTGACCTTGACGTCTTCGATGAACCTAAGGCATCTCTGTCCCGCGTCGACTTGGGTTATCCCCTGCGAACGTGTTATCTGTGTGACCGAAACGCACATGATTGTATCCGCAATCAACGACATGACTTAAAGGATCTGCTAAAGGTCGTTAAGAGCGCCGTTGAAAACCACCTGATGGAAGAGACACTAAAGTGCATCAACGAAGCGATCATCATGGAACTCGATCTCGATGAAAAATTCGGTTTGGTCACGAAGTCCTCATCGGGTTCCCATGAAGACATGGACTATGACCTCATGGTCAAGGCGAAAGATGCGATTCTCCCCTTTTTCAAGGAACTCTTCGAACTCGGTTATCGTTCGAGTTCACAGAGCAATCTTCTCGAAAAAGCGCGGCCGATCGGACTCAGGGCCGAACAGGCGATGTTCGATGTCACCGGTGGCATCAACTGTTACAAGGGCATCATTTTTTTAATCGGACTCATCACGATCAGTTTCGGTCGCGTCTTGAGACGCAATGAACCGATCGCGATGATCTTTTCGAACATCGAAACCATCGCTTTTGAAATCATGGACGACTTCAAGCAGAAGGACGGATCATTTGGCATCCAGGCCTACCATGAACACGGCATCGAAGGGATTCGCGGTGAGGCCAAACGAGGCCTTCCTTCCGTTCGAAAAGCCTATGAGCTCATTCGAAATGAACGCGTGCTGACAACACAACACTTACGTCTTTTGCTCAAAGAGCTCATCATTATGGCGGATGACACGGTTCTGCTCAAGCGCTCCAAAACGCTTGAAAACTATTACGGGATTAAAGAGCAAATGAAAAACCTCGATACCCGTGAACGATCCGAGGTCGAGGCTTTTACTGAAAAAGCGATCGAAATGAACTTGAGTTTTGGTGGAGCCGCCGACCTTATGGTCGCGACGATCTTCATTCACTTGATCGCCAAACGTCTCTTTTAAGAAGACACCCTAGTTCACATAGATTTCATCGCGTTCTTCTTTCTCGATTTCATCGGGCATCTCGATGCCCTTTTCTTTTTCTTTCGTTTTTTCCTTGCCTTGGTTGAGCTCGAGTTGATAGGAACGATAGGTCTTGTAACCCCCATAGCCATCAAACCCAAGATAGACCGCCCCGAGCAAAGAAACGATCAGGAAAAACAGACCGACCATCTCGTAATCGAAATTAGACGTCGCTAGGATCAGCGCGCCAAGTGTCATGAAACCGATGTGGGCCCAGAACTTGGGTATCTCCGTTTTTTCACCTAAAAAGACGACCGAATTAAAGAAGACAAGGGCGCGGGCGTAGAAGACGAAACCGAGGGAAAAGCGATAGACCGAACGCCAGATTTCTTCATTGGTTAGATCGCGCGACAACGCGATATATATGATCAGCATGCCGATGAGAAAATCGAAAATAATCTCGATTAGATTGATCGTGCGAAGAACTTCGTTTTTTAGAGATTTGATCAATGGGTATACCCGTAAACCTGAAAAGATAACGATGGTAATCCCCGTAATCATGTAGACGACTTCATCCGCTAAAACCATGTAGATCCCGACACCGAGAAGAATGGCGGCGAGTATGAATTTCAAAAGCCATCCGTAACCGTATTGAGCTTTTTTCATCGAAAAGCCTCCTTTGCTTGTCTAAATGGATACTCCTATTATATAGTAAGTCCGCCATAAATGAAAGACGAATCGTTTTCTTATTTCACTCTTCTTGACATGCGTTTCCTAGCGTTGTATAATAAACGTGCTACATGCAAATCATTCGCAATAAGGAGTTGTTACCATGAAAAAAATTATCCTGTTCGTTTCTCTCTTTCTCTTCATCTTCACGCTCGCATCTTGCGAAACGAAGACAGATCAAAACGATGACCTGATCCAGATCGGTGTCTCGATCGTCCCCCAAAAGACCTTCGTAGAAGCCGTCGGTCAAGACCGCGTTAACGTTACCGTGCTTGTCCCGCCGGGAATGAGTCCTGCATCCTATGAACCTTCACCGTTAGAAATGGTCGCACTCGACGAAGCGGATCTCTATTTCGCTATTGGGGTTCCAACGGAAGCCACGAACATCCTTCCGAGCATCGATGAAGACAAGACAGAACTCGTCATGCTCCATCAGATCATCTCCGAGACCTATCCTGACCGCGAGTTCGCCCCCGGAAGCAGAGATCCGCACATCTGGCTTTCGGTCAAACGCGTCATTCGTATGGTCGAGATCACTCGCGACGAGTTGATCGCACTGGATCCCGATCATGAATCCGAATATAGAAGCAATGCCGCCGCATACATCAGCGACCTTATGGAACTCGATACCTACATCGAGGAAGCCGTCGAAGGATTGTCCAATAACCAGTTCATCGTCTACCACCCGTCTTTCGGCTATCTCGCCGACGACTATGGTCTCATCATGCACGCGATCGAAGAAGAAGGCAAGGAAGCGACGCCGCAGGATTTGGAAGACATGATCGATCTCGCACGCGAACTCGGAATCAAAGTCGTCTTCTATCAAGGCGAGTTCTCGGATGAACAGGCCATCAGTTTCGCTGAAGAGATCGATGGCGTGACGATGATGCTCGCTCCGCTCGCCCCCAATTATATCGAAAACCTCAAGAACATGATCGACCTGATGGTCGAGACACTTTAAATGGGAGTCCAAAAAAAGTGATGCAACAATCGGTTCCGGCAATTGAAATCAAGGACCTAGACGTCTATTATGACGATAAACTCGTCCTCGAAGACGTCAACATGAAACTTGAGACTGGCGCTTTTTTAGGTATCATCGGACCAAATGGTGGCGGAAAAACGACACTCATCAAAACGATTCTCGGACTCAAAAATCCCCGGAAAGGTTCCATACGCTTATTCGGAGAAAAAATCGATCACGCGCAAAAAATCATCGGCTACGTCCCGCAAAGCTTCGAGATCGACAAACATTTTCCGATAACCGTTTTCGAAACGGTGCGTCTTTCCTATCTACCGAGTCACCATCACGTATTCTTTCGGTTTCCAAAGGGTGTACGTGCCAAGACGATGAGCATTCTTAAGCGACTCGATCTTCTCGACTTGAAAGACAATCTTTTATCCGAGCTCTCGGGCGGTCAGTTTCAAAAAGTATTGATTGCGCGAGCACTCGCCACCAACCCCAAAATCCTTTTACTCGATGAACCGACTGCCCACGTTGATCAAAAGTCACGAGAGGATATCTATCGATTGCTTAAGGAGCTAAAGGAGGAAATGACGATTATACTCGTCACGCACGATTCCCTCGCCGTTTCCTCCTATGTCTCTTCACTCGCCTGCCTTGATCGCACCTTGATCTATCATGGCGACCCCGAACTCGATCAGAAAACGATCGAAAAGCTCTATCGCTGTCCGATTGATCTTTTGGCGCACGGCAAGATCGCCCATCGCGTGCTCAAAGAACACGAGGGAGGTGATTTGGATGATTGAAGCGCTTCTTAACTACCGCTTCCTGCAGTATGCCGTTTATGCGAGTATCCTGATCAGCATGATCGCCGGCATCATCGGTACGATGATCGTTGAAAAGAAACTCGTTATGATGACGGGAGGCATTGCCCATACGTCCTATGGTGGTGTCGGTATCGCCTTTTTCTTCGGCATCCATCCGCTTCTTGGCGCCTTCGCGATCTCGCTTTTATCGGCCCTCGGTATTAGTTACATCAAACAGAACGGAAAAGCGAAAACGGACGTCACGGTCGGCCTCTTCTGGTCACTCGGGATGGCACTGGGCGTGCTCTTCATCGCATTAACACCTGGTTATCCGCCGAATGTCGGAAGCTATCTCTTTGGCAACATTTTGACCGTAACATCCGCGGAACTCGTGCTGATGGTGGTCTCAACGTTCATCCTTCTCTTCGCCGTTCTCATCTATTATCACTATTGGATGAGCTACCTTTTCGATGATGAGTTCGCGTCACTGATCGGCATTCGCGCCAAATGGTTCGAATACGCACTCTTTTCCATGATCGCGATCGCGGTCGTCGCGACCATCAAAGTCGTCGGAATCATATTAGTGATCGCACTTTTTACCGCACCAACAGCGACCGCGTCTCTTTTTACGAGACGACTGAAAACACGAATGATCGCCTCGATTCTCATCTCTTTGATCTATACGCTCACGGGTTTATTTTTAAGCTATGTCTTCAATCTCGCTGCTGGAGCGAGTATCGTGGTTCTCGCCGTGACAACGTACATGATCCTCGCACTCGTAAAGACACTTTATCGAAAAAGAACCGCTCAATAGAGCGGTTCTCTCTTTAATTTAGACATGGACTTGATCAAACGTCACGCGACGAGACAATGATTCCGGTCTGTGTCATTCTAAGCTCGATGATCTGGTGACTACCACTGTATATAATATTTCCATCATAGCGGACGACGATGGCATAACGATAGATGTTAATGATGTCAACAAAGAAAATGCTGTCATCGAGAATCGCATAATCGAGGATCATTTCATAGGACTGGTCCGCCAATCGGTTCGTTGTGATCTCTAAAGCCTGGAATTCATTGAGCGAATAACCGAAATTGACGAAACTAAAATCGTAGTTCTCGATATCCGCGATATTGACATCGGCTACGTCGTTGATGAAATCAACGTTTGCTATCGATGTCAGACTATCGGCATTGAGTGCGGCTGGGACATACTTGAAATTGATTTGAATGATTTCTTTGGCGCCATTTGTATTTGAGATGATGGCAAACACATAATAATCCGGGGTCGTAACGTCGGAATCAACGACGATCAGGTCCCCTGTGTTCTCATCGATTCGAACAGCGGTAAGCGCGTCGAGGGAAGACATGTTCGCGTTAACGTTGTTTCCACCAAAGGGAATGAGTCTACGCTGCGCACCCGCTTGATACGTTCCGTTGGTTGAAAACCCGCTCGCATAGGCCATGTCTCCGGCGAGATCGAATGTCGCGCGAATGTTTCCAAGGTTCGTCAGATCCTCGGTTGGCCGGACATAGAGCAGAATGGATCGATTATAAGTCGTCGGTTCAAACGTCGTTCCGATTTGCGGAATGGTGTAAGGCGTTGCCGGACGACGCACTTGAAGATTCGACTTTCTAAACTCCATAAATCCGACCATGTCGATGTTTTCTCTGCTATAGAAGGAAAAAGGTTCCGTTTCATTCGCTCGACCTTTGATCTCCAAATTTTCCTCGACCATTTTATCATATAGATATTCGGGATCGGAATCATTTGGCGTCTGGGAGATCCGCAACGTCGATAGCGAGTACTTGGGCCATGAGTTCTCGATCCCAAAACGCATGTCGATCACGCCACTCGGTTGAACGAGTACATCCGCGAGCGTCACTGTTGCTGATCCATTGACATACCAATTACCCCAAAGTGTTCGCGCCGAGTCGAGCTGAGTGAATGCCTGGGGTGCGTCGATGACAAAATCATAGGAACTTTCGCGGGGACCGCCAGCGATATTCCCACCATCCGTTTCGGAATAGCCGATTAAACCGTATTGTGAGCGGTTGAAAAATTGATTCCCGAGACTTGAGATCGTAGGTGAGATGACAAAGACGTTCTCGAGCACTGCGAACTCGGCGACGTGTCCGACGATATATCCGGTCGCGACATTCACTTCTCCATCATTGTGCCCATGCGGGGCTTCGAATACCTGATCGGGTTCCGGATTACTCATGATAACCGGTTGATCCATATAGAGATTCTTGACGGTTGATCCGTTATCGATAAAACCGAACGTCCCGATATCCTGCTGATTTGTTCCATCGACATTGTAGCATTTCAAGACGGATGCATTCCCGTCAAAATATCCTTTAAACGGGAACGCTCCGGTTCCGATCGGTTGGATCGTACGGTAAGCTTCGAGTACGTCCGGAGCACAAAAATCGATCGTAATCGACTCGCCATTAGGTCCCGAGACTTCGAAGTAATACATCTGATCGTCAAAGAGTCCAAAGTTTTGCAAATAGGACAGATTGAAAAAGTGATTGGCATTACGAATGATGAACGGATCGTTTTCCGTGCCATCGCCGGCAGCAAAATAAGCGCTACGGGTTTTACCGATGACGGGATTGGAAATGCTCGTCGAGTTAACGAACCAACTATAGGTGACTCCAAACAAAAACAAGGAAAACAGGATCATCATCAATGTCAATAGTACACGCTTTTTAACAACGGGTTTCATCGTTTCACTCCTCGAAATCGAAATGAAAGACAAGATCTTGGAAGAATCGAATCGTCTCGATGTTATCGAGCGTCGGTTCGGTTAATCCCGAAAAAAACGTATCCTCAATTTTTTGTTCGTAATATGAGATATTAAAATACAGCCACGTTTCTTGGGTTTCGGATCCGAATTGAACGTTCGCTAAGGGCAAACGGGACTGAAATGCGTCATTTTCATCATAGAAATCCAATAGCGGATAGATCGGATCATCATTGATGTCGGTTTCTTCGAATCGATCGGTTAACGTGGAGAACAAATTCGTCCCTTCGCTGCGACTCGCATAATCATCGGTTATGAATTGCTGGATAAAGACGAATCGACTGAGGTAATAGGCGGTTTCAGGCGCGAACTCAACGATGGCTTCACTGGCAATACCAATATTGGACTTAAGCGATAGGATGGCATTTTCATTGTCGATCGAATCATGGTTGACACGAATTTCGACGACGATGTTGTTGTCGATATTGTTTTGTTCGATAAGCGGATCATACTGACTCATAATAATTCCCGAAAAAGCGAATCCCTGCTCTTCCGGCTCCTCGTATGCGGGCAAGACCCATGACATCAGCGTTTCGTCGTAGGTATAGATCGTTTCATCAATGGACTGAAACTTATAGACCCTTTTTGCCGTGTAGAAGTACATGTCGTAATCCTCGAACGTACCGGATGTGACTTGGATGGATTGCGTCTGAACCGCGGATTCATTGGTCGTGGAAAACCAAGCAAAAACGCTCGCTACAAATAGAACAAGGGAGAGAACAAAGGATAGAGTTGATAAGAGCATTTTTTTCGCTTCCATAATTTTCACCTTGAAACGTCGACTCTTCATTGGTAGCATCAAGCGCGTCCTATGAAACAGTTGATGCTTGAACCGTGTAACCGAAGGTTGATTTCAATTTGGGCTCTTTCGTACATTCGTTTCCCATATGTTTCATTTCTTTCGGAAACCGATTTCTTATTTGAAATATTAGAAACCATGATCGGTAATTGATTCACTTAGACATTATCTATGTATATGTGTGTGTTAATCGGTTACGTGGGTTTCAATCATAGATGACATATGATGCTTAGATAACAAAAACCAGCAACATCTTGAGGATGCAACTGGCTACCATTTAAAAGGCCCTATAGTTTTGCGTCACTAACTTTCGTCAGTTTTGCCAAATATTTCATTTTACTGTTACATTGTATTAGATTTTTGACATAATGTCAAAGTATTTGCTTTCTTTTTCTCATAAATCAAAGTTTTCTAAACGTTGTTTGAATCAAATGTGTCACATGGCTTTTTTGTTTGATCGTTCTATTAATTCATTGTATTTTTTTTCGCTAACAGAAGATACCATGCATCTTCTAACAACCGTATGAAGACATCATCTAGCTCGATTGATCTCTTGTCTCGAATAATCTTTCCAGACGTCTTCTATGCATTAAAAAAACCGCTCAAATGAGCGATTTTTTTGCTTATTCAGGGTTATAAACCTGACTACCTGTAATACGTAAATCAATGAAGGTTGCCCGGGCCTGCCAGACGCGATAACCGGTGTGGTTCGTGTCGTTTTCTTGAACGTATGTCGTGAACTGGTAGTCCTCGATGACGAGCACGTCATC
>CAYUIK010000047.1:0-2899 GCA_964444805.1 uncultured Acholeplasmataceae bacterium | reverse complement strand
TGCCTACCATTTTGATTTGGAGACGGAAGAACCGTTCGATATTTACAATGAATTTTTCGGTGAAGTATTCGGAAGAAGTGAAACGGATGAGGATTTCGTGCCGACGGAATACGTCCAATCGAAAGAAACAATCTATGATACGGGTGATACAGTAATCGGTGATCTCTACATGCTTGAAGGTGTCGGAGAATACGAAGGTTACGGAGGCGAAGTCTTCGAAGGAAGTATCACGATCTATGTCCTTCTGGGCGATGACAACACGATTTTGGATATCGTCGCACCGGAAGACGATTACGGTCATACGCTCAGCTTCGGTCAAAACGGTGGCGTATTCGATTATATCGATTCGTTCAAAGGTGAAACACTTTCTGATCCGAGCGACGATGATCTGATGGCTGGTGCGACCTGGTCGATAGAGTTCGTCAACGTCCTGATCAGAGACTTAAGCGAGGTGGTTGCCAATGACTAAAAATCAAACGATTAAAAAGCCACTGAACAAGAAGAAACAGAAAGAACCGAGCAATTGGGAGATATTCGCTAAAGGCATCTTAAAGGAAAACGGCATTTTCGTCATGGCGCTCGGGCTTTGTCCGGCGCTCGCGGTAACCGCGACCTTGGAAGGTGCGTTTGGCATGGGTATTCTCGTTCTGCTCGTCTTGACGATGACGAACATCACGGTATCGTCGATTCGGAACTTTGTTCCGGTGACCGTACGCATACCGATATATGTCATCATCATCGCGACCGAAGTCACCGTCATCAAGATGCTCGTTGATGCCTTCGCTCCTGAACTCGCCAAAGAACTCGGCGTGTTCATCGCCCTGATTACCGTCAACTGTATCATTTTAGGTAGGGCAGAAGCTTTCGCATCAAAAAATACGGTACCGAAAGCTGCGATCGATGGAATCGGTGTGGCACTCGGATTTGCACTTGCCCTGACGATGATCGGATTCGTACGAGAACTATTCGGAACGGGCATGCTCGTTCTCGGGAAAACACTACCACTGGGATTCGAATACACGGTCTTTGAAAACGCTGGACTTGGCGATTACGCCTTCACGGTACTCGTTCAACCTCCGGGAGCGTTTTTGATCATCGGATTCTTACTCGCCATTTCGACCGCCTATCAACAGTCGAAGAAAGGAGCTAGAAAATAATGGAACTACTTGCCATACTCATATCGGCGATACTGATCAACAATATCGTTTTGATGCAGTTCCTCGGACTATGCTCGTTCTTTGGCATTTCGACCAACATGAAATCGGTCGTCGGCATGGGGTTCGCGGTAATCTTCGTCATGACGTTGGCTGCAGCGATCAGTTATCCCATTTACTACTATGTGTTAGAACCGCTCGAAATCGCTTATATCGATACGATCGCCTTCATTCTCATCATCGCTTCACTCGTTCAGCTGACCGAACTCATCATCAAGCGTTTCAGTAAGAGCCTATACAAGGCGCTTGGTATTTACTTGCCGCTGATCGCGACCAATTGTGCGATTCTCGGTGTCGCTTTGAAAAACGTCGCGGAACCCAAGAACTACGCCGAAGCCATGATGTTCGCGATCGGATCCGGTATCGGATTCGCACTCGTTATCATCATATTTACAGCGATTCGCATGCGTCTCAAGACGGCGACCGTTCCACGTTCACTCAAAGGGTTGCCGATTGCCTTCGTGACAGCCGGAATCATGGCGCTCGCTTTCATGGGATTGGCGGGGATCATCTGATGAACTTTTTCGTTGTCGTTCTCGCAGTCGTGATTCTCGTTGCGCTCTTCATCGGTACTATGGCTCTCAATGAGAGCACCCCCGTACCGGAAGAATGCAAAGAAGCCTATGATGAAGCCCAGTCCTGCAAGTCCTGTGTATTCAATAGCGTGGGTTGTGGTTTCAAAGATGCCATGAAGTATATGAAGGAGGTCAAGACAAAATGATGGAGATCATCTATCCCTTTCTTATTTTGGGGGCGATCGGCGCCGTTTTGGGCGTTATCCTGTCGTTTGCCAATCGTTATTTGACAGTTAAAGAAGATCCGCGGCTCGATGATGTTGAAAAACTGCTGCCGGGATATAATTGTGGGGCATGCGGGACACCGGGGTGTCGTGCTTTTGCCGAAGGTATTCTAAGCGGAGAAGTTGAAAACCTTTCTCGCTGCAAGCCTGGCAAACCCGACAAGCACTTCAATCCGATTTTGGAATATTTGAAGGATCATCCTAATCCGGATGGTACCAAAGTCGACGTAAAGATCTAGGACAGCAATGTCCTTTTCTTTACGGCGGATATGATATAATGGTCTAGTAAGACAAGAGAGGTGTAGACGATGATGAAAAAAGGAATTACATTGGTGTTCATCGGATGGATGTCGCTCGTACTCGTATCCTGCAAGTCTAAGTTGGAACAGTACCAGGTGATTTTTTATAATGATTATATGGATACTTTGATTGAAGTGAAATTCGTGGCAGAGAGCGAAAATGAGGCTGAAGAGATTCGGGACGACGTCGAAGCTATTTTCGCAGAGCATCACATACTTTCCACGAAATACGAACCGCTCCCACAAGACTCAAAATACTTGGAAAACATGTACAGTATCAACAAAAAACCATTAGAAACCGTTGAAATTGACAAACCACTCTATGATATGCTCGCTCAGGCCCAATACGCTCAAGAAATCACGGATGGATATTTCGATATTTCGATGGGGCGAATCGTCGACGTCTGGAAGACGGTCGTATCCGATGAGTTTTCCGGATACACGTTCGCGGACATACCGGAAGACGTCTTTGCCGATCTAATTGAAACGATTGAAGAAATACCGGTTGTTGAAGATGCTTTCGAACTCACTCAAGATGACGACAAGTACTATGTTCGAATCAACAGTGAAGATGTTCAACTCGATCT
>CAYUIK010000046.1:0-4330 GCA_964444805.1 uncultured Acholeplasmataceae bacterium | reverse complement strand
GTCATTGTCGCTTTCGCCCGGGTCTCATCGATCGCCTCGAAGGATATGTAGTCGGCAAGAGCAGCCGTCGGGTACCAGGGGATTTCCATGAGAAACCGGTGAAGGGAAGATTCATTGATCTTTTCATTGTCTTTTTCGTTCACAACGGGGATGAGACCACCGAGTTTGATCAGCATCTCGCCTTCGCCCTGGTAAAAGAGATCGCGTCCCTTCGTCCACATCATCGGCAAGTCGACGTGCCAGAGATATCCGGGCTCTTTTACGTTGATGTATTGTTTCGCTTTGGGCGTCATCCATTTTTGGTCCGGATTGAGACGCATACTCCCGGTTTGTTCGAGCGTCATCGAACGAATCGGTTTTTTCCCGATGATTCCGACGTTTTTCAACCATGTGTGGATGGGCTCGGGAAAATCTTTGATGTCTTCTTCGGTGATGACTTTTTGATCGTGATCCGCGAGTGAATCTAGAAGCATTGCGCTTTCTTTTTCGATCTGGGCATCCATCGCTTTTCGACTTACCAAAGCGCTTATCAACAGGATCAGAAACAACGCGATCACGACCGTCATGATTTTCATGTACCATGTCGATGTCAACATGTTAAGCATGTGAGTCTCCTTTCAGTATGAGTAACACGTGGTGCAAGTGTGAATCAATCAAAGGATTGATTTTTTCTTCGGAAACGATACCTTCCGTGATGATTCGTATGATCAGGCCAAATACGGATGTCCAAATGAAACGTGCCGTATCTTGGGAATCCATAAGCGATGTCGGGTCGGACGTTTTCATCGCTTCGATCGAAGCGATGAGCTTGTTCATGCCAACGGTATCGGGTTTTTGGAGTATCGATGTCGCCTTGAGGATGCGCGCATCTTTCGATAGCATCATCGCTTCGTAATAGTCCCTGTTCGACAGGGCGAATGCGATGTAGGCTTTCATTTTCGCCTCGAACGTTTTTGTGGGGTCCGAGCCTTGTGCTGCATCGATGGACTCCATCATCGCCATATACTTTGTGGAGATGAGGGCGTTCAAAAGGTCTTCCTTACTGGGATAATAGGAATAGATGGATCCAGGTGAATAACCGATTTTTTTAGCAATCTTTCGAATGGATAAATGGAGTAAGCCTTCCGACTCGATGGTTTCCTTTCCCGCGGAAAGGATGGCGTTTCGGACTGCTTCACGCTTTGTTTCTCTCATGGTTTTCATAGAATACCTCACACTGTTTAATTTAATGAACACTGTTCAATATCATTTTAACATAAGGAATGATGATGTCAAGAGGAAAAGTTGAAATCGCGGGTGGTGATCACCGAGAACATCGGGTTTCCTTTTCCGTCTTCTCGCTTGTAGTTTCCTTCAAAGTATCATATAATGAATGAGACAAACGAGGTGAAAAAAATGGATATGCCATCCAACTTTATTAAAACGATTATCGAAAACGACCTTGAAAGCGGCAAGCACGATTTAATCGTAACGCGCTTTCCACCTGAACCCAATGGGTTTTTGCATATCGGTCACGCCCGGGCGGTGGTGATCAATTTCGAACTCGCGCGACATTTCAAAGGATATACGAATCTTCGTTATGACGATACCAATCCGATCAAAGAAGACGACATCTACGTAAAATCCATTCTCGCAGACATCCGTTGGCTCGGTTACGAACCCGAAAACGTCTTTTTCGCATCCGACTATTTCGATGAGATGTATGAGCGGGCACTGATCCTGATTAAAAAGGGACTCGCCTACGTTGACCAGCAATCGGTTGAAGAAGTTCAAAGAACACGGGGAGACATCAATACGCCCGGAGTCGAGTCGCCTTACCGGGAACGATCGATCGATGAGAACCTGAAACTGTTCGAGGACATGAAAAACGGGAAGTTCAAGGAAGGCGAATGCGTTCTTAGGGCGAAGATCGACATGAAGAGCCCGAACATGAACATGCGTGATCCCGCCATCTATCGGATATCCTATGCCCATCATCACCGGACGAAGGATACGTGGTGCATTTATCCGATGTATGATTACGCGCATCCGCTCGAGGATGCCATCGAAGGCATTACGCATTCGCTTTGTAGCCTCGAGTTCGAGGATCACAGGCCGCTCTACGATTGGTTCGTCAAAGAAACGGAAATGCCCTGCGTGCCACGACAAATCGAATTCGGTCGGCTCGGGATCGAGCAGACCGTCATGAGCAAGAGGTATTTGCGTATGCTCGTTGAAGAGAACCTGGTTACGGGATGGGACGACCCCCGTATGCCGACGCTATCCGCGCTTCGTCGTAAGGGCTATACGCCCGCTTCCATCCGAAACTTCATCCTGTCATCCGGGCTCTCAAAAGTCAATTCGACGATCAGTCTCGGGATGCTTGAAGCTGCGCTTCGCGAAGATCTTCAGGATACGGCACGGCGCGTCATGGGTGTCGTTGATCCGCTTAAGGTCACGATTACGAATTATCCCGATGATCGAATGGAATACGTTGAAGGGCCATTGGAAAACGATCCTGAAGATACGAGCGTTCGTCAGATTCCCTTTTCGAAACACCTTTATATCGAACGGGACGACTTCGTTCTTACGAAACCAAACAAGAAATACAAGCGACTCGCCTTAGGCATCGAGGTCCGTCTGTTCCACGCTTATTTCATCAAAGCCTATGACGTGAACTATGACGAAGAGGGACGGATCATCGAAGTGCTCGCGACCTATGACGCGGAAACGAAAAGCGGAAGCGATTTTCATGCCCGCAAGCCCAATGGAACGATCCATTACGTTGAATGCGAAAAAGCGATCCCTGCCGATTTTAACTTTTTCAAGCCGATGATCGCGGATGACGTGTCCAAGGAAAAGGATCTGATCGAACGATTTGACCACGATTCCTGGGTCGTCAAAAAGGGATTCGTCGAACCGTCGATTCTCAGGTTCGAACAGGGCGACCACATGCAGATCATGCGTATCGGTTACTTTACGGTCGACCAGACAGCGACGAAAGAGCATGTCGTTTTAAACGAAACCGTTCCGCTCAAGAGTTCGTTTAAGTGATCTTAGAAAGGACATCCATGAACTGGTTAGCTACGCTCAACGAATCACAACTAAAAGCGGTGATCCATCCCCATGGACCCCTTTTTGTTGTTGCTGGAGCGGGAACCGGTAAAACGAAAACGTTGACAACACGGATCTCTTATCTGATCATGGAAGGCGTTTTGTCGAAGCGCATTCTCGCTGTTACGTTTACGAACAAGGCGGCACGCGAGATGAAAGAACGCGTCATCGATATGGTTGGTCCCCACGGGAGTGACGTCTGGCTCTATACGTTCCATGCGTTCGGACTGAAGGTGCTTCGCACGCATATCGCACAGTTGCCGTATGGCTATCGACCGAATTTCACCGTCATCGATGAGGATGACGGAAAGAAGATCATCAATGAACGCATCAAGGAACTCGGTTTCGATACGAAGAACTATTCGATACGCGGGCTCAAGTCACTGATTTCTCTCTATAAGTCGAACCGTATGGATGGCTTCGAACGGACCGATGAGGAAAAGATCTATCAGGGATATCAGAACTATCTCAAGGACAATCAGTTGGTCGACTTCGACGATCTTTTACTGTACACACTTGAACTTTTGGAAAAACATCCGGATGTTCGTAACTATTATCAGACCCTCTTCGAGCATATTCTTGTCGATGAGTTCCAGGATACCGACGTCATCCAATACAAGATCTTAAGGATCATGGGTGAAAAACACAACAACCTTTTCGTAGTCGGCGATCCGGACCAGAGCATCTATGCGTTTCGGGGAGCGAACTATCGGAATAATGAGCGCTTCATGAAGGACTTTGGGGCGGACCAGGTCGTGCTCGAACAGAACTATCGTTCGACCAATGCGATTTTGCAGGCTGCCAATAAACTGATCAGTTTTAACATCAACAGGCCCGCTGCCAAAAATCTTTCGAGTGATCTTGGTACCGGGTTCGCGCCCATCTACAACGGGTCGGAAACGGGCTTTCGTGAGACATATTTCGTCATCAACGAGATCGAAAGGCTCTTGAGCGAAGGGTATCGCTATGAGGATATGGTTGTACTCTATCGAAACAACGCTTTGAGCCGACTCTTCGAAGACGCCTTGATCAAACAGGGGATTCCTTACATGATCTATGGTGGTATTTCCTTCTATGAAAGAAAGGAAATCAAAGATATTCTCGCCTACGTCCGGATCGCGTTAGATCCGAATCAGGATTTTTACTTGCAGCGGATCATTAACGTACCGAAACGGTCACTCGGACTCGTTAGCATCCAGAAACTGATCGATGTGGCCCGGGAACGGAAAGAATCGCT
>CAYUIK010000045.1:0-37468 GCA_964444805.1 uncultured Acholeplasmataceae bacterium | reverse complement strand
TATATCGGCTTGAGCGGCGTTGTTCTGACGCGAGCGATGCTCGCGACAACATCCGCCTACACCATCGAAAACCTCGACGTATCGGGTGACGTCTATGTTACCAATACCGTTCCCAACGGTGCTTTTCGCGGTTTTGGCGCCCCGCAGATGATCTTCGCCGTCGAAATGTTTTTCAATCATATCGCCAAAGATCTATCCCTCGATCCCGATACCATGCGTCTGAAGTATCTCGCTAAACAAGGCGATTTGACGAGCACCTCCGGTATTTTCCGCGATCCCATCATCATGCCGGAGATGATCGACAAGGCCATCCGAATCAGCGACTATGCAAGGAAACACGCCGCTTACGCGGATCAAGATGTTTACAAAGGAATCGGTATGAGCTTTTTCCTGCATGGTTGCGGGTTCACCGGTGATGGCGAAAGTACGCACATCAACGCTCGTGTTCGCCTGAAAAAGGACGAAGACGATCAGGTCTATCTCTTGGTCGCGGCCGTCGACATGGGTCAGGGGGCCAAGACGACACTCAAGAAGATCGTCCAGGAGACGCTGGAAATCGATCCCAATCGCGTTCATTTCGACAACCCCGACACCGATTTCGTGCCCGATTCCGGTCCGACTGTCGCCTCACGAACGATCATGATCGTCGGTGGTCTCTTGGCGCGTGCCGCCAAGGACATGAAAGAGCATTGGGTCGAAGGTCCGATGACCATCGAGAAAGTCTATGAACAACCGGACTACATCACCTGGAACGAAGAGCGGCTCGAAGGCGACGCTTATCCCGCTTATTCCTGGGGCGTCAACGTTGTCGAAGTCGAGGTATCGAAGGTGACCTATCAGGTCAACGTCAAGGGGATTTGGAGCGTCTATGATCTCGGCAAAGCGATCGACGAACGCATCGTACTCGGTCAAGCCGATGGCGGAATCGCCCAAGGCGTCGCCTACGGTTATCTCGAAGTCATGCGTCATGACAAGGGCCGACTTCTCCAAAAGAACATGACGGACTATATCATTCCCACGTCCGTGGACATGGCACCGACCGAAACGCATCTCTATGAAAATCCTTACGCCTTCGGTCCTTACGGTGCCAAAGGATTCGGTGAACTCACGCTCGTAGGCGGAGCACCTGCGGTCGCGCTCGCGATCGAACAGGCGATCTCGCGTAAAGTCCGAAAAATACCGGCGACACCGGAATATATGATGGAGTTGATCGATCATGAAGAAAATTGAGTTTACGCTGAACGGAAAAGCCGTCGAAGTCGAAAAGAACCCGAGTCTTCGTCTGCTCGATGTCTTGCGCAAGGACTTTCATTTGACAGGGGTCAAGGAAGGTTGTGGGGAAGGCGAATGCGGGGCGTGTTCGATTCTTTTCGACGGACACATCGTGAACAGTTGTCTTTTGCCCATCGGTAACGTCCATCATCATGAGATCGTGACGATCGAAGGATTTTCCAAGACGAAACGTTACGACGTCCTAAAAGAAGCCATGGCTCATGAAGGCGGGTCGCAGTGCGGCATTTGTACGCCCGGAATGATGATCGCTGCGGAAAGCCTGCTCAACCAAAATCCTCATCCGAGCGAAGAAGAGATTCGCGTCGGTTTAGCAGGGAATCTCTGTCGCTGCACGGGATACAACATGATCATCAAGGCGATCATGAGGGCCGCGAAACGAGGTGAGGGCCTGTGGTAGAACACGTCATACCCGAAAGCTATGCGGAAGTGCTCGAACGACTCGCCGAAGAGCCGTGTATTGTATTGGCCGGTGGAACCGACCTTATGGTACAAAAAAGAAGTGCGGCCATGACGGCGCCCTCTTTCGACCGTACGGTCATCTATGGCTTTCATCTCAATGAATTGAAATACGTCAAAAACGATGCTACAAGCATCCGGATCGGCGCGATGACGTCCTATGAGACGCTGCTTTTTCATCCGGATACGCCGAAACTGCTCAAAGACGTCATCCGTGATATCGCCGGACCGGGCATACGCTATCTCGCAACGCTTGCCGGAAACATCGGTAACGCCTCGCCTGCCGGTGACGGCCTTGTCGCCCTCTATCTTCTCGATGCGAGTGTCGTTCTCGAGAGCGTTTACGGCGTACGCGTCGTACCGATCGAACAGGTGATTCTCGGTCCGAGAAAAACGTGTATCAACGAAGAAGAGATGATTAAGGAAATCGTCATACCCAAAACCGATTTTACCATGACCGAATGGATCAAGGTCGGAGGCCGACGCGCGGATGCGATATCCAAAGTATCCTTTGCCGGTGCCGCTGCAATCGATGGCGACCTCGTCATGGATTGTCGGATCGCCCTCGGTGCGGTTTACCGGACCGTCGTCAGGCGAAAGGACATCGAGCGACGCTTCACGGGTACGAAAAGCGAACTCGCTGCCCGCAAGGTCGCGATTTTACGTGAATATGAAAAGAGAATCGAACCGATCGACGACCAACGCTCGAACAAGACGTATCGGAAAAAGGTCGCGCTCAATATGATCGCCGCTTTCATCGATCGGATCACGGAAAAGAAGGTGTAGTCATGGACTATGAAAAGATCGTCAACACCGCCCGGAAACAACAAAAAGCACATCTCGTTTTAAAACATTGTCGCATGATCAACGTCTATGACAAAACCATTCAAGAGGTCGATATCGCCATTGAAGACGGCCGGATCGCTGGCTTCGGCGCCTATGAGGGAAAAGAAGAAATCGATCTCGCGGGAAAGTATGTCGCTCCCGGCTTCATCGACGGGCACGTCCATATCGAGTCCTCGATGGTCACGCCGATTGAATTCGCCCGTCTTGTTCTTCCGCAGGGAACGACGACGGTCATCGCCGATCCCCACGAGATCGCCAACGTGCTCGGGATCCCGGGGATTCGTTTCATGCTCGATGCGAGTGAAAACATACCGTTAGGCGTTCACATCATGTTGCCCTCATGCGTGCCAGCGACCGTTCATGAAAAGAGCGGAGCGGTGCTCAAAGCCGAGGATCTTGCTGCGCTCAAGGACCATCCCCGCGTTCTCGGGCTCGGCGAAGTCATGGATTATGTGGGCGTCATCAACAACGACCCCGAGATTCGCAAGAAAATCGATCTCATGCATGGTCGGATCATCGACGGGCACGCACCGGATCTGGTTGGTGACGATCTTTCGGCCTATATCGCAGCCGGTGTCATGACCGATCACGAGTCGACGCAGGTCGACTCGATGCACGAACGCATCGCCAAGGGCATGTATGTCCACTTGCGGGAAGGATCACAGACGCGCAACACGAAAACGCTCCTTGCGGGCGTGACGAAAGACAATTGCGACCGTCTCCTTTTTTGCACCGATGACAAGCACCCCGAAGATATCGTGTGCGAAGGTCATATCAACTATAACGTCAACCTCGCGATCGCCCACGGGATCGACGTGATCGACGCCATCCGGATGGCGACACTGAATGCGGCAACGTGTTACGGACTCCGTGATGTTGGCGGCATCGCTCCGGGCAAGCGCGCCGATCTCATCGTGTTCGATTCGCTCGAGAACATCGAGCCTTGCCAAGTATATAAGGACGGCGTGCTCGTTGCACGCGACAAAAAAGCATGTTTCGCTGGACATATCGACGTTCCCGACTCGTTGACCGACACGGTTCGCTTTGAACCGGTCGATCTAGGCCTCATGTTGAAGACCGATCACGTCCGCGTCATCGGTCTGATCGAAAACAACATTACGACCGAAGCGTTACAGAGAACGGTCAAAACGAAAAACGGATATTACGTCCCTGACCCAGAGCAGGATATCCTAAAGATCGCTGTCATCGAGCGCCATCATATGACCAAAAAGGTTGGTATCGGACTCGTCGAAGGATTCGGATTCAAAGGTGGTGCACTCGCCATGACGATCTCGCACGATTCGCACAACCTCGTGGTTGTCGGTTCGACCGATTTTGATATGGAACGCGCCATTTCCCGGATCAAGGACATCAAAGGCGGAATCGTGATCGTCAAAGACGGTGTCTTAGTCGATGAACTGCCACTCGAGATCGGCGGGATCATGACGAACAGCGATGTCATGACCGTTCAACGCAAACTCAAAAACATGAAGAGTGAACTGAAATCCATGGGTTTGAACGAACGCGTCGCCGATCCGTTCATATCCCTGGCGTTCTTGTGTCTTCCGGTTATTCCCAAACTCAAACTGACCGTAGACGGACTATTCGATGTCGAAGTGTTCAAGCACGTTCCGATTGAAGGCGATCCGTCATGAACAAGGCATTCAAAGGCTATCGCTGTACCGTATGTCAAACCTTTTATACACCTCAGCGCGATCTCATGGCGTGTCCTTCCTGTGGTGGTATTCTCGAGATCGAATACGACTATGACCGCTTGAAAGAAACGATCGATATCGATTACTTCAAGAACCATAGAGACCTTTCGATGTTTCGCTATCTTCCTTTGATCAGCGTCCATGAACCGGTCGTAAAAGGGATGTTACGAGTCGGGTGGACGCCGCTCTATCGGTCTAAAAACCTAAAGGAACAACTCGGTTTAAAGGAACTCTATATCAAGGATGAAGGACTCAACCCGAGCGGATCGCTCAAAGATCGGGCGAGCGCCATCGCCGTGATCAAGGCTAAAGAAGGCAAGCACGACGTCATTTCCTGTAGTTCCACCGGCAATGCCGCCTCGAGCCTGGCGGCTCAGGCAGCACGAGCCGGATTAAAAACGGTCATCTTCGTCCCGAAGCGGGCCCCGATCGGTAAGGTCAATCAGCTCATGGTCTACGGTGCGCGCGTCATCAGCGTCGACGGAGACTACAAGGATGCCTACGATCTCTCGAAACGGGCGATCGAAGCGTATGGTTGGTACAACCGAAATGCCGCGATCAACCCGCATTTGGTCGAGGGAAAGAAAACGGTCGCTTATGAGATCTGCGAGCAGCTCGATTTCACGACAACCGACTGGGTCGCCGTATCGGTCGGTGACGGCTGTACGCTCGCGGGGATCTATAAAGGCTTTTACGACTTCAAAAAGCTGAACCTGATCGACCGGATTCCGAAACTGTTGGCCGTGCAAAGCGAGGGGTGTGCACCGCTCTATGAAGCGGCACGCCTACAAAAACCGCCCAGACCGACCAAAGAGGATACGCTCGCTGACAGCATCGCCGTCGGCATTCCGCGAAATCCGATTAAAGCGCTATCGGCCGTCATCGAATCGAAAGGACAGTGGATTACCGTCACGGACGAAGACATCTTAAAAGCGATGAAACGTCTTGGTGAAACCGAAGGCATTTTCGGCGAACCAGCCGCGACAGCCACCCTTGCCGGAATCGAGAAAGCGCTTGATCAAGGTATCATCCGTTTCGATGAAACGGTTACCTACGTCATGACCGGAAACGGACTTAAGGACCCAAAGAACGCGGACAAGGCCGTGGGCCACCCCGTTCTTTTGCGACCGAACGTTACGGATTTAGACACATACTTGAAAGACAAAGGAGATATACCCGATGTATAAAGTACCTTATGGCCCAACGTATGAAGAAATGCTTCATCCCAGCACGATCGAAGAACAAACGAGAAGAGATGCGCTAAAAGCGAAAGAAAACGAGCTCAACCCGTTGAATCTTTTCAATATCACGTGGCGAGATGAACATAATGACATAAGAAAGATCGTGCTCCCGAAAGCACTGACTGGAGTCGATGCGAATATCGTCGTACTCCTTGGAAAATACTATCCATCCGGGTCGCATAAGGTCGGCCCGGCTTATTCGACGCTGATGGAAGGGTGCATCGACCGCTCGATCATCCCCGGGAAACATACGATCTTAGGTCCATCGACGGGTAATTTCGGCATCGGGGTCGCCTATATCTGCAATCTCATGAAATATGATTCGATCGTGATCATGCCCGACAATATGAGCAAGGAACGATACGAACGGATTACAAAGTACGGAGCCAAGCTCGATTTAACACCGGGAACCGAATCCGACGTCATTTTAACGCTCGAAAGAACGTTTGACCTCGTCAAGGAAAACGAGAACTATCGTTCACTCGCCCAGTTCGAACTGTTTCCCAATTATCGTTTTCACCGTTATGTAACAGGACATTCGGCGATCGAAGCGGTTCAAGGCATCGGCAACGGCCGAATCGCCTGTTTCGCATCCGCTCCCGGCAGTGCCGGGACGCTTGGCGCGGGCGATGAGATCAAGAAGGCGTTTCCCGAGGCGAAGATCGCCGCGCTCGAACCATACGAGTGCTCGACGCTCATGGACGGCGGACGCGGACAGCACCGCATCGAAGGCATCGGTGATAAGATGTGCACGCTCATTCATAACGTTTTGAATACCGATTTCATCGCTTTGATCAAGGATGAGGAATCGGTCCGTGGACTCAAGATCATCCACGACGCACCGCATATTCTCGAATCGTGGGGTGTTTCTGAAGAAGACGCTTTCGCCATGAAGGATCTCTTCGGCGTGTCTGGGATCTGCAATATCATCGGCGCGATCAAAATGGCCAAATATTTACGACTCGGCGAAGACGACAATATCGTGACGGTCGCAACCGACGGTTTCGACCGCTATGACAGCGTCATGACGGATCTTGAAAGACGCGTTCTCGAAACCGAGGACTACGTGCTCAATCGCTGGTTTAAAGACGTCTTTAGAAAACAGACGATCGAAGACATATCCGATATGCGCAGTATGAAAAACAAGGAAAGACTCTTCTTGCAAAAAGAAAAGGACTGGATCAAATTCGGTTATAGCAAGGACTATCTCGATCGCATGAAACGGATGGAGTTCTGGGATGAAGAATATGACAAGATCAAGGACTATGACCGAAAAATCAAGGAAATGAGAGGAACTTACGTCACATGAACATACCGATGGAAAAGATTTTAGAGCAGGCGAAAAAAGAAGAAAAGGCGATTAGCGCATTTCTCAGAGACATGGTAAGAATCCCGAGTGAATCCGCCGAGGAAGAAGCGGTCGCCCTAAGGATCAAGGAAGAAATGGAAAACGTCGGTTTCGACGAAGTCACCATCGATAAAATGGGAAACGTGATCGGAAGAATCGGCAACGGAAAACACCTGATCGCGATCGACGGACACATCGATACGGTGGGGATCGGCGCGATCAAAAACTGGACGTTCGATCCCTACGTGGGATACGAAGACGACAAGACGATCGGCGGTCGGGGAACGAGCGACCAGGAAGGTGGCGTCGCCTCAGCCGTCTATGCCGGTAAGATCATCAAGGATCTCGGACTCGAAGGCGACTACACGCTGCTCGTTACCGCGACCGTTCAGGAAGAGGATTGTGACGGGCTGTGCTGGCAATATATCATCGAAGAAGACAAGATCCGCCCGGAATTCGTCGTCATCACCGAACCGACCTCGTGTCGGATTTACCGCGGTCACCGCGGACGGATGGAAATCAAAGTCTCGACCACGGGTATCAGTTGTCACGGAAGTGCACCTGAACGTGGCGATAATGCGATCTATAAAATGGCACCGATTATCAAGGATATCGAAGCGCTCAATGAAAGGCTCCATGTCGATCCCTTTCTTGGAAAAGGAACGATTACCGTCAGCGAAGTTTTCTCGCAATCACCTTCTCGTTGTGCGGTCTCCGACGGATGCCAGATCTCGATCGACCGGCGTCTGACCCATGGGGAAACCTATCAAAGCGCGCTCGAAGAGATTCGTGCCCTGGACTCGGTCAAAAGAGTCGGTGCGAAAGTCGAGATGTATGACTATGCCAGAGCGTCCTATACCGGACTCGTCTATCCGACGAAAGCCTATTTTCCGACCTGGGTATTGGACCGCGACCACGTCGTGACCCGCAGTCTCGAGCAAGCCTATCAAGGTCTTTTCCAAGACGAACCGATCGTGGACAAGTGGACGTTTTCAACCAACGCGGTATCGATCATGGGAAGATATGGCATTCCTTCGATCGGTTTCGGCCCCGGTCACGAAGATCAGGCACACGCTCCGAACGAGATAACGTTCAAGGATGAACTCGTTACCGCCGCAGCGATGTACGCAGCGATTCCCGTGACGTACCTAAAAACGAGAAAAGAAGGGAAATAAAAACATGAAACCGCTCTATAAAGGCAAACACTTCATTACTCTCGAGGATTGGTCGAACGAACAGATCGACCAACTCCTCGCAACATCGAAAGACTTGAAACACGCGTTTCTAAACAATATTCCAACCCCTTATCTCCTGCATAAGACCGCTGTTTTGATGTTCTTCGAACAATCGACACGCACGAGAAACTCAATGGAATCGGGTCTCGCTCAACTCGGCGGTCACGCGACGTTCCTCGATACGTCAACGATGCAGATCGCCCACGGCGAAAGTGGAAAGGATACGGCTACGATTCTCTCGAGCTACGGCCACGGGATTGCTTGCCGGAACTGTTTTTGGGGCATCGGGAATGCCTATATCACAGACATGGCCAAACACGCGACGGTCCCGGTCATGAACCTTCAGTGTGACCTCTATCATCCGATGCAGGCGATCGCCGATCTCATGACGATCCAAGAAGTCAAAAAGAAGACGAAAGGTCTGAAGGTTTCCGTGATTTGGGCCTATGCCAAGAGCCATAAGAAGCCGATCAGTGTCCCCGTTTCGCAAGTTCTTCTCTTCCCGCGATATGGCATCGACGTGACGTTGGCTTATCCGAAAGGATACGATTTACCTGACTGGGTCATCGAAAAAGCGAAAAAGAACGCCAAAGAAAACGGCGGATCGCTTTCGATCACGCACAACATGGAAGAAGCCTATCAAGACGCCGACATCGTGATTCCCAAAAATTGGGGAAGTTGGGTCACCAATCAGTCCACGGATGTCATCGACGACCTCTTGGAATCGAACAAGTACTGGAAGTGCACGAAAAGCATGATCGCTCTTGCCAAAGAGGATGTCTGTTACATGCATGCGCTCCCGGCGGATCGAAATAACGAAGTCGAGGATGCCGTCATCGACGGCACGCATTCGATCATCTACCAAGAAGCGGAAAACAGACTCCATACGGCTAAGGCTGTCATGGCGCTCACGATGGGCGATAAGTAAGTTCTTTTAGGGTCTATGTCAAGTAACGAATGGCTTAGATCCGTGATGATGTCGGTTTACATGCTTTCATCGTTGCACATTCAAAGCGTGTCGGTTTCAAGACTGATCGCGCGAAAACCAATCGAATGGATCCGACAATAATGAAAGAAACCCCAGGAAACAGACTCGTTAGAAAGTCTTTTGCAAGGGGTTTTTTTAAGGCTAAAGACGAATATCTGCGTATCAGTAAATCGTTTTTCCTTTTTTTGCGTATTCCTCGAACAGTGCGAGACAGGAATCTCGGTTGGATTCGATCGTCTTGAGGACATCCTTGTTAAGCGTTGGATTTTTAATGTAGTCGTAAATGAACTCGTCGCGAAAGCCAATGGCTTCGGCGTCCTTGGGGCGACAGCCGTAATAGACGTCCTTGATGTTCGACCAAATAATCGCCCCGAGGCACATCGGGCACGGATACCCTGTCGTGACGATCGTATGGCCGGTGAGGTCGTATGTCTTTTGTATTCGGCTTGCCGCGCGAATGGCATTGATCTCGGCGTGAGCAGTCGCGTCCCCGTCTTTCAATACGGAATTGGAAGCGATCGCGATGATCTCTCCCGCGGGATTGATGATCGCGGCGCCGAAAGGACCGCCAAAGTCCTGGTTCATCGTCTCACGCGCGCGCTCGACAGCTTTTGTCATCGCTTGTTTAATGATGTTTGAATCGATCATGATCAGTCCTCTCTTTCGAAATTGAAAGGGATTTAAGCAATGAAAACCACCTTTTTGTAAAGAATGATGCTGATGATGTCGATGATCCAAAAAATGGCAGCACCGAGGATAATCCAAAGAATACCGACAATGAGCATGAGCGTGTCGCTTCGGTCGAGACCTTTGACGATGCGGTAAATGCCCCAGACGATACCGTCTAAACCAGGGAGTGCCAAAATGATCTTGGCGAGCCAGGGAAGATTGTCCATGGATTTAATCAAGTCTTTCATAAAACATACCTCCATAGTGATTTGTCTTACACGTCGATTATATCACGTGAAAGCCGAAATGTTTAAGATTAAATGAGCAAGACCCGACATGAGACGGGTCTTCCAGGGGTTTTATCGACATTTCGCCACGAAAAGCATTGACAGCGCTTTCAATTATCGCTTATAATGGGTATGGATATGACATACAGAGGTGCGACCCATTGGTAGTCGCTTGACGGATCGGAACGTGGACGTTTCGGTGAAGCGATGAAGGAATGGGTTGCCGAAGGCACATGGCGTCCACGCCATGAAGCCTGGGGTGCGGGGGTACACCTTGCACACTGCCATTTGAACAAATGGAGAGCTGGTCCTTTCAGTTCTTTTTTATCTTGTTTAAGAAGGAGGAATGAAGATGATTCATAAGATGAAGGTAGGCGACGAGCGTCGCTACCGACGCCTCATCACGACCGAAGACGTCAAGGCCTTCGGTGCTGTTTCCGGGGATACGAACATGACACATTTCGACGAGGCATACGCGGCCAAAACGATTTTCAAAAAGCCGATCGTGCACGGTATGCTTCTGGGTTCGCTGTTTTCCAAAGTGTTCGGACTCGATTATCCGGGAGAGGGGACGATCTACTGCAGTCAGTCCTTGACGTTTTTGAAACCGGCCTATCCCGACCATACCTTCGAAGTCGTCGTGACGGTTACAGAAATCATTGAGGCCAAAAATCGGGCGATCTTCAAAACCGAAATCTTCGATGAAGACGGTCACTGTCTGGTTACGGGAGAAGCGATGCTGATGCCCAGAAAGGAAGCCTATCATGTCTAAGTGGATCGACAAAGAAGCGTTTTTGGGTTTGTTGAAAGACGGTATGTCCATCCATGTCGGTGGGTTCATGGTATGCGGAACACCGCGACTTTTGATGGACTGGGTCGCTGAGGCGGGTGTTACGGATCTGACAATCATCTGCAATGATGCCGGATATCCGAATGAAGGCGTCGGAAAGTTGATCGCGCTCGGGCGGGTCAGGAAACTGATCGCTTCACACATCGGTCTCAATCCCGATGCCGGCAAAAAAATGGGTGAGGGGTCGATGGAAGTCGAACTCGTTCCCCAAGGTACGCTGGCCGAACGAATCCGCGCGCATGGCGCGGGACTCGGGGGCGTGCTCACGCCGACGGGACTGCATACGATCGTTGAAGAAGGAAAACGCGTCATCGAGGTGAAGGGCGTGAAGTATTTGCTCGAGGAGGCGCTTGGTGCCGACCTCGCGCTGATCGAAGCGAAACAAAGCGATCCGCTCGGGAATCTGGTCTATGACAAAACGGCACGCAACTTCAATCCCGTCATGGCAACCGCGGCAAAACAAGTCGTAGCCTGTGTTCAGGAAAAGATTGAAAAAATCGATCCTGAAAACGTCGTTTCTCCGCACGTGTTCATCGATTATCTCGTATTGGGAGGTGCGTCATGAGCAAGATGAAAGAGACGATCGCGAAACGCGTGGCAGCCGAGCTCAAGGATGGTGATCTCGTCAATCTCGGAATCGGGTTGCCGACATGGGTTGCGAACTACGTTCCAAGCGATATCGAAATCTATTTTCAAAGCGAAAACGGTCTGATCGGACTCGGACCTTCACCCGAAGAGGGAAAAGAAGACGTTCATCTGACGAATGCCGGGGGACAGTACGTCACGATTAAGGAATACGGCATGTTCTTCGATTCGGCGACATCCTTCGGCATCATTCGCGGACATCACGTCGATATTACCGTACTCGGCGCACTCGAAGTCGATGAGGAGGGGTCGCTCGCTTCCTGGATCATCCCGAACAAGATCGTTCCGGGTATGGGCGGAGCGATGGATCTCGTCGTCGGGGCGAAACGGGTCATTATCGCGACGACACACACGAACAAGAAGGGTGAAGCGAAAATCAAGAAGCGTTGTACCTTGCCGCTGACGGCATACCGCGAAGTCGACATGATCGTAACCGAGCTTGCTGTCATCAAGGTTTTGGCAGACGGACTTCACTTGATCGAAAAGCACCCGGATGTCACGATCGATGAGATCGTTTCCAAAACGGAAGCGACGTTGATCATCAAGGATGTAAAAAACATGGAGGTGTTCTAATGAAAGTCATGCATCGCCTGCGGCTAAGCCAGCAGGACGCGCATTACGGTGGAAACTTGGTTGATGGTGCGAAAGTACTCGCCCTTTTCGGTGATGTGGCAACCGAGCTTCTCATTCGCCAGGATGGCGACGAAGGTCTTTTTCGGGCCTATTCGAGTATCGAGTTTTTAAGTCCGCTTTATGCCGGTGACTTCATCGAAGTCGAGGCGGAATTGACGCGGATCGGAACGACCTCGCGGGACATGTCGTTTTCCTGCTACAAGATCATCGAAGCGAAACCAGACATTTCTTCGAGTCGTGCCGATGTTCTTTCGAACCGGATCTTGACGACAAAGGCGATGGGAACGTGTATCGTTCCCAAGGAGAAACAACGTGGATAAACTGATCATAACGTGTGCGATCTCGGGGGCCGAGGTCATGAAAGAGCATAACCCTTTCGTACCCTACACCGTCGAGGAAATCGCGCATCAGGCGGAAGAGGCGTATCGTGCCGGGGCCTCCATTATTCACGTTCACGCGCGTTATGACGATGGAACACCGACACAGGATAAAAAAAGGTATCAAGCGATCATCCAGGCGATCCGGAAAAAGGCTCCGGACGTGATCATCCAACCTTCGACGGGAGGTGCCGTCGGCATGACCGCGCAAGAACGGTTACAGCCAACGGAACTCGATATCGAAATGGCGACACTCGATTGCGGGACGCTCAATTTCGGTGGTGACGATATTTTCGTCAATACCGAGAACGACATCAAGCATTTCGCGCGTGTCATGAAAGAAAAAGGGATCTATCCCGAACTCGAGTGTTTCGAGAAAGGTCATATCGATCTCGTCTTGAAGCTACATAAAAAAGGTTTCATTCATGCCCCCTTGCATTTCAGTTTCGTTCTGGGTGTCCATGGCGGCATGACCGGTGAAGCCAGGGATTTTCATTTTTTGAGAGAAAGCATCCCCAAAGACGCGACCTATAGCGTCGTTGGAATCGGCCGCTTCGAGTTCCCACTGGCCGAACTTGCCATCGAATACGGCGGACACGTCCGCGTCGGACTCGAAGACAACATCTACATCGAAAAGGGCGTTCTCGCACAAGGTAATCGCGAGCTCGTCGAGCGCGTCGTTTCGCTCGCGAAAAAACATGGAAGAGCGATCGCGACACCAGAAGAAGCACGAACCATACTAGCCATGAGGAGACAATGAAAATGAAAGCATATTGCAAGTACGGGACGCACCGCGTCATTGAACCGAAAGGCGTCCTACCCCAAGCGGCGACCATCATTGACAATGAACCGATCTGTCATCCGAATGAATGTCTGATCGACGTCAACGTTTTGAACATCGATTCGGCCTCGTTTCGTCAGATCAAGGATTCGTGTGACCACGACGAAACGAACATGCGGGACATGATTCTCGGCATCGTCGAAAAACAGGGCAAAATGCAAAATCCCGTCACCAAGAGCGGCGGGATGCTGATCGGTACGGTTGCCAAGGTCGGAGAGGCATTTCACGACCAGAGTTTGCAGCCGGGCATGAAAATCGCAACACTCGTTTCACTATCGCTTACGCCGCTCGTAATCGAAGCGATCCATTCGATCAACATGACGAACGAACAAGTTCAAATTACGGGGAAAGCCATTCTCTTCGATTCCGGCGTTTACGCGAAAATCCCCGATGACATGGATGAAAAGCTCGTGCTCGCGGCTCTCGATGTCGCTGGTGCACCCGCCCAGACGAGAAGACTCGCCCAAGAAGGTGATACCGTCCTGATCCTTGGAGCAACCGGGAAAAGCGGCCTGTTATGCGCTTATGAAGCAAAAAAGAAAGTCGGTCCCAAAGGCCGTGTCATCGGTCTGGTCAATAACGAACGGAAAAAAGAACTGCTCGATACGCTTGATCTTTGTGACGATATCATCGTCGCCGATGCCCTCGACGCGCTTTCCGTTTACGAAAACGTCCGTGCTTTGACTAAGGGAAAACTCGCGGATCTGACGATCAACGTCGTCAACGTCACGAATACGGAAATGCCGTCGATCCTCGCGACCAGAGATGAGGGAACCGTCTATTTCTTCAGCATGGCGACGTCCTTCACGAAAGCGGCTTTGGGTGCGGAAGGAATCGGCAAGGATGTCCTGATGATCGTCGGCAACGGCTATGCGAAGGATCACGCGGATATCACGCTTGATATCATGAGAGAAAGTGAAGCATTACGTGAGTTGTTCATAACCCGCTATGCTTCCTGAAATAAGGAGGTCAAGATGACATATCGTTTGAATGAAGCGCATCTTGCGCGCAGAAAGAAATATTTTCCGAACGTCACCGATGACGAGTGGAACGATTGGAAATGGCAGACGAAACATCGCATCGATACGACCGAAAAACTAAAATCATATATCGATCTGACTGAAGAAGAGTTGAAGACGGTTTCCAGCGTTTTGAACCGTTTTCGCATGGCGATTACGCCTTACTACTTGACGTTGATCGATCCCGATAATCCGGGATGCCCGATCCGTTTGCAGGCGATCCCGCAATCCGGCGAACTCGTCGTCGGCAAGAACGATCTGGAAGACCCGTTGTCGGAGGATGCGGATGCCCCCGTTCAGGGACTGACGCATCGCTATCCCGATCGCGTGCTTTTCCTGATTACGGATATGTGCAGCATGTATTGTCGTCATTGTACGAGAAGGCGTTTCGCCGGCACGAAAGACGCCGAAATGAGCAAGGATCGCATCGATCTAGCGATCGATTATATCCGGGAACATCCCGAAGTCAACGACGTGCTTTTAAGCGGTGGAGATGCGCTCTTGGTCAGTGACCAGCGGCTCGAATACATTTTGCAGGAACTCAGAAAGATCGACCACGTCGAAGTCATTCGCATCGGCACGCGTACGCCCGTCGTCATGCCGCAGCGCATAACGAGAGAACTCGTGGACATGCTCAAAAAATACCATCCGATCTGGGTTAATACCCACTACAATCACCCCGACGAGATCACCCCCGAAAGCAAGCAGGCGATCGACATGATGGCGGATGCCGGCATTCCTCTCGGCAACCAGAGCGTACTCCTGCGTCACGTCAACGACTGCGTCCACACGATGCGTAAACTCGTCAAGACTTTAATCGCGATTCGGGTTCGACCCTATTACATCTATCAGTGCGATCTATCAACGGGAATCGAACACTTTAGAACACCCGTCAGCAAGGGCATCGAGATCATCGAAGGCTTGCGCGGGCACGTCAGCGGGATCGCCGTACCGACCTTTGTCGTCGATGCCCCGGGGGGCGGAGGAAAAATTCCCGTCATGCCGAATTACATCGTTTCCTGGGCACCACACAAGATCGTTTTAAGAAACTATGAAGGTGTCATAACGACTTACACCGAACCGGATGATTACGAGGACAATTGTCCGCTCGATCACGCCGATCAGTCGCTTGAAGGCGTCAGTCGACTGCTTGAAGGCAGCGGTGGAACGATCGAACCGAACAATTTGCAACGCAAATCACGCCATGGCACCAAGAAAACATCCTGACGACTGTGCGGTCATCGCCGTCGTCGGTCTCGCCAAAAATACGGGAAAGACGACGACGATGAATTTCCTGATTGCTCGCTATAGAGCGGAAAAGATCGGTCTTTCGAGCATCGGGCTCGACGGAGAAGCGATCGACCTCGTAACCCGTTTACCCAAACCACGCTTTGATATTCGCAAGCACATGGTGGTTGCGACAACGACACGGTGTCTGGAAGAAAGCGACCTCGAATATGACGTGTTGCAAGAAACACCTTTTCTGACGTCACTTGGACGCGTCATGATCGTCCGTGTCAAAAGACCGGCACCGGTCGTAATCGCCGGACCGACAAGCAATGCCTTGATGGCACGACTCATCGACATGATGAAACGCTTTTGTGATCGGGTACTGATCGACGGAGCTTTCGATCGAAAGACGTTTTCCAACATTCCAACCATCGACGGCATCATCCTTTCGACCGGTGCGAGTGTCAGTCCCGATATGGCTGAGACGATCCGACGAACGGTGCTTTTTGTCGAGGCTTTCGCCTTTCCGCTGACGCACTTGCCCCAAAGTCCGGGAAAAGAGATGACGATTCGCCAAAAAGACGGTGTTCAGTCGAGCGCTGCGAAATCACTCGCTGGTTTTCGGGCGTGTCTTGCCGCGGACGGACTCGATTCGATCGAACTCAAAGGCGCGTTTACCGATGCCTACGTTCAAGCGTTGATCGATGCCGGAAAAGGCGGGTTCCATCTGATTTTGGAAGACGCGACCAAATTGCTCGTATCACCGGCAAATCAGCGACACTTAAAGACACTTAAAATCAACATAAGTGTGCGTCATCGGACACCGATCGTACTCGTTACCGTCAACCCCTATCGTCCCCTGGGCATGAACTATGACGCAAAAGATTTTTTACAGTCGGTCCGACATGCAATCGACTTGCCCGTCATCAACGTACTTGGAAAGGATCATCCGTTATGAACAAACTCCATCTCGATCAACACGTCATCGAAGCTTGCCGCCGGCACGCCGCGCGGATTGCCGATGACGCTCAAAACTACATCGACAGACATTCGACGGTTGCCGTCGAAAGGGCGACACTGAGATTGCTCGGAATCGATGGGATCAACGCCTTCGACGTACCGCTTCCCAATCTTGTCGTCGATCATATTCGGGAAGAGGCCGACTTGACCAAAGGCGTATGTCACTATCTCGCGCATGCCATGCATGATCAGAACATGACGCCACAGGAGATTGCCGTTGCAGTTTCTGAAAAACAGCTCGATCTCTCGGTCTATCAAAGACAGAATCCCGGTGAACACCTGGCTTTGCTCGACCCGCATATCCATGACAGTCTCAAAAAAATCAGGGACATGAAACGATACAGAGAGCAGTGGGAAGAAGTGCGTGACGTTCCCGACCGTTACGTCATCGTCGCGACCGGAAACATATACGAAGATATCGAACAAGCCGTTTCCGCCGTTAAAAACGGAGCGGATATCATCGCTGTGATCCGCAGCACCGGACAATCCCTGCTCGACTTCGTCCCCTATGGGGCGACGACGGAAGGATTCGGTGGGACCTATGCGACACAGGAAAATTTCCGCTTGATGCGAAAAGCGTTGGACGAGGCTTCCCAAGAAGCCGGCAGGTACGTCAAACTCGTCAACTACGCATCGGGACTGTGCATGCCGGAAATCGCTGTCATGGGAGCGCTGGAACGACTCGACATGATGTTAAACGATTCCCTCTATGGCATTATCTTTCGCGATATCAACATGAAACGGACGTTGATCGACCAGTATTTTTCCCGCGTCCTTTCCGCTTACGCGCACATCACGATCAATACCGGTGAAGACAATTACCTGACGACGGCGGATGCCTTTTTGGAAGCCCATACCGTACTCGCCTCGCAATTCATCAATGAACAATTTGCCAAACGTGCCTGGATGGATGAGAAGCTCATGGGTCTCGGGCATGCCTATGAGATCGACCCGGAGATCGAGAACAGTTTTCTCTATGAACTCGCCCAAGCGGAGATGGCGCGAGAAATCTTTCCCAGAGCACCGCTCAAATACATGCCTCCGACCAAACACATGACCGGCGATCTTTTCATGGGTGTCGTGCAGAACTGTCTGTTCAATGTGACGGCGGTGACGACAAAGCAGAAGATTCACCTTCTCGGCATGATGACCGAAGCGATTCACACACCGTTCATGAGCGATCGGGCGCTCGCCTTGAAACAGGCGACATACGTCAGCAAGGCTTTGAAAAACTTTGGCGACGAAATCGAATTCAAACCGGACGGAATCATCGAGACACGGGCCAAGGACGTACTTGCCAAGGCCAGGGTGCTCCTTGATGATGTGGAGAATGACGGTATTTTTCGATCGCTTGAAAAAGGCGTATTCGCCGGTACCAAAAGGAAAGAAACGGGTGGGAAAGGCTTCAAAGGTGTTTTTGCGAAGGGCGAAACGTACACGAACCCGATACTCGATAGGTTGATTTTGGAACTTGAAAAAGGAGGACGATGATGGAGCACATGATCAGACCTTACGGTGATACGCGCGACGACGGCAAAGTCCAGATCAGTTTTACGCTTCCCATCCCCTATGATGCACGGGGAGAAGAAGCCGCCAAAGCCGTCGCGCTCAAGATGAATGTGATCGACCCGACGGTCGTTACCGGCATGGCGCTAAGCGATGGTTTTAGTTTTTATATCGTCTATGGAATCATGACGATCCCCATTGACGTAACGATGCTCGAGGTGACCGAAGTCGAAAGCGAAGCGATGACGAAAGAAGAAGTCGAAGCGTTTATCGCCCATACGTTCGATCGACCGATTGTCGTCGTCGGAGCATCGACGGGAACGGATGCCCATACCGTCGGCATCGACGCGATCATGAACATGAAAGGTTACGCCGGGCACTATGGCCTCGAACGATACGCCGGAATCGATGCCTATAATCTCGGTGGGCAGATCGATAACGAGACGCTCTTAGAGGAAGCGATCGCTAAAAAGGCGGATGTCATCCTAATCAGTCAAACCGTCACACAAAAGGACGTTCACATCAAAAACCTGACGCAATTCATCGAATTGCTGGAAGCGGAAAACGTCCGGGACGATTTTCTTCTCATCGTCGGTGGACCACGCATCAACCACAAGCTCGCCAAAGAACTCGGTTTCGATGCCGGGTTCGGTCAAAAAAAATATGCCTTTGATGTCGCGAGTTTCATCGTTGAGGCTTTGAAGAAAAAGAGGGATCATGATGCTTCGTGACGTCATTCATTTTTATCGGGTCAAGGATTTGGCTAAAGTCAGACACTTTTATGAAGGTGTCCTTGGTTTTTCGCTTTACAAGGATCAGACCAAGTGTCTGATCTATGATGCGAACTATGGAAAAATCGGCTTTTGTGTTCATTTTCCGGCAAAGACAAGCAATCAGAGCTGTCTGACATTCGTCTTTGACGGACAACAGGATCTCGAGGACATCCGCCGACGCCTGCTCGAACATGGTTATGAGCCCGAACCGATCGAAGCGAACGACGATTTCAAGATCGTGCACTTTTTTGTTCGTGACGGTAACGGACTTCATGTCGAGTGTCAGGTTTTCCGCTAAGAAAGGTGGCGCTTTATGGGTGGTATCATTATTTTAGTTTTGGTTGTGCTTGTCTTAGCCGTTCTCGCCGTTTTCCTCGCCCTTTTCCATGTTTTAAGAAACATAATCAGAAGAAGACGGTATCCCGAACAATACCGGATCGCCGTTGTCGATCGACTCGATGACCACCATCCTCTCATGCGAAAATACGCCGCTTCCCCCTACCGTCTCGTTTTTCGCGTCAAGGACGAATATCTCGTCTTTCCGGTTAAAAAGCGCGTGTTTGACTCCTATTCGAACGGTGATAAGGGTGAACTTCTTTTTCAAAAGGACCGTTTCATATCCTTTTCTGTAACGGGTAGCGACTTACCTCGCTTCGAAGAAGAATACGATCGGTCAAAGACCTCCACGATTTCGTTCTATGGCGAAGCGAAACAGCTAAAGATCGACATCCACAGTGACCAGGCAAAGCCCGTGACGGTCGAGCAGGCGATCGCTTTCTATCAGGCGTTTTCAGGTGATGCTTCCGACTGGTTTTTCGTCTTATCCGCTGCGGATCAAGTCTATGTTCAAGTCGAACATGACGACGGTGAAAAAGCCACGGTTACCGATCGAAACAAAACCGAGGAGTCCGTTAGGACGTGTTCTTTCAAGGAAGTAGAAGATGCGATCCGATCCTTTTATCATAAACATGATCGCCGTGCACCGACGATGTTGTAATCGACTTAGCGATGGTGTAGAATGGAGATAGAAAGTGATCGAAGAAACGATCACGCAAGGAGTGAAATGATGAAAATCTATACGAAAACCGGAGATCAGGGACAAACCGATCTCATGCAAAGACGCGTGACCAAAGCGGATCTGCACATTTCCGTTAACGGAACGATTGATGAAGCCATGGCAACGATTTTGCTCGCCAAACACGAGATCGACGATTCGTCCGTTTTAAGCGATCTCGATCGGATTCACAAATACCTGTTTGATTCCGCCCATGAAATCGCCTTGGACGATGAAGAACAGCGCCTGATCAAAGCGGAATATACGACCGGAATCGAAGCGAAAATCGATGACTTGCAAAATCAACTTCCGGTTTTGAAAAACTTTATTCGACTCGATCAAACCAGAGCGGCTTCCGCCCTCAATATGGTTCGAGTGACGATTCGGCGGGCCGAAAGAGAACTGATTCTTCTCAACAACGAAAAGCCTTTGAATCCGGACCTTTTAGCGCTATTCAATCGCTTGTCCGACTACTTTTTCGTTTTGGGAAGAACCTTCAACACGTCCAAGCGATGATCCGTGTTTCGAACCTTTAAGATGGGCAAAGGCCCATCTTTTTTCGGGGGGTCCGATTTCGCTGAAATCGCATCTCGTCCGGCTTTACAATGAAAGCCCTTTCGTGCTATCATTGATGTATGGAAAGGTGGCAAAACAATGAAAAACATCGGTGTTGTTATTTGGGGTTTCGGAGCGATGGGCCAAGGCATGGCCGATATGCTTTATCACAAAAAAGGCGTCGACATCGTCGGCGTCTGTGATCGTAACCCGGCATACGTGCAAAAAAAGGTCAAAGACGTTTTGAATCAAAGCGATATCGACTCAGAGATCGTAATCCAGGCGGACATCGAAAGTCTTCTTGATAACAAAGCAGTCGATCTTTGTCTGCTCGCGACGGACAGTTTCGTCAAAGGAGCTTTTCCCAAGATCGAGACGATTGTAAAACACGGCATCCACTGCATCAGTACCGCGGAAGAAATGGCCTATCCGAAGGCGAATGCGCCTGAACTCGCCCAAAAGATCGATGAACTCGCAAAAGCTCATAATGTGACCGTGCTAGGAACGGGGATCAACCCCGGGTTCATCATGGATTTGCTCGTCGTCGCGCTAACGGGTACGATGACGGACGTCACGCACATCAAGGCCAATCGTGTCAACAGTCTCAGTCCTTTCGGACCGGCCGTCATGGAAGAACAGGGGGTCGGCATCGACTTGGAAACCTTTAGACAAAAGAAAGAGAGAAACGAGCTTGCCGGACACGTCGGTTTCAAAGAAAGCGTCCATATGATCGCCGATGCACTCGGGCTCAAGTTATCGGGATTCGCTCAACAGATGGAACCAATCATGACGACCGTCGATCGGAAGAGCCCTTACGGTGAAGCGAAGAAAGGGACGCTTGCCGGCATACACATGACCGGACAAGGCATAGTGGATAACAAAGTCATGATCGATATGCATCACCCCCAACAGATCGAGCCTTTGATGGAAGGCACGCATACGGGCGACTATATCGAAATCAAGGGGACACCGGAAATCAATATGGCCATCACCCCGGAAATCGATGGTGGAATCGGGACGATCGCGATGTGCGTCAATATGATTCCCCACGTCATCAACGCCAAGCCCGGACTGAAAACGATGATCGATCTTCCCGTGCCGCGAGCCATTCTCGGCGATATGCGGGATTTACTCGATTGAACGAGAGAACCTAGTCATACACGGGTTTCTCTTTTATTCGGCAAAGATCACACGGATTACCGGAGATAAGGAGATGGAAGCATGGTCGAGAAAAATCGTTACGTTGAAATCCAAAGGACGCTTCTCAAAGCGGGGAAGCGCAATCAAAGCGTACCGGAAGATACAAAAAACATCCCACTTGAAATGCGTATGCGTGGGACGTTGATCGAAGAAGCGGACCTCAATCAATTCGTCCGGATCAAAACGGAAACCGGACGGATCGAAGAAGGCATTCTCGTAGCTGTCGATCCGGCATATGATCATGATTTCGGCGGTCACGTCGAAGAGCTGCGCATCGTCCGACAAAAGATCAGAAAGGATATGCGTGAGGACCTATGACACACTACGAGAAGATTATGGAAAGACGCTCACAGATCATGAAACGGTCGCTCGGTCTTGATTACGATCTCTTTGAAACGGAAGGCATCGGGTTCGACTATGAAAAGATGATGCAGAATGCCGGTTATACGCTTGCTGATGTCGAACGGATTCAGCATGAAAACAACGTCGGTCAAACGCCTCTGATCGAATTGAAACGATTGACCGAATATGCCCGAAAATACGCGAAAAAGGGTTATGGAGCGAAAATACTGCTTAAAGACGAAGCGGCCAACCTGAGCGGTTCATTCAAGGCGAGACGGGCGGCGATGAGCGTTCATCACGCCAAGCGACTCGGTTACAAAGGGGTCATCGCCGCGACGAGCGGAAACTATGGAGCCGCTGTGGCCGCCCTGGCCGCCCGAGCCGGATTGAAGTGCATCATCGTGCAGGAGTGCTTCGACTCGAAGGGTGTCGGACAACCGGAAATCATCGAAAAAGCCCGAGCTTGCCAGGCATACGGTGCCGAGGTCGTCCAACTGTCCGTCGGACCGGAGCTGTTCAATCAATTTCTCTTTCTGCTCGAAGAAACGGGCTATTTCAACGCCTCGCTCTATTCGCCTTACGGTATTATGGGAATCGAAACGCTCGGCGTTGAAATCGCGACCGAAGTATTCAAACGCTATCGGAAGTATCCGGAAATGGTCATCGCCACCAACGCCGGTGGCGGGAACCTGACCGGGACCGCCCGGGGACTGAAAAAAGCGAAAGCGATCGATACGACGATCGTCGCGGCCAGTGTCGATTTGACCGGGTTGCACATGGGAAGCGACGTCGATTTCAACAGGAAGTCCTTTACGACCGGTCATACCGGTTTCGGTATTCCCTTTTCGACGTTTCCGGACCGAAGCGATGTGCCGCGCAGTGCCGCGCGTCCACTACGCTATATGGATCGCTACGTCCTGCTCAATCAGGGGAGTGTCTTCTATCTGACCGAAGCACTCGCCATACTCGAAGGGCTCGAACGCGGACCGGCCGGCAATACCAGTCTGGCAGCAGCCTTCTCACTCGCACAAACGCTACCAAAAGACCACATCATCGTCTGTCAGGAAACCGAATATACCGGTGCCGGCAAGCACGTCAATGCGCAAGTCCACTTCGCCAAAGAGCACGGAATCGAGCTTTTGTTCGGCGATCCTCTGACAGAGATTCCCGGGAAAACGATCGTTTTTCCCGAAGACGGCAGCATGATCCGTCATCGCGAACTGAATATGGATGATCTCAGGCGATCCTATCTGAAGCACTATGTCGGTCAAGCATTGACCGATCAGGACGTCAACTATCTTTCAGCCGAACTGAAAGTCGAAAAGGATCGACTTGCCAAACTATGGGAGGAAATCAATGAAACCGCGAAAAGATGATTTCAAGACGAGGCGCGCCCACTTGGATTCGCTGGACGAACAAGCGCTTCGCTCGTATTTCAATGAATTGACCGACAGACTGCTCGACCCCGTCATGAAACTGGCCCACGACTATACGACACCGGCCATTGAACGTAGCGTACTCATGCGGATGGGATTTTCATCCGCCGAAGCGAAACGATTGACCGATCGCTTTTTTGAACACGACCTGCTCGCTCATGGTGCCGGTCATATCGTCTATCGTTACGCGAAAGATCACGCCATCAGCCTGAGAGAGGCGGGAGAAAAACTGTTGGAAAGCGACGCTCTCGCTGCCATCAAGGAGGTGTTTTCAACGTGATCAAACCGAACGAAAAGCTCGATATAAGACATATCCTTCAGGATCTCGAACACTACGTTCCCCGGCGTCGCGGTTGGACCTGGCGGGAAAAGAAACCACGGAAAATCGGACCGTTCGACTACAAGGAAGTCAGTGATGACCTGGAAAACGGCGTACCTTTGCCTTCAGCTCGAAACCTGTTCGACATTGACCCGCAACCGGCGGAAACGATCACGAGTGAAATCGCCTCGGGCAGGTTCGAAGACGACATCCGGAGAATGCGGATGGCGGCCTACCACGGAGCCGATCACATCATGGTCATTCGTACGGCCGGCCAGTCGCACATGGACGGATTGCTCGAAGGGACGCCTCAGGGTGTCGGGGGTGTACCGATTACACGGAAACAGGTTCGAGCCCAACGGAAAGCACTCGACCTGATCGAAGACGAAGTGGGAAGAAAGATCAACTATCATTCCTATGTTTCCGGGGTAGCCGGACCGGAAATCGCCGTCATGTTCGTCGAAGAAGGCGTCAACGGAGCGCACCAGGATCCGCAATACAATGTGCTCTACCGAAACATCAACATGATTCGCAGTTTCGTCGATGCCGCCGAAAGCAAGGCGATCATGGCTTATGGCGAAATCGCTCAGATCGATGGTGCGCACAACGCCAACGCAACAGCAAGAGACGCCTGGAAAGTCATGCCCGAACTGCTCGTTCAGCACGCCATCAACAGTCGAATGAGTGAACGCGTCGGCATCAGGCCCGACCTGATCTGTCTTTCAACCGTCCCGCCGGCAGCGCCACCGAGCCCGGATCTGAAACTCAATTTGCCCTATGCCCTCGCCCTGCGTGAGTTTTTCCCGCAATACAAAATGCGGGCACAGATGAATACGAAATACATGGATTCCTCGACGAGAGAAGCGACCGTGACGCACGTATTGAATCTACTTATTTCTCGCTTGACGTCCGCGGACATCCAATCGACGATTACCCCGGACGAAGGGCGAAACGTTCCCTGGCACGTCTACAACATCGAAGCACTCGATACGGCGAAACAGGCACTCGTCGGTATGGACGACTTATCCTCGATGCTCGATTTTTCCAAGGGCGGTTACCTCGATCGAACGAAACGCGAACTGAAAGAACGGGCGGTACTCATGCTCGAGGAAATCGTTCAATCCGGCGGTTACTTTCAATCCGTCGAAGACGGCATGTTCGTCGATAGCGGATACTATCCCGAACGTTTCGATGACGGGATCCATCGGAAAATCGATGGCGGCATCGGTGCGAACACGGTAATCAAACGGGCGAAGGACTATCTCGCTCCCGTCAATGCCCATTACGGGTATAACAACGTCAGCCAATATGATCCAAAGGCCATCTCTGACCCTGCGAAGCTCATCGGTGGTTCGACCTTTGAGAATCGGAATATGATCCAATACGTCGATGAACTCGATCTCGAGGATACCGTAGCGACCAGGCTCGATGAGACCGAGACATACCGGAGCACATCCCTACTCAAACCGGAAGTGCAATGGCTTGGAGACGGTGTTGTCACCGTCGACATGTTTTTTCCCGTCGAAAAGGATCTCGCCGAAGCGGCGGCGATCGAAGTCGGCAAAAAGATGAATTTGACGTCCGTCGAAGTCATTCATCGCGAAATCATGCACCCGGCTGAAGGCACGCGCGTTCAGATCAAGGGAACCGTTCCCTTCGACATCGATACGTCTAAGCTCGTCCTTCCCAAACGAACCGAGACGCTGCCCGAAGACGATATCCATCGTTATTTCAAGGAACATCCGCTCAAAGTTGTCGCGGGAACCGGTGGTAACGACGAGCATAGTGTCGGTATGCGGGAAATTCTCGATATCAAGCATGGCGGTATCGAAAAATACGGTATCGAATATACCTACCTCGGGACGAGTGTTCCGATCGAGAAGTTCGTGGATGCCGCCATCGAAATGGATGCGAAAGTCATTATGATTTCCTTGATTATTTCCCACGATGAGATCCATTACCGCAGCATGCAGAAACTGCATGATTATGCCGTGGAAAAAGGCGTACGCGACCGACTCATCCTGCTTGCCGGCGGAACACAGGTGACACCGGAAATCGCTTTGGCCCACGGCATGGATCAAGGCTTCGGTCGTGGTACGAAAGGCATCGATGTCGCGAGTTTTCTCGTCAAAAAGTGTCGGTCGAATCATGAAGGTTGATTGTATTGTCGCCGAAATCGGCAGTACGACGACCGTCGTCAGTGCGTTCATGTTCGCACCCGCCCGTTTTCTCGGACGAGGCATGTCGGAAACGACGGTGGACACGGATGTCACGATCGGGCTTAAAAGAGCGATCCAGGACTTAGAAACGAAACTCGCGGTTTCCAAGTTGACTTATAAAAACATGTTCGCTTCCTCGAGTGCCGCCGGTGGACTCAAGATTACCGTGCACGGACTCGTCTACGAGATGACGGCGCGCGCTGCCAAAGAAGCCGCACTCAATGCCGGCGCCAATATCCATCTCATAACGGCAAACGAACTCGAAGATGAGCATATCGAACGGATCAAGGCGATCCGGCCGAACATGATCGTCATCGCCGGCGGGACCGATTACGGTGAAAAAAAGGTCGCCATGAACAACCTGATGGCCGTTTTAAAACTGGACATTCCGGTGATCTATGCGGGAAACATCGCCAATCACGACCGGATTCGCGCACTCGAAAACGAGCGGATCACCATCGTCGAAAACGTCTATCCGCGCGTCGACGATTTGAACATCATGCCGCTCAGACAGGCGATCTATGATACGTTTGAAAAGCATATCATCCACGCCAAAGGCATGGAACGAATATTCGAGATGGTCGACCACACGATCATACCCACTCCGGGTGCGGTGATGGATGCCACGATGCTGCTGTCGGAGCTGGCCGGAAGCGTCATGACCATCGACGTCGGTGGTGCGACCACGGACGTCCATTCGGTCTTGAAACCGGATTTGGAACGACGATTTTATCATGAAGGCGAAGCGCTGTTCAAACGAACGGTTGAAGGCGATCTCGGTGTCTATGTCAACCGAAAAAACGTCATGAAGACGTTCAAAACAGGACAACTTGCCGGTATGCTGGCGTGTCCGGAAGCAGATCTTTTGGAACTGGTCGAAGAACCGTTTATTCCAACAAGCGAACGTGGTTTGACCTTTGTCTCGCATTTGAGCGAACAGTGCGTGCGGGAGGCGCTCGATCGACATATCGGCGATCAGCGACGCGTGTTTACGACGAGTGGAGTCAAAATGATTCCGGACGGCAGGGATACGACGGAAGTCGGACTGATCGCCTTGACCGGGGGCGCACTGATCTATGATCGGCACGCGACCGACATGGTTCGAACCTATCTCAAAAACGCCCATACGAAGCTCGCACCTGATCCGAACGTTACGATCCGCAAGGATTCGGACTACGTGTTCGCGGCGATCGGCGTGCTCTCGCATGTCGATCGCGACGTAGCGAAAGCATTGTTGAAAAAAACATTGAACTGGAGTGAAGACGATGGGGATGCCAAACATACAAATTGACCTTGCCAAGCTAACAACAAATCTCAATGTGCTCAAATCGCACTTCGCTGCACATGATGTCGACATGTCGGTCGTGACGAAGTGTTTTTGTGCGGACGAGACAATCCTGTCGACACTCGCGAAATCCCCCGGCATTCGTTTCGCCGATTCCCGGATGATCAATCTCAAAAAAATGACGGGATCCCACGAACGCATGCTTCTGAGACTGCCTTCGATCCACCAAATCGATGAGGTTATTCGCTACAGCGACGTCTCACTGAACTCGGAAATGGAAACGATTCGAGCGATCGATCGTCGTGCCGGCAGCCACAACATGACGCACCGCATCATTCTCATGTTCGACCTCGGTGATCTGCGAGAAGGGATTCACTACCGAAATCTCGTACTCGCTGACATTCGTGAAATCGAGCGCATGGAAAACGTTCACCTCGAAGGAATCGGTACGAATCTGACCTGTTACGGCGGACTCATTCCGACGCCTGACGTCTATCAAAGACTAAAAGAGATCAAAGATCAGATCGAAGGTGCCATTCAAAGACCGCTCACGTGCATCAGCGGTGGAAACTCTTCCTCGGTCGACCTTCTGATGAACGGGGAGTTGCCGCCATTCGTCAATCACCTTCGCATCGGTGAAGCACTCCTTTTGGGACGTGAAACGGCTTACGGAAAGGCAATTCGTGGCATGCATGACGATGTCTTCGTTCTCGAAGCCGATATCATCGAATACAAACGCAAACCTTCGAAACCGGAAGGTATGACGGGAATGGATGCTTTCGGCAATCGACCAACGTTCATCGATCGCGGTCCCATGAATCGCGCGATTCTCGCGATCGGCCGCCAGGACGTGAGCCATCACGACTTGATTTTAGCGGAGGGCTTCGAGATCATCGGATCGAGTAGCGATCACCTGATCGTCAACGTTGGTGAAAATCCGGTTAAAATCGGTGATACGCTTCGTTTCAAACTGACCTATGGCGGTATTCTCAGTCTCATGACGAGTCCTTATGTGGAGAAAAACTATGTCTGAAACGTTCTATCGAAAGACGTGGGCAAAAATCCATCTCGGTCATCTGCTCGAAAACTATGAACGAGCGAAAGAAGCGACCAGACACAAACAGATCATTCCCGTCGTTAAAGCGGACGCTTACGGACATGGAGCAATTCCGGTCATGGCACACCTCTATGAACATGGCGTACGCATGTGTGCGGTTTCGCTGATCGAAGAGGCACTCGAGCTCAGAAAGCATTTCAACGATCTCGATATTTTGTTGCTGGGTCCGGTTCTCGCCGATCAACTCGATCGATGCGGACGGGAAAATCTGATCATGACGATCTATGACGAGGACATACTCGAAGCCGTTTTGTCTTTCGATCGGCCCTTGCGTTGCCATTTGAAAGTCGACACCGGCATGGGGCGATACGGGCTGGTTCGACCGGATCGGATCAAGCGGGCGCTAAAGCGTCTCTATGACAAAAAGAACGTATCGCTTGAAGCCGTTTATACGCACTTTTCCACCGCCGATGTCGAAGAGAACTATTACCGGAAACAGCTTGATCGTTTCCAAGAAATCTTGCCGTGGATTCAAGGAAAAACGGGTATCCATGTCGGTAACTCGGCGGCGATCTTCAAATACGAAAAGGATTACGACTTTACGACCCATGCCCGACTCGGGTGTTCCCTTTACGGTCTTTCGGCTTTTCCGATCGATCCGCCTTTGAAAGGGGTCATGCGCCTGCAAAGTCGAATCGCCCAGATCAAAACGATTTACAAAGGGAGTTGTGTCGGCTACGGTGCGAGTTACTGTCCGACCGAAGACGAACGTATCGCCATTTTACCAATCGGATATGACGACGGTTTTATCCGCATGAACGCGGGTGGAGACGTCGAAATCAACGGAAAACGCTATCCGCTGGTCGGTAAAATCTGCATGGATGCCTGTTTCGTCAAAGTCGATGACACGATTGAAAAGAACGACCTCGTGACACTCTTCGGCGGTATCGTGTCGGTCGATGAAGTCGCCAAGCGCTTATCGACCATCAACTACGAAGTGTGCACGTCCATATCCGCGCGGGTACCGCGCATCTATCAGAAAGGAAGTGATGGCTCATGATCTCCATCCGTTCGGAAATCGGTAAGCTCAAGTCGGTTCTCGTTCATCGTCCCGGCAAGGAATTGGAAAATTTGACGCCGGATTTACTCGAGAAATTGCTTTTCGACGACATTCCCTATTTGAAAATCGCTCAGAGGGAGCACGATTCCTTCGTTCATAAACTACAGAATGAGGGCATCGAAGTGCTTTATTTGACCGATATGCTGACCGAAGCGTTAGACGCTCACCCGGAAGTCAAGGATGATTTTTTACTGACGTTCATCGACGAGTCGATGATCAAGTCGGAAACGATCAGAAATACGCTGGAAAACTACTTGAAGCGTCTCGATACGAAGGACATGGTCTTCAAACTGATCGAAGGCGTCCGGAAGAACGACGTCGACTTGAAAAAATCGAACTCGATCATCGACATGCTCGAAGACGAATATCCCTTTCTCATGGACCCGCTTCCCAACCTCTTTTTTCAAAGAGACCCGTTTGCCAGTGTCGGAAACGGTGCCGCCATCGGTCGGATGTCGACGCATGCGAGACGAAGGGAAACGCTTTTTTCCAAGTACGTCCTGACCTATCATCCCCGTTTTTACGGCAAGCACATGCCGTTCTATTACAATCGGGAAGATCGCTATGACTTCGAAGGCGGTGATTTTCTCGTTTTGAGCGAGGACGTCCTCGCCATCGGCATTTCCAAGCGAACCGATCCACGCGCGATCGAGCGTATCGCCAAGCAGATCTTTGCCGCAAAGGAGACGTTTAAGACGATACTTGCCTTCAATATTCCCAAAATGCGAGCATTCATGCACCTCGATACGGTATTCACGCAAGTCGATTACGGCGTGTTTACGATTCATCCCGGAATCGAACAGACGCTTACCGTTTTTGAAATAACGAATGATGAAAAACTGGTCGTTGAAAAGGTTGTCGACACGCTCGAAAAGGTCCTTGAAAAGCACTTGAAGACGCCGATTACGCTCATTCGCTGTGGGGGAACGGATGTCATTACGAGCGTGCGCGAACAGTGGAACGACGGTGCGAACACACTGGCGATCGCTCCCGGTAAAGTCGTTGTCTACGACCGAAATCACGTGACGAACGGTCTCTTGCAAGAGGCGGGAATCACCGTTCTTGAAATCGAATCATCCGAACTTTCGAGAGGTCGTGGCGGACCACGATGCATGACCATGCCGCTCGAAAGAGAAAACATATAAAAGGAGAAAACCATGAACTTGCAAGGAAGACATTTCATTACTTTACTCGATTTCAGTCCCGAGGAAATCCAGTCTTTGATCGCGCTTTCGCGTCGCTTGAAACAGGAAAAAAAGGCCGGGATCGCCCACCGTCATCTCGTGGGTAAAAATGTTTGTCTGCTGTTTCAAAAGGATTCCACGCGAACGCGCTGTGCCTTCGAGGTGGGAGCGGCCGATCTCGGAATGAGCACGACCTATCTCGGACCGAACGGATCACAAATGGGTAAAAAGGAATCCGTTGCCGATACGGCACGCGTACTCGGACGGATGTATGACGGGATCGAATTTCGCGGCTATTTGCAGCAAGACGTCGAGATGCTCGCGCAAAACGCCGGTGTCCCGGTTTGGAACGGACTGACCGACACGTATCATCCCACCCAGATCATGGCCGATTTCATGACGATCGAGGAACAGTTTGGTCATCTTAAAGGTATTCGTCTCGCCTATTATGGTGATGCGAGAAACAATATGGGTAATTCGCTTATGATCGGTTGCGCGAAGATGGGGATGCATTTTACCGGTGTCGCCCCGAAGGGTCTCATGCCCGATCAGGCTTTGATCGATACGTGTCAGGAAATCGCCGTCAAAACGGGCGCGACTCTTGCGTTCATCGAAGACCCGTTGGCGGGTGCGAAGGATCAGGATGTCATCTATACGGACGTGTGGTTTTCCATGGGCGAACCGGAAACGATCAGACGGTCGCGCATCGAGGCACTCGGACCCTATCAGGTCAATCGAAAGATTATGGAAGCGGCCGGTAACCAAGCGATTTTCATGCATTGTCTCCCCGCCTTTCACGGCAAGGATACCGTGCTCGGTCGCGAGATCGCCGAAGCGTTCGGCGCTGCCTTTCCGGTCGTCCAAAACGGCGAACTCGAAGTGACCAATGACGTGATTGAATCCAAACAGTCCGTCGTCTTTGCTGAAGCAGAAAACCGTATGCATACGATCAAAGCCGTCATGCTGGCAACGATCGGTGGTGCGTTCCATGTCTAAATACGTCATTTCGCTGGGCGGAAACGCGCTTGGAAAAAATCCGGGAGAACAAAAAGAACTGCTTAAAACGGTCGCCTACGCGCTTCTTCCGCTCATCGAAGAAGGTCATCGAATCGTCATCGTTCATGGAAACGGTCCTCAGGTCGGCATGATCAATCTCGCGTTCAATGAATCGACGTCGACACCGGACATGCCGTTCGCGGAATGCGGCGCGATGAGTCAGGGATACATCGGATATCACATTCAAAATGCGCTTGTGAATATGCTCGAAAAGAGCGCGATGCGTCGCTGTGTGACGTCAGTCGTTACGCAAGTTCTCGTTGACAAAAACGATCCCGCTTTCCAACACCCGACGAAGCCGATCGGCAGCTTTTACAGTGAAGCGGAAGCGAAAAAGATGACAGAAGAATTGGGCTATGACATGATCGAGGATGCCGGAAGGGGCTATCGTCGCGTCATCGCGAGTCCGAAACCGGTCGACATTCTCGAAAAGAACAGCATTCTCGCGTTGCTCGAAGAAAACCATGTCGTCATCGCCGCCGGTGGTGGCGGTATTCCCGTCGTCGCGGATGAACAGGGATATCATGGTGTCGATGCTGTGATCGACAAGGATCACGCGAGTGCCAAAATGGCCGAGATCATCGGGGCCGATGAACTCGTTATTCTGACCGCGGTCGACCACGTCTATCTGGATTTCAACACGGAAAACCAGAAGAAATTGACGCGCGTGACCGTTGACGAACTCAAAGATCACCTCAAACACTTCAAACCCGGTTCGATGTTACCGAAGATCGAAGCCTGCATGGCCTTTACGACAGCAACGGGCAGACCATCCGTCATTTCCTCACTCGAGCGGGCCGAAGACGCCTTCAAACGCAAGAGTGGGACGATCATCGTTTCCTCATGAATGGATACGTGACGAAAAAGATCGTTCGAACACCGATCAACGGTGACTGGACGTTCAAAAAAGGGTATGACGAAAAGGCACCCTTAGAACCGATCGATGGCACGTCTGTCGACGTGCCGCACAACGCCACGGACGTTTTGGCGGGTTACTTCGATGAAACGATGACCGAAGGGCATTTCACCTACCAGAAGACGTTTACCTATGATCTCGAAAAAGGACGACGGCTCTTCGTCCTTTTCGAAGGCGTCATGTCCAAGGCGATCATCCATTTCAACGGCACGAAGCTCTTAGAACACGTCGGAGGGTATACGACATTTCGGGTTGAGTTGACGGATTACGTGCAAAACGAAAACAATCTCGTCGTCTATGTCGACAGTCATGAATCGGGTGATCATCCGCCGTTCGGCGGACTGATCGATTACTTGACCTATGGCGGCATATACCGGGAAGTGACGCTCATCGAAACAGGTCCGGTCGCACTCGATTACGTTTTGATCGATGGCGATCGGGATACGCTCAATGTGCGTTTGAATCTCTTGAAAGAGGATTCGGATGAAAGCAGCGACATCCGCTTTTTCGTGTGCAAAGACGATAAAGAAATCACCTCGTTCAAACACGTATCCGATCAAAAACGGCTTGAGCTCACCTTCCCGCACCAACTCGATCTCTGGTCGATCGATCATCCGGTTCTATACGACATGCTCATCACGATCGACGGGGTGGAAATCGGCTATGAGCGCTTTGGCATACGCGAGATCAAAGTATCCCGGGATGCCTTCTATTTGAACGGAAAAGAAGTCTTTCTGCGCGGTTTGAACCGCCATCAATCGTTTCCCTATGTCGGCTATGCCATGCCGAAGTCGGCCCAGGAAAAGGACGTCGACATTTTAAAGGACGAACTCGGCGTTATCATTGTCCGCAGTTCGCACTATCCCCCCTCGAAGCACTTCCTCAATCGCTGTGATGAGCGGGGACTTCTCGTGTTTACCGAATTGCCCGGCTGGCAACACCTCGGTGATGACGCCTGGAAAAATCAGGCCTTAACGGATCTAGAAGCACTCATGATTACCGACTACAATCACCCTGCCATCGTCATGATCGGCACGCGCATCAACGAATCCCAAGACGATGACGATTTCTATCGCAAGACGACGGCACTCGCCAAGTCGATCGATACGTCGCGTCCGACCGGGGGCGTACGCTTTTTCGCCAAGAGCAACCTCCTAGAAGACGTCTATACCGTCAATGATTTTCATCATAGGGGCGATAACGCCGGCATCACGAAAAAAAGGCGTATGACGAAAGCACGACACCCTTACCTGATCACCGAACACAACGGGCACATGTTTCCGACGAAGTCCTTCGACAGTGAACGCCACCGCATCGACCAGGCGAAGCGACATGCAAAAGTATTAAGCGACGCAGCCCGACATCATGGTGTGATGGGGGCGATCGGCTGGTGTATGAACGATTACCATACCCATCATGATTTTGGCAGTAACGACCATATCTGTCACCACGGTGTTCTGGATATCAACCGCAACGACAAGTACGCGGCAGCCGTTTACGCCTCACAACGAAAAGAACCCTACATGAACGTGACCTCGATGATGCAGATCGGAGAACATCCGGGTGGTGAACTGAAATCGATCTATATCTGGACGAACGTCGACTACGTGGACATGTATAAAAACGGTGAAAAGATCGGCACCTATGCAAGACAGTCCGATTACCCCGGACTCGATGCTCCGCCCATCGTCATTCGCGACCTGATCGGCAATCAGATCGAAGCGCACGAATCGTTTTCCAAACGGGATGCACGCATGCTCAAAAAAGTCATGCTCAAGATGCTTCATAACGAGTTGAAGATGACGGTCATGATGAAAATCAAAATGGCCTACATCATGCTCAAATATCGACTCAAGTATGACGATCTCGTCAAGCTCTATACGACTTACGTCGGCGGGTGGGGCGATCGCGCCAAACACTATCTGTTCAAAGGATACATCAAGGGTGAAGTCGTCGCCGAGATCGAAAAAGGACACGACGACCACTATCGAATCGAGCTTTCGAAAGACCGGGAAAACATGGTAATCGATACCACGTATGACGTCATGCGTCTTTCCTGCGAACTGAAAAACCGGTTGGGTGAGCGAGCCTTTTACAACAAGGACGTTTTCACGATCGAAGTAAGCGGGAATTTAGAACGCATCGGACCGGCAACGAGAACCCTTCAAGGCGGCATCCAGTCGTTTTGGGTCAAGGCGAAAGAACCGGGCCGAGGCGAGGTCATCGTTCGTTCGCGTGATTACGGGACATGTCGACAAACGATCGAGACGATCGATCAGAGAGATTAAAGGAAGACGCATAAAAAATGCCTGGGACGCGAAGAAACGTTTCTTCGCGTCCCAGGCATTTTCTTCATGTTTCAGCGGATGGGTCTTTCATGATTTCCACACCGGCGCTCGTTCCTTGATCGGAATAGATCAAGCCGTTTTTGTCCCAGAGCTGAAGCTCGATGTCGCCGGAAAGACCTTCTTTGATCGACTCGACCATTTGTCCGTTTCTAGGCGATTTCAGATCGGTCTGGACCGTCGTTTTAGCGTGCAATTCCAGCGCATATCGGCCTTTCTTGATCAAGTAATAGACGGAATCCTTCTTAATCTCTTCCTTGAGAATCCGGGCGCCATTGTAGGTCGCGAAACGGTACTCCTTGCCGTCTAGGACAAGGTTCGCGATCAGACCTTGAAAGGTGCGCCCGAGAAAGGGAATATGGGCATAGGAGAACATGAGTGACGTCTGATCGTTTTTGAAGTGGTTGCACTGGATCCAGACATAGGACTTTGGAAAGGATTTTCCCCAGTCTTTCTCGAGATAACCTTTCCCATGATCGAAGACGATTGCTTCGTCTTGGAAAGTAAGCGTACCCATCGTTTCATGGGACATGCTGATGACGCCGTGATAGCACTCCATAAAGTTCAAATAACCGAAAAAACCCATGATGTTCGGACGAAGCGGATTCGTTTCGATCGGCACGTGACCTTTGAACGTGAATGTGCCGATAAGCGGTCCGTATGTCGTTTGCAGATTTATGCTGACGTGGTTTTTGGTAAAGACGTTATCGCCAATCCGGATTAAAAACTGGTCCTTGCTGAACTGAAAGTCGTTGTCCGAAAAGCGGATATAATCGGTCTTCAACGTGGTTTTCTCATCTTTTTTCGAGAGAAACACCTGGATGAAAGCGTGGGGATCCTTTTCGTTTTTACTGATACCCGGAATCAAGGCAAGTGCGTATTTCAAATCCGCGGAAACGAGTTTGAAGTACCAGCCTTCGAAGTAATTCGTTTTCTTTTTTTCACCCTGATAGAGTTCCGGACGATAAATTTTTCTAAGTGACATGGGGACCTCTCTTTTTAATGAAAGGACCGGGTTGCCCCGGTCCTAGAGTTTGCAAACGAATTACGATGGTTGGAGTGCTCCAACTAAGACGAGCCAAGCGAGAACGGTCTTGGCAACGAGACTCAAAACGATATAGCCGCGCTCACCGTAAAGATAGTTCGCCCACTTGCCTTTTTTCAAGTATTGCAGGATCATGTTGACGGGGAACGTATTGAAAGCCACGAAGTACGTACCGACGATCGCCCAGACGAACCAAGGTGTCTGTTCGGTCGCTTCGGCGGTTGCCCCAGTCATGTAGAGAATGATGGCGATCCAGGGAGCGAGTCCGGCGATCGTACCCCAGATGAAGGGACCCCAATCGACGTTTTCCTTGTCGCGTCCCGAGTTGAGCTGTTCCATGACGAGCCCGAATAGGTTCATGGATGCGTTGACGATGAAGATCAGAACGAGCGATGCGATGTCAGCGATACCAAAGAGGTAGGAAATCAAGACGATCATGACCGAAGAACTGAGTGCGTATTCGAACCAACGGAGCTTGTTGATGCCGTTCATGAGATCCTTGTTGTACATGGCGTTGAGCTTTTTCGGGAAAGATATGAGGGCGTGTGCGCCGGCTGAAATCAACAGGAAGGATGCCACGAGGGCGAAAAAGGGAAGCGTGAAGATCTGTGAGGTAGCGAGTTCGAGATAGCCCGATTCGGGACCTGTCCGGACGAACTGCAAATAATTCTGGGTAATGCTTAATTTGAAATCACCGAACTGCGAAACCGTCAGACCCAAAATGATCATGAGGACGCCTTGGAAAAGGTGGATACCACCCATGATGATGTTGAACTTGCGTAGTCCTTGTACTGTAATCTCTTTTTTCATCAATAAACCCTCCAATTCTTAATCTATTTTAATTCTATCATAAATTTAATCGATCTGCTGTTGTTTTTGCACCGAATAATCATACGTTTTTCTTAAATTTTATCATTGTGGGAAAAGATGGATCGATTTCAACGATCGATGTGAAAAATAACGACTTTTTGTATGGTCTTGCTGGCGGGCAGGTTGAACGTACATTCCATCAATCTATGATACAATATAATTGGATAACCGTTTTTCAGACATCGGAAAGGTTGAAGATATTCATGGAACCGGGCACACTGTCGATCGTGGTGATCGTTTTTGTCATCAGCGGATTAGCAGCTTTGATCGCTGCGATTTTTTTCCGTTTATGGCGCAGGGATGAAGACTTTTATCGATCGGAAATTGTCGTTTTGTCGGTTTCTCCCACCTTCCACGAGGCCATCGAAAAGGTTCGCGGTGAGCGACATCGACGCGTGCTTTATGCGCTTGATGCCATCACGGGGAAAATCGATCAACTCGTCAACCATAAAGACGATCCGATGGGTCTAGCGGCCTTTGAGAAGGCACTGAT